>CAYFRH010000094.1:0-9885 GCA_964345345.1 uncultured Puniceicoccaceae bacterium | reverse complement strand
ACCGTAGAGTCGGTCTCCAGGCCGACTCCCGTCCTCTGCGGTTTAGTAGGCGTCGCCCGATGCCTCCCCTTCTCCGCACAGGGCGGCCACGTTGCTGTAGCCGACACCGAGGCGGTGGGCGCCCATTTCAAGGAAGGCGCGGGCCGTAGTGGCATCGCGGATACCGCCGGAGGGCTTGATCCTGATGCGCCCGGCGGCCGTGGCGATCATGAGCCGCACCGTTTCCGGATCGGCCCCCGCGCCATTGAAGCCGGTGGAGGTCTTCACGTAGTCGGCTCCCGCCTCGATCGACGTCTCCACAAAGCGGCGGACCTGTTCGGGATCAAGGTGCACGGTCTCGCCAATGACTTTGAGGGGAATACCAACTTTGCGGGTGAGCTCCGCCACCTCCCCGATGTCGTCGCGGTAAGCTTCCCATTCGCCGGAGCGCGCGCGTCCAAAATTGGAGACCATGTCGATCTCGTGCACGCCCATGTCGATGTAGCGGCGAGCTTCGTCGGCTTTGCTTGCGCTCAGCTGGTCGCCGTGGGGAAAGCCAAGGACGACGCAGACGCCGGTCTGCGAGCCGGCGAGCATCTCCTTTGCGACGGCAATGTCACAGGGCCGCACGCAGACGGTGATGGTGTTGTACTGGAGGCAGAGCTTCAGGGCTGCACGGGTTTCCGCGAGGGTGAATTCCGGTCTGAGAATGGCAGCATCGAGGGTGCGGGCAAGCGGTTCCATCAGAAAAGGGTTCGTTGGTGGATGCGGGGGTCAAGTAATTCCACGAGCGTGGAAAAGCGATGGGCTTCCGCCGTAAACGGGAGAGTTGCAAAGGCCCGCTGTCAGGCGGATCACTGCGGTCGCCCGGTCATCTGCCTTCCCGACGGAAGCAGGCGAGGCTTGGGCCGTCCGGGATTAATATCGCGAGATGAGCAAGTCACGCTGCCAGAGGAGTTCCTTCGGCATGTAATCCCAGAGCTTCAGGAACAGTTCCTCGTGATCGAGGGTCTGGGCCATGAGGGTAGCGCTGTCGACTTCCATGAGGCGGTCCCATGCTTGGTCCGGGAAATCAAGTCCATTCCAGTCGAAGTCTTTTTTACGGGGCATCCAGCCAAGGGCGGTTTCTTTGGAAGCACTCTCGCCATTGGCTCGCTGCACAATCCATTTGAGCACGCGCATATTCTCGCCGAAGCCGGGCCAGAGCATTTTCCCGTCGTCGTCCCGCCGGAACCAGTTGACGTGGAAGATCTGCGGCGGCTCGTTGACAGACTTGCCGATCTTGAGCCAGTGGCGGAAATAGTCTCCCATGTTGTAGCCACAGAAAGGCAGCATAGCGAAGGGATCGCGCCGCAGCTCGCCGACCTTGCCCTCGGCGGCGGCGGTCCGCTCGGAACCGATAGTTGCTCCGAGATAGACGCCGTGCTGCCAGTTGAAGCTCTGAAAAACCAGCGGAATGGTCGACATCCGGCGACCGCCGAAAACCATGGCTCCGACCACAACCCCTTCGGGATTTTCCCATTCCTCATCAATGATCGGACAGTTTGCCGCCGGTGCCGTAAAGCGGCTGTTGGGATGGCTGGAGGGAACCGGTTTTCCGTTTTCGTCGGTCATGCCCGGTCTCCAGTCGCGTCCCTTCCAGTCTATAAGATGCGCGGGCGGTTCCTCGGTCATTTCCTCCCACCAGACATCCCCATCATCGGTGAGGGCGACATTCGTGAAGATGGTATCCTTCGAGCAGGATTCCATCGCCATCGGATTGGTCCCGAAACTGGTTCCTGGCGCCACCCCGAAAAAGCCGGCCTCGGGATTGATGGCCCGCAGCCTGCCGTCCGGCCCTGGTTTGATCCATGCGATGTCGTCGCCGACCGTGGAAACTTCCCAGCCTTCTTCCTTGATGGCTTTCGGCGGAATCAGCATCGCGAAATTCGTTTTGCCACAGGCACTGGGAAAAGCCCCCGTGACGTAGGTCTTATGCCCGCTCGGATCCTTTACGCCAAGGATGAGCATGTGTTCGGCCAGCCAGCCCTCGGCGCGCGCAAGCGTACTCGCGAGGCGCAAGGCAAAGCACTTCTTCCCGAGAAGAGCGTTTCCTCCGTAACCTGAGCCGAAGGAAAGGATCGTCTTTTCCTCGGGGAAGTGGGCGATGAAGGTATTATCGGGATTGCACGGCCATGAAACATCATCTTCGGCCTTGTGGATGGGGGAGCCAACGGAATGAACACAGCGCACGTAGTTGCGGCTGTCGCCGAGAACTTCGTAGACCTTTTTGTCCACGCGCGTCATGATGCGCATATTCACGACGACGTAAGGAGAGTCCGTGATTTCGATTCCGATTTTGGCAATGGGTGAACCGATCGGCCCCATACTGAAAGGGATTACGTACAGGGTACGGCCCTTCATGCATCCCTCCGCAAGTTTGTTGATCTTTTCCTTCATCGCCTCCGGCGGTGTCCAATTGTTGGTAGGACCGGCATCGTCCTTTGAGACCGAACAGATGAAAGTCCGGCCTTCGACACGGGCCACATCCCTTGGATCGGACCGAAAAAGGTAACTGTTCGGCCGCTTTTCCTCGTTGAGTTTGATGCAGTCCCCGCGGGCCACCATCATACGGAAAAGTGCCTGATTTTCCTCTGCGGAACCGTCGACCCAGTGGACGCGATCGGGTTGGCAAAGCCGGGCAATGCGCTCAACCCAGCGGGTAACATCTTTGTTGGTTGTCAAAGGATCGCTGTTGAGCGGATAGTCACATTGCGGGGCAACGGTGGTCAGGTCAGAATTTGTCATAAGAGCTTTTTGAATGATCTGGAAAGGTCTGCCCCATATCTTACCTGTCAACTGGTTAACCGGCTTCGAGTCCGGCCGCGCGATTTCCTTTGACCATGTGCTTTCAAGCGGGAAAAGAAACGGGATGAGCAGAACGGAGGAAGCCCGGGACTGGTTTCGCGGATTTCAGGAGCAACTGCTTTTGGATTTGGAAAAAGAGGATCCGCAGGCGTGCCGGGAGACGGATGAATGGGAGCGTCCCGAGGGCGGTGGAGGTCGCAGTTGCGCCCTTACCGCAGGTGGACTGATCGAAAAGGGCGGCGTCAATTTCTCGCATGTTTACGGTCGGCGACTGCCGGCCAGCGCGACGGAAAGGCGCCCTGCCCTCGCGGACCGGTCTTTCGAGGCCATGGGCGTTTCCGTCGTTCTCCATCCGGACAACCCCCATGTGCCCGCCGCCCATATGAATGTGCGGTTTTTCCGCACGACCGAAGACCATGAAGCCCCTCCCCTCTGGTGGTTTGGCGGGGGCTTTGACCTGACGCCGGTGTATCCGTATTTCGAGGACGCGGTGGAATGGCATCGGGCCGCTGAGCGAACCTGCCGACCCTTTGGCGATCATTTGTATCCTCGCTTGAAGGAGGCCTGCGACCGCTATTTCCACCTTCCCCACCGGGGAGAGTGTCGCGGCGTCGGGGGGCTCTTCTTCGACGACTTCGACGAACTCGGCGAGGAGCGCTCCTTTGCTTTTACAAAAGCCGTCGGTGAGGCCTTTCTCCCGGCGTGGGTGGACATTGCCCGGCGCCGACGCCACACAAGCTACGGCAAAGAGGAAAAGGAATTCCAGTTGTACCGGCGCGGTCGCTACGTCGAGTTCAATCTCCTGTATGACCGCGGCACCCGCTTCGGCCTGCAGAGCGGCGGACGCACGGAAAGCATCCTTATGTCCATGCCGCCAATGGCCAAATGGGCCTACGGCGGGCCGACACATCCGGGCGCCGAAGAAGCCCGCCTGCACGACGAATTTCTGCAACCCCGAAACTGGCTCGCCGAAGCCGATGAAAAGGCCGCCTTATGAACAGCCGGGACCGATTTCTCTGCGCCTTCAGCGACCGCCTTCCGGACCGTCCCCCGGCCTGGATAATGCGCCAGGCTGGCCGCTACCTGCCCGAATACCAGGCACTCAAGCAGAAGTACGACTTCCTGACGCTCGTCAAAACCCCCGCCCTCGCCACCGAAGTGACCCTCCAGCCGCTGCGTCGCTTTGCCCAACTCGACGCCGCCATCATCTTCAGCGACATCCTTATTATTCCGGAAGCGATGGGACAAGGCTACGCCTTTCATCCCGAAGGCGGCATCCGCATGGAGTACCGGCTCGAATCGGAGGCGGACATCCGCGCCCTGGAACCGGAGGCGGTCCGGGAACGCACGGCCTACCTGCCGGCGGCATTGCGTCAAGTCCGCGCGGAGCTGGGGCACACGAAAGCCCTGCTCGGATTCGGCGGGGCACCGTTCACCCTCGCCACCTACATGATCGAAGGCGGCTCCACCCGGGATTTTCGCCGTACCCGCGCCCTTCTTGCCGAGCAACCGGCCCTGTTCGATCTTCTTATGGAAAAGCTTACCTCCGCCCTCGTCGAACTCTTCCGATCGGAGGCGGAGGCAGGCGTGGATGCGCTCCAGATTTTCGATTCATGGGCGGCCGCTCTCCCTGAAGAAACCTATGAAGCCGCCTCCCTGCGGTGGACGCGCTCCATTATCCACGAACTCGCAGACGAGGTTCCCGTCATCCTTTTTGCGAAAGGAATGGGCAATTCCGCCAGCGCCCTGGCGAGCTCGGGAGCAACGGCCCTTGCCGCCGATCCAAAGGTTGATCTTCCCCGTTGGCGACGCGAACTCGGGGCGGACATTACCCTTCAAGGCAACCTTGATCCGGCCCTTATGGCGGGGGACAGCGAGCCCGCAGTGGTTGCCTGCCGCCAGCTGATCGAGCAGATGCGGCCCCACAGGCGCTACATTTTCAACCTCGGCCACGGCATTACTCCGCAAGCCCGCACGGAGACAGTGGCCGCTGTCCTCGATTGCCTTGCTTCCTGCCGAAGCGAATGATGCATTATTTATTATGCCCTCCGAACCTCCATCAGGCGAACAAGGAACCCGCGAGCGCAAACCGTGGCCGCTTTCGTGGGTACTCATTGTCATTCTGCTTTATATTCTCCTCCAAACCGCTTATTTCCTCTTTTTTTCCGGCCCGTAAATCGGTTCTTTCCGCCTTCTCATGAACCGCCGCAACCGTCCCGCCACCGAAGACCGGATCCGTTCCGCCGCATGGAACCTGCTGGCGCGGGAAGGCCTGCCGGCATGGGGCGTCAACGCCGTCGCCCGCGAAGCCGGAGTCGACAAGGTTCTGCTCTACCGCTACTTCGGTGGACTTGAGACAATCCTGCATCATTTGATGGAGCAGCAACGCTTCTGGCCCGATCCGGGGGCCATCGAGACTCCCGGAGCCCGGGCCTTTCTCCGCGCAAGTCTCCCTCTGCTGGAGCAAAGCCGACCCCTGCACTGCCTTCTCAGCCTTCCTCCGCACCTGCCCACGGCCGCCGAGGCCGCGCGCCGGTACGCCGTCCAGGAGGAGGAATGGCTTGCAGCCTTCCTGCTGCGCTGCGAGGGACGTGCGGAACGCGATTTGGTAAAAGCATGGGGCGCCTTCATCTCCACTTCCGTCCTACTCCGGCCTTCCGACCTGTCCGTACCGACCCTCTGGAGCATGATTTCCCCGCCCTTGCATGAGGCTCCTGTCGCCGCCGATTTCCAGCCGGAGGAACTGCCCACCGAACTGCTCTAGACTTGCACCTTGGATTCCGGTTCTCCTAACTTGCTATTTCCGTTCAACCTCAGCAGAAACAACGTCTTATGCCAATAGCCACACCGAAACAATTCGCTTCCATGTTGGAAGCGGCCCAACAGGGAAGCTACGCCTATCCGGCGATTAACTGCACGTCCATCATGACCCTGAATGCCGCCTTCAAGGCCTTCGCGGATATGAAATCCGACGGCATGATCCAGTTCTCCACCGGCGCCGGTCAATTTGCCTCCGGCCTCAATAACAAGGATGCCGTGGCCGGCACCATCGTTCTCGCCGAGGCCGCGCATCGCCTTGCCGAGCAATACGACGTGCTGGTTGCCCTCAACACCGACCACTGCCAGCCCGAGAAGGCGGAGGGCTTTCTCAAGCCGCTGATCGAGGCGACCGCGAAGCGCCGCGCGAGGGGAGAAAACAACCTCTTTCAAAATCACATGCTGGACGCCTCCGCCCTCCCGCTGGAAGAGAACATCACCATCTGCAAAGAGTACATGAAGCTCTGCGAGGAGCAGGACATCATCCTTGAGGTGGAAGCCGGCGTCGTCGGCGGGGAGGAAGAAGGGGCCGCCGGTACCGAGGATACCCCCGAAGATAAGCTCTACACGACGCCCGGCGACATGCGTTCTGTCTACGAGGCCCTCAATCCCCTCGGGCGCTTTACCTTTGCGGCCACCTTCGGCAATGTTCACGGTCACTACAAGCCGGGAGCGGTGAAACTTCGTCCCGATATTCTTAAAAAGGGGCAACAGGAAGTGATTTCCCAGTACGGCGAAGAAGCCGAAATGGACCTCGTCTTCCACGGGGGAAGCGGCAGCGACCTTTCCCAGATTCGCGAAACCCTTGATTACGGGGTTGTGAAAATGAACGTTGATACCGACACGCAGTATTCCTTCACGCGTCCCATCGCCGACCACATGCTCAAGAATTACGATGCGGTCATGATGGTCGACGGCGAAGTCGGAAACAAAAAGCTCTATGATCCGCGCAGTTACCTGAAAAAAGGCGAGGAAAACATGGCCGAGCGCATTGTCAGGGCGGTCGAAGCCCTTCGGGCGGACGGAAAGACCCTGTTCGGGCAAGTCTGAGCGGATTCCCGTCAATTTGTTACCCAAACCTCCCCTATGTCCAAAGGGCCGGTTCCGAAAGGACCCGGCCCTTTCTTCATTGCCAAGCCGTGCCGGCAGCTCCTCTTTCATTGCAATGATTGCCTTTGAAGCACCCGACCGTGTCTATCCGGCTTACATTTTCGACTGCGACGGGACGCTCGCCAATACCATGCCTCTGCATCTGCGGGCGTGGAATCATGGCCTGGAGCAGGCGGGAGCCCCTTTGCGGCTCGATGCTACCGGCTTCATGAGCGTTGCCGGCATGGCCCAGCGGCAAACGATCGAACACTGGAACGCCACCCATTCCCTGCAAATCGACGCGGAGATCGTGATGCAGGCCAAGCAGGACTACTTCATGCGCCACCAACCGGAGATCGGGCCCATTGATCCAGTCGTCACCTTTGCCCGTCAGTGCCGGGAGAGCGGAGCCGCCGTCGCCGTGGCCTCAGGTGGCGGGCGCGAGGATGTCCTCCGGACCCTTTACATTATCGGACTGGAGGGCTTTTTTCCCGTTGTGGTCACCGCCGACGAGGTTGAGCGCGCAAAGCCGGCGCCGGACCTCTTCCTGGCGGCGGCGCAACAACTCGGCTTTCCCCCGGCCGAGTGCCTTGTCCTTGAGGACAGTCTTCTGGGGATCGAGGCCGCCAACCTCGCCGGCATGAACAGCCTCCTTATCCCGAATCTCCTCGAAACTGCGTAGCGGTTCGACAAACGGAGGACGGAAGGTCGATGAAAAAGGTCGTACCCAGACCCTCTTCGCTCATGAACCCGACCTGTCCGCGCAGATAGAATTCGCCAAGAAGCTTCATGCTGTAGGTACCGATCCCGCGTCCGGGTCCCTTCGTGGAGAAGGAGCGTTGGAAAAGCTGTAACTGCACGTGCCGGGGCATATGGCCTGCGTTGTTGACGCTGACACGGACCGGGAACTCGGAATTCTCTCCATCGTGACTGATTTCCATGCGTACGGCCTCGTTTTCCGGGGAAGCTTCGAGCGCATTGCGTACCATATTTTCCACTACACGGCGAAGAAGGCGGCGATCGCTGACGATACTTGTATTTCCATCGCCGCCGAGGATCCGGATCGGCTTGCTGCGGAAACCCTCCTGGCGCTGGAATCGTTGCCTCAGTTCCTCGAGCAAATCCTCAAGCACGATTTCCTCCTCGCGCACGCGCAACTCGCCACTTTCCGCTGCCCGCAAAATTTGTTGTGTGCGCAGGTCATGGACAAGGTCTTCACTTAGGTCCTGTAACAACTGTTTGTATTCGGGCAGTTCCTCGGCAGAGGCTTCCCCTATAAGCTGAGAAATTCCCTGGATGTTGCTGGCCGTATTAACGAGGTCATAAAAGAAAATCCGCTCGAGCAGCCGCCGCCGGTTTTCTCCGCTGACGTCATTGATGGTGAGAAAAACCAGCTTTTCTTCCTCAAATTCATACGGGGTGGCAACCAGCTTCAGTTCGAGGGAAGCACCGGTGCTTGTAAGAATATGGCATTCCTCTTCCGCGAAACCGCCCTTCTGGGCCTTGAGGATGGATTTAAGAGCGCCACAAACCATGCAATGGTCGGTTGTACCGCAGCCTCCCTCCTTCGTGGCATGCTGGCACTGAAGCACCTCTCCGGGCAGACGCCCCCAGATACGGCTGATCTCGTCCTCTCCGAGGTATTCGAGAAGAGCTTCGTTACAAAAAACAACTCTTCGATCACGGTTCAGAATCAGGATTTGATCCGGCAAACGGTCGAGCAGCTGAACAATCTCAACCTTCTCAGAAATGCGTTCCGCTGTGGAAATCGCCCGGAGTTTGTGCTCTTCGATATACTTAGCACCCATCCCCATAAATCCCAGTGTTGGATGAGTCCTTTAAAGGACAAGAGTAAATCGCGTGTGCCGCACGGGCTCGGACGGCCTTAACTGCGCGTGATATGCAACCCCTGCGCGGAAACCGCGAGACTGACGAAACGGGCGCGCGGGTTGGGAGGATGGCTTTGCAGGTGCTCCTTAATGCGCTGCGCGGCCGTCGCGTCTTTCGCGAACATGAGCAAGTAGCCGCCGCCACCGGCGCCGAGAAGCTTGGCCCCGGCGAGCCAGTCCCCGAGCGGGGCAAGAAGGCGGGCGATCGCGGGGGGATTGGTTCCTTCGTCAAGGGCCTGGTTCAGGCGCCAGCTGTCCCGGACACAATCGGTGAGAAGTTGGTAATCCCCCTCTTGCAGGCCCTCCCGGAGGCGCTCCGCGTTCTCACCGATCCGTTGCAACACTTCGAGGCGGTGATGGCTGTTGAGAAACATGCCGCGGACAATCTCGCCAAGGACGCTTTTTCGCCACCCGCGTGATTCCGGTATAAAAAAGAAGGATGTTTGGCTGGTGGGACGGATCCGTAAATAAATGATCATCCAGCCAGCGGATGCGCGGGCGCTGGTCCAGCCCCGTTCCCGTCTTGGGGTACTTGAGCCCGCGGTAGATCCCGCCGTGAGGCGAATGATCCCCCGTAGCATCCCGCCGTGAGGCGGATGAATCCCTTTGCGGCTCCCCGTCATCGACCTAACCGGTCGATGCTACAGTGCGGTCGATGCACCGTTGTCCCGCCGTAGCATCCCGCCGTGAGGCGGATGATCCCCTCAATCGGGTCGCCGCCTGCCCGGGGCTCCCACACCGCCGGACAAACGGTTTTCCGCATCCTCATGCCAACCCGATCCAAGGGGTTTGCGTTTCACCTCCATTCTGGGAACTTTAGACTTTCCTTTGATTACTCCGAGATTATAGCCCCTCCGTTCCTCCGTTTGGAGTGACTCCTACCAGGTGCGCCAGGCTCCCCTGCTGCTGTAAGCCGCGCGAAATATGATACGGTTTGGCTTCCAGTCGGTTGAACGCATTCGACGACCTTTCCAGTTGTACCAGCGTAGCCAGCACAACTTGCGCATTTGCCTGTGGCACCAACTACCAAAGTCCTTCATTTCTTGCCGTTCGCTCAGTTTGTTATAGTTTCCTCAGCCGCACATGAATTGTTGCAACCACTTCATAAGGTACTTCCACGAACACGGGTTGCGGGCGTCCAGGAGATGGCGCGCTTTGAGTTTGAATTGTTTGGGGTTCATGTCCGAGAGCGCGAGCCCGTTTCTACATCTTGTAGGTCTTGGGCGCCGGGGAAGGAAGTAGACACGGGCTCCCGCCCGTGTCC
>CAYFRH010000093.1:0-9987 GCA_964345345.1 uncultured Puniceicoccaceae bacterium | reverse complement strand
GGGGCCCTACAGATGAACGCAATGCCTCGGAGGCAACGGGGCTCCCGCGCAAGGCGGGGCCCTACAGATGGCGCAGTGCCTCGGAGGCGACGGGGCCCTCGCACAAGGCGGGGCCCTACAGATGACCGCAGTGCCTCGGAGGCGACGGGGCGCTCGCACAAGGCGGGGCCCTACAGATGGCGCAGTGCCTCGGAGGCGACGGGGCCCCCGCGCAAGGCGGGGCCCTACAGGTAACCACGGTGCCCCAGAGGCGACGGAATCCTTTTGTAGGGCCGGGGCTTGCCCCCGCGCCCACAGTGCCTCGGAGGCGACGGGGCCCTCGCGCAAGGCGAGGCCCTACAGTTGGCGCAGTGCCTCGGAGGCGACGGGGCCCTCGCGCAAGGCGGGGCCCTACAGATGACCGGCGTGTCTAGGAGGGGCGGTTCTCTTGTAGGGCCGGAGCTTGTCCCCACGCCCTCACCAGCGCCGCCGACGGCCGCGGCGTTTGGGAGGTTTCTTTTTCGCGGTATTGCGCGGCTTGGCGGGACGGTCGGTTTCGACGAGGTAGCCGAGCTGGCGGAGGCGGTCGCGGAGATTGCGGTGCTCCTCGGGGGTCAGGGCGAGACGCCAGCCCTCCGCCTTGATGCCGAGGCCGCGGAGAACGGGATCGGTCGTGAAGAGGCGGCGCAGGCGCTCGTTGTCGGCGACGCGGTAGAGGAAGTAAGCGTTCTGGCTTTCGAGGGGGGCGGGAATCTCGAGGTGTTCCTTAAAAAAAGCCTCCCAGTTAGGCGGAATTTCGGCGGGAATGCGCTCGCGAAAGGCCTCGATGCGGGCGGCCAATTCCTCCTTGTCGGCGCAGTTGCGCAGGAGGCTGTCGGCGGTCATGCGGTAGACGCCGGGAGCGAGCCGTTCCATGAATTCCTCAAGGGCGGTCGCGGTGACGGGATCGGGATCGGCACAACTGGCGACCATGCGTTGCGGGTGCAGGCGCACTTCGGCGTGGCGGGATTCCGGCTGGGCCAGCTCCAGCTTTTTCGTCTTCCCGAGAGCGAAGGCGCCGAGCGGGGTCAGGCGCAGGGCGATGAGGCCGTCGAAGGGCGAAATGAACGTCTCCCCCTTCGCGAAATAGCTCTCGTGTTCGGGCGGATCGGTATAATGAATTTCCGCCATCCCGAGAGCGGCAAGGAGGAAAGCCGTCCCGAAGAGCATGGGCAGAAGGGCAAAGGGCGCGAAGTTCTCCATCCGCAAAGGCAGACGGGAATCCCCATAATAATAGGAAGGCAGATCCGGGCTGTCCCCGTCGGCATGGAATTGCCAGTGTGGCGGGTCGAAGGGGAGGCAGTTGACCTCTCGGTAGTAGGTGTATTCGTAGAGGTTGGCCGATGTCACCCATCCGCCTTCCGGCACACTCGCGAACAGCGCCCGCAGCTCCTCCAACGGACCGGAATGCAGATAATTCCATGACATCGGGGAACTGCTTTTCAGGTGGGGAAGGATTTCCTCCATGAAAAAGACCGGGCGGGTGAAGAGACGCCCGGGAATCTCCCGGAAAACTTCCTTCGCCGGAAAGGGCCGCTTCGTCAGCGAGCGCCGGGTTTTCTCCGGGAGAGTCTGCACCGCCGCGAGCAGGAGCCGGTGCCGCAGTTCGGGCAGCTTGCGCGAATCCTTGTTGCCGGGAAAGAACTCCCCGCCCTCCGTGGCTCCGTCCAGCGTCCGCAGCGCCGCCACCGTCGGCTTGCCGGACTGGGTGAATTTGATCCCGCCGCGGGCGAGGTAATCGGCGAGGATGCCAAGATCGGTGGTGATGGCGGCCTCGGCGTTGAAATGCCGGACTTCCGGAGGCAGGTCCTCGCGGATTTCCACGGGAACCCATTCGTAATGTTTCGGCTTTGGGAAAACCTCCCGGAAAAAGACCCTTACCGCGTTCGGCAGGAGGACGAAAAAATTTTCCTTCTCCTCCTCCCCGCGATATTGGATTGACCAACGATTCACCTCGCCGATCGCCAGCAGAACGAACTCATCTTCGAGGCGAAAGACATGCTTTTGGTAGTGGTGCGGGGCTTTGACCTTGGAACTGATGGTTTCGCCGAGCCGATTCTCCAGTTGGTCAAGGGGAAGGGTGTGTTCCCAGATCAAGATGCCGATCGCCTCCTGCAGCAGGTCTGGAAGTCCCTCGACAAAACGCTTCCGCAAGGTGGGGTCGGCTTGCATCCGTGCGAAGGCCTTGAGAAGATCCCGCTTGCGCGGCTTTTCCAGCTTCGCCAGATCCGCAAAGAGGGGGAAGACATAGGCGCGCGCAAAGGGCTCGATCGCCCCCATCGCGTAAAACTTCTCCAGCAGCTCGGGGAGCGGCTTCTCCAGCAGTCGGCCCGTGTTTTGTTTAATTTCCATGACGGTTTCAGTCGCTGAAAAGGTGATCGATGTCGCTTTCGGAAAGGCTCTTGAGGGCGCCGGCATCGGAGGTCACGACCTGGTCGACCAGCTGCCGTTTCTTTTCCTGCAGCTGCAGGATTTTCTCCTCGATGGTCTCGCGGGCGATGAGCCGGTAGCAGAAGACCGTATTGGTCTGGCCAATACGATGGGCGCGGTCGACGGCCTGTGTCTCGGCGGAAGTATTCCACCACGGATCGAGGATGAAGACGGTGTCCGCCGCCGTCAGGTTCAGGCCAAGGCCACCGGTTTTGAGGGTCATGGCTAATGCCCGGACGCGCGGGTCCTCCTGAAAGCGGCGCACCCGCTCCTCCCGGTCGCCGGTAGCTCCGGTCATCCGTTCATGGCCGACCCCCTCGGCCAGCAAGTCCTCGCAGACCTGTTCCACCCCGGCGACGAAATTACTGAAAACGAGGCATTTGTGACCGTTTTCAAGGCTTTCCCGCAGAGCCTCCATGAGCCGTTCCCGCTTTGCCGAGACGATGGCCCCATCCGTGCGCGCTTCCGGCACGGTGGCGATCTGGCGAAGCTCGAGCAAGGCCTCGAGAATGACGAAGCGGCTCTTGGCGAGGCCCTGCGCCTCCATCTCTTCCCGCACCACCCGCTGGAAAAAGCGTCGCCGTTCGGCGTAGTAATTTTTCTGCTCCTCGCCCATCTCCACGTAGAGCACCTGTTCCACTTTCTGTGGCAGATCCTTGAGAACGTCCGATTTCAAGCGGCGCAGAAGAAACGGATAGACCTTGCGCCGGAGGTCGTGGGCCGCCTCCGCGTCGCCCTGGTTCTGGATCGGACGCAGGTACTGGCGGTCAAATTCGGCCTCGCTCGGAAACATGGCCGGATTGAGAAAGCGGAAGAGCGCGTACAATTCGCCGAGGTGGTTCTCCACCGGCGTTCCGGAAAGGGCGAGGCGCAGCTTTGCCTTCAGCGCGCAGACCGCCCGCGCCGTCTTTGTCTCCGGGTTTTTGATCGCCTGCGCCTCGTCGAGGATGACGGCGGCAAAGCTCTCCTCCGCGATCGTCTCAATGTCCGCGCGCAGGGTTCCGTAGGTCGTGAGAAGGATTCGTCCGTTCTCCTTCGCCGCCGCCCAGTCACGCCCGGCCCCGTGATGGATCCGGTGCGAAACCTCGGGAAGAAACGTATCCAATTCCCGCGACCAGTTAAAAAGGAGGCTTCGCGGCATGACGATGAGAACAGGGCCGCCCTTCTTTCGGCACAATCCGGCCAGCAGGGCGATCGTCTGCACGGTCTTGCCGAGACCCATGTCGTCGGCAAGGCAGCCCCCGAGGCCGGTCTCGCGCAGATAATCCATCCACTGCACACCCGCCTTCTGGTAGGGGCGCAGCTCGCCGCGGAAGCCCTTCGTCGCCGGCTTGCGCCGCTCCAGTTGGTTAAAGCCGCGGAAAATCTCGCGCGCCTGCGGCAGGCTGGCTTCGGCCGCGCGCTCCTCCAGCATTTCCTCAAGCAGCGGCAGGTCGAAGAAGGAAGCGCGGACCCCTTCCTTTCCGTGCTTTTTGAACAGGCGGCCCAGCCGCTCCATGTAGTTGCCGTCGACGACGGCGTTGCTCCCGTCGGAAAGCCGGATGTAGTTGTTTTCCCGGTACTGCCGGAGGGCCTCGAGAAGGGAGATTCGTTCCCCTTCGACCTCAAGCTCCGCCTCTCCGTCGAGAAAATCGATCCCGTGCGACAGGTTCACCTTTAGGGAGGGCTTCGCGTGCACGATGCGGTAGGACTTCAGCCGCTCCGTCCCGAAAAGGACGAAATCCCGCGCCAGCACGGGCAGTTCCTCGGTCAGGAAGGCCTCCGCGAGGCCCGCGCTGAGGAGAAAGCGCCCGTCCTCCTCCTCAAGAAAGAAGGACTCCGCCTCCTTTGCCCGCCGCTCCCGTTGCCGCAGGCGCTTCAACAACTCCGCGCGGGCGGCGGCGGCTTTTTCATAGCGGGCCGGACGGACCAGCAACCTTCCTTCCGCGCGGTCGAGCCGCACCACGCGGGAAATGTCGTAGTCGCGGACAAACGCCATGGGCAGCTCGCCGACCACTTCCCCGAGGGCAAAATGGAGGATATTGTCGCGGTCCACTTCCTCGATGAGCAGGGCCGGGCGCGCTTCCAGCGGCTCCCCGCTTTCCACCCGCAATCCGGGGCTCTCCATCCCCGTCTCGGGAAAACTGGAGGCGAAAAGGGAAAGGAAGGGTTCCAGTTGCGCCGCGTCCACCGTCTCCGCGAACAACGGCAGGACGGCGAAGTGCGGACCGAGGTGCGCACAGGCGCGGATCCGCCCGCCTTCGAGAAGGTGCTCCGGCCCCAGCATGAGCGCCTTGGCCAGCACCGCCGGTTCGCCGTGCCCGTGCCAGAGCAGGCGCGTCGCAAACCGCGCCCCGGCCTCGTCTTCACGGACCTGCAGCCGGACTTCGCCGCTCCCGTCCTCCGCGATTTCGACCGGCTGTAAATCTTCGTCCACCACGCGGGGACACCGCACCAGCAGCGGGACGAGGTCCGGCCGCTCGGAAAGATCGATGCCGTCGGGCGGCGCCCCCTCAGTGTCCCAGCGAAAGGCTTCCCCGAATCCTCCGTCGCCGCCCTGCCCGGTGAGTTCGCGCAGGAGGAGGCGCTCCCAGCCGCTCCCCGCCGCCGGGTTCGGCGTTACCGGATTGCCTTGTTCATCGACGGACCGCAACCGCGCCGTCGTCCCCGAGCGCACCAACTGCAGCAGGGCCGGTTTCGCCTCGGCGCTGGTCGCGGGCGGTTGCGACTGCCTGCGCAAAACGCTGAGGCTGGAGGGAAAATCAATGGCCATGCCTTCCGTTTTTCAAAGCTGGTCGTCTTCGGCAAGGCGCAATCCGAGTTTCGGCACCGCTGTCCGCATTTCTCTGTCGAAGGTGGCGACATGACAAGCCGGGCGTGACCGCGCGAGCCGGTCGGCTACGAAGAGATGTCCGGCATCGGCGGCGCGCATCGCGAGGAACCGGTTGAATTCACAAAGCGCCGGAAAGCCCTCCCGCAATTGAAGAAACCGCAGGCACGGGACCAGTTCCCGCCACTTCGCCCATGCGCCGGGCCCGGCATGGCGACGGCCAAGGGCGGCTTCGCATTCCACTTTCGCCCAATCCCATGCCCATGCCGTTTCCGTGCGCCGCCAAAGCTCCTTCGCCCGTTCGCTCCCATCTTCGAGCAAAAGAAGAGGAACGAGCACGCTGGTATCATAAAAAATCTCCATCAGTACTCTTTTTCGCGGCGCATCGAGACAACCGTGTTCGTTCGGGAACGCTTGCCTTCGACCGCCTCCGGTTGAGGCGCAAAATTCGCCGGGAAATCCGGCCGCGACTGGCCGGGAGCCAGCCCAAGCTCCACCGCGCGCAGGCTCCCTTCGAGAGCGGCGGCATTGCCCGCATTCGATGGGTTAGACGCGTTCGCGGAAGTAAGGTAAGCCACCGGCTCTTCGCGAAGACAAATTTCCACCGCCTCGTCCGATTCCCGGACCCGTCGCAGGTATTTTGACAAATGCGCTTTCAATTCCGCCACCTTCACTTTCATAAGACCATGTTGACTAACTATAATAACTATATCAATCCGAAACCACCCTTGCCCACGCTTGCCAATTCCCTCCCCGCGCACCCACATTCCTTCTCGTGCCGAACCGCCGCCAGTTGATGTGGACAGGCGCTGCCGCCGGGATCCTCGCCGTCGCGGCGGTGGGCGCGGGCGTGTACGCCTTCCGGGAGGCGATTTTTCCACTGCCCCCTATCGAGGAGCTGCGGGAGACCACCTTGGCGCTGCTGCGGTCGATTCCGATTCCCGTGTACTTCGTAGCCTTTGTCGTCCTGCCGGCGGCGGGGGCGCCCTTGACCTTTTTCTACCTCACGGCCCTGCCGGTCATGGGGCGGGAGAGCACGGTTCTGGGGCTGGCGGCGGCTTTTGCGGCCCTCGCGCTGAACATGGTGATCTGCTACCTGCTCGCGCGCGGCTTTTTCCATCCCTTGATCGAGTGGGTGATCCGCCACCGCCACCTGCGCGTGCCCAAGATCAAGCCGGAAAATGAACTGCAGCTCGTGCTGGCGGCCCGCCTTTCCCCCGCGCCTTTCGCCCTCCAGAACTACCTTTTGGCCCTCGGGCATGCGCGCTGGAAATTCTACCTCTTTCTCTCCTTTCCCATCCAGGCCGGCATCGGCCTTGCCATGATGCTCTTCGGGGAGTCGGTCTTCGAAGGCGGGCTCGCCTACGCACTTTTTGGTGCCTTTCTCCTTGTTCTCGCCCTTCTCCTCCTGCGCCTCGTGCGCCAACGCTTCCGCAAACGCCTTGATGAACTCCACGACTGACAACCGCCGCGCATGGACCGTCTCCGGCCTCACCGCCGAAATCAAGGCCCTCCTTGAGGACGGTTTTCCCTCCGTGACGGTGCGCGGGGAAATCAGCAACCTGCGCCAACAGCCCTCCGGGCATATTTATTTCACCCTTAAGGACGCAAAAGCCGGCCTCTCCGGCGTCTGTTTCCGCGGGGACGCCGCCCGCCTCTCCGTGCGCCTGCGCAATGGGCTTCAAGTGGTGGGACGCGGGCGCGTGGCCGTTTACGAGCCCCGCGGCATTTACCAGGTTATCTTCCGCCACCTCGAGGAAGACGGCATCGGCCGCCTTCAGCAGGCCTTTCTGGAACTGAAGCAGCGGCTCGAAGCGGAAGGCCTCTTCGCCGAGGAACGCAAGCAGCCGCTCCCCCGCCTCGCGAAAACCATCGCGTTTGTCACTTCGCCCAGCGGCGCGGCCCTCCGCGATTTTCTTTCCATTCTGCAACGCCGGGAATGGAACGGGCGCGTCATCGTCATCCCGGCGCGGGTGCAGGGCACCGAAGCGGCCCCGGAGATTGTCGCCGGGATCGAGGCCGCCAACCGCCACCGCCTCTGCGACCTGCTCGTCGTCGGGCGCGGCGGCGGCAGCCTCGAGGACTTGTGGCCTTTCAACGAAGAAATGGTCGCCCGCGCCGTCGCCGCCTCCGGCATCCCCGTCATTTCCGCCGTCGGCCACCAGATCGATGTCACCTTAAGCGATTTTGCCGCCGATTTCCGCGCCGAAACCCCTTCCGCCGCCGCCGAATGGATCGCCGCCGACTGGCATCAGTTTTCCGATCGCTGGGAAAACCTTGCCCGCCGCTTGCGCGACGGAACCAGCGGTGTTGTCGAGCGCAAGCGCCACCGCTTTGCCCTGCTCCATTCGCGCCTACGCGCGCAGCATCCCCGCAACCGCCTCGACCAAGCCCGCCTCCGCCTCGACGACCTCCAGGGCCGCTTCGCCCAAGCCCTCCTCACCCGCCTCCGCGAGAACCGAACCCGGCTCCGTCACCTGCACGATCGCTTTCGCACCCTCCGCCCCGAGCGCCAGATCGAAGAGCACCGGCGGCACCTCGGGCAGATCCGCCTCCGCCTCCATAACAGCAGCCATCAGGCCACCCTGCAGCGCGGCTACGCCCTCGTCCGCCCCCTCGGCGAGGACCGGACCATTCTCGACAACGCCGCCGAGATCGCCCGGCGCGAGGCCGTTCTCCTCGAATTGCGCGACGGCAAGCTCATCGTCCAACCGCAGCCGCCCCAGGATTCTCCCTGACCGGATCCGGCCCCCCGGTTTCCAAAAAAATTCCGCTCCTCTTCCTTGCTATTTCGCATTTTTGCGAAATAGTGCCGGAGTTATGCAGCCCGCAACAGCAACCGATTCCCTTCCCCGCCCGGCGGAGGTTTTCAAGGCCCTCGGCAATGAGAGCCGCATCACGATGATTCGCGCGCTGATGCACGGGGAGAAGTGTGTCTGCGAACTGGTCGAGGCGGTGGGCCTGAGTTGGTCGACGGTCTCACGCCACCTCTCGATCCTGCGGGAAGCTGGGATCGTTACCGGGGAGAAACGGGGACTGCAGATATTTTACCAACTGAGCCTGCCCTGCGTGGGGCGATTCGTGGCCTGCCTCGAAAATCCCGAAAAATTTCCCGAGCTCCAACTAAGAGCCCCCGACGGGGAATAGATATTTTTTCATGGAAACGAAGAAAGAACTGAAAATCGCGGCGGGCTTTCTCGCCGTCTTCGGCATTGTCTACTTTCTGCCGGTGGGCATCCCGCGTTTCGACAACGCAGTGCGGGAGGCTTTGCAATTAACCCACTGGTATGCGCGGGAACACGTCATTCTCTGCCTGTTGCCGGCCTTCTGGATCGCCGGCGGAATCGCGGCCTTTGTTTCGCAGGCAGCGGTTATGCGCTACCTCGGCCCGAAGGCCTCGAAACCGATGGCCTACGGAATGGGGTCGATCTCCGGCACCATTCTGGCGGTCTGCTCCTGCACCGTTTTGCCGCTTTTCGCGGGAATTTACCGGATGGGGGCGGGGCTCGGTCCGGCGACGGCATTCCTCTACTCCGGCCCGGCCATCAATGCTCTCGCGATCATTCTGACCGCCAAAGTCCTCGGTGCCGAGCTGGGACTGGCCCGTGCCGTGGGGGCAATTGTCTTCAGCGTGGTCATCGGGTTGCTCATGGCCCGCATTTTCCGGAAAGAGGACAAGAGGAATGCGGCCAAAGCGGCGGAAATGCCGGTGCCCGAAGCCGCGCGCCCGCTTTGGCAAACGGCGGCCTTTTTCGCCACCATGGTCGGCCTGCTCGTTTTCGCGAACTGGGGGACCTCCGGCGAAACGGGCTTTTTCGCCGCCGTGCACGCTTTGAAGTGGTGGCTGACGGGCGCACTGACGGTGGCGCTCGGGCTTATGCTCTGGCAATGGTTTCATCTGGAGGGCCGGAAGCTCCTTCTTGTCGGCGGCTTGATCGCCCTCGCAGGCGGTGTGACGGGCGGCAACCCCAATGCCGCCATGCTGGTCGGCGTGCTTGGCCTTGTCTGGCTCACCGCCGGGCGTTCCGACGAGATGGGGGAGTGGTTCGAGCAAACGTGGAGCTACACCAAGATGATCATGCCGCTGCTTCTCGGAGGAGTTCTGGTGGCCGGGCTTCTCCTCGGACGGCCGGAACATGAAGGACTCGTTCCCAATGAGTGGGTCCAGCAACTGGTCGGCGGAAACGGAATCGGCGCCAATCTCTTCGCTTCCGTCGCGGGCGCGTTCATGTATTTCGCCACCCTCACCGAAGTGCCCATTCTGCAGGGCCTCCTCGGCAGCGGCATGGGAAGCGGCCCCGCCCTCGCCCTCCTGCTCGCCGGGCCCGCCCTGAGCCTCCCCAACATGCTGGTCATCAATACGATCCTCGGCCCGAAGAAAACCGGCGCCTATGTCCTCCTTGTGGTCATTTTCGCCACCGCCAGCGGCTTGCTCTACGGATTGTTTTAGTGAACGGACAAATGATTCTAAACCCTGTCTTTTACAGCCTCAGCTTAAGAAAACCTATCCAACCTGGAGAAAAATCATGAAAAAAATCCAAATCCTCGGCACTGGCTGTGCCAAATGCAACAAACTGACCGAAGCTACCGAAGCGGCGGCCAACGATCTCGGCCTCGACTACGAGGTGGAAAAGGTCACCGACATGATGCGCTTCGCCGACTTCGGCGTGATGGTCACCCCCGCCCTCGTCATTGATGGGGAGGTCAAGGCCGCCGGCACCGTCCCCAAA
>CAYFRH010000092.1:3588-10010 GCA_964345345.1 uncultured Puniceicoccaceae bacterium | reverse complement strand
GCCGTGCGCGGCTCCATACTCCACGGCCGCTGCGGGATCGCCCTTCTCGAGAAGGCCGTAGATAAACCCGGAGGCAAAGCTGTCCCCTCCCCCGACGCGGTCCATGATTTCCAAGCCGGGGTAGTCGCGGCTTTGATAAAAGCCACCGCCCATCCAGGCAATGGCACCCCAGTCATTGACGGTCGCGGTTTTTACCGCGCGCAGCGTGGTTGCGGTGGCTTTGAAGTTGGGAAATTCCTTCGTCGCATTGGCGATCATTTTCTTGAAGCCCTCGATCGGCAACTCCGAAAGATTCTCGTCCACCCCCTCGACCTCGAAGCCAAGACAAGCCGTGAAATCCTCCTCGTTACCGATCATGACATCGACGGACTTCGCAATCTCCCGATTGACTGTCTGCGCCTTGTCCAGGCCACCGATTGATTTCCAGAGGGAAGGTCGGTAATTAAGGTCGTAACTGACAATCGTTCCGTGCTTTTGCGCGGCCTCGACCGCCTCGATGGTCACCTCGGCAGCCGATTCACTGAGGGCGGCGTAAATGCCTCCGGTATGGAACCAGCGCGCGCCCTGGCGGCCGAAAATTTCATCCCAATCGATATCGCCGGGTTTCAGGGCGGAGGCAGCCGTATTGCCCCGGTCGGGCACCCCGACGGCCCCACGGATTCCAAAGCCGCGCTCGGTGAAGTTGAGCCCGTTGCGGACGGTCCGTCCGATCCCGTCGTAGTCGCGCCATTGGATGTGGCGCGTATCGACGCCGCCCTGCAGAATGAAATCCTCGATAAGCCGCCCGATCTCGTTGTCCGCGAAAGCGGTGACCACCGCCGTGCGCAAACCGAAGCAGCGGCGCAGGCCGCGGGTGACATTGTACTCGCCGCCGCCTTCCCATGCGCGGAAGGAGCGGGCGGTACGGACCCGTCCCTCGCCGGGATCGAGACGTAACATAATCTCCCCAAGGGAGACGCAATCATAGGCACAGTCTTCTTTTGGTCGGATGTCCAAGCTCATATATCGAATGATAAGTTGAGGTTACGGGTGGGGGAAGGCGGAAGCGCCTTCGTGTAGAAAAAATCCGTCAGTCGGCGGCGATGGGGAAGGAGTCGGGGTTCCATGTTTCGGCACCGCATTCCTCCGCCACCTCGTTGAAGGCCGCGATTTCGTTGGCGGAGAAAAGAAGGCCGCCGTTGCGGTCCGAGCGCTTCGCCGCCTCGGCCTCGATCTGCCCCGGCAGGAGACAGTTCTCGTTTCCGTGCCCGAGGATGTCGTCGAGGACGGCCTTCACATTGCCGGCCTGGTCGCGTCCTTTGGCGAAAGCGCCTCCGCTCATCGCCTCTGGATGAATAACCTGGAAAAAAAAGCACGGCGTGTGCTTTTCCCGGTCCTCGGCCCAGCGGCTGCGGACCGTCGGAAGGCTTCCCCCAATGAAAGCCGCGACCAGTTCGTTGATCAGGCTGAGGCCATAACCTTTGTGCGCGCCAAAGGGCAGAAGGGAAACGGCCTTGGAGGCATCCGTGGTCGGATTACCCTCCTTGTCGACGGCCGCATTGGGCGGCAGCGGCTGCCCTTCCCGTGCGAATTGCTGCACCCGGCCCATGGCGACGACGGAGGTCGCCCAGTCAATGACGATGGGAAAGCCGACCGCCTCCGTGGTCGGAAAGCCCCAGCTGTGCGGATTGGTCCCCAAAGTCGGGTACTTCCCCTGGAACGGAACCACTTCGGTGAGAGCCGCCGTACAGTTTGTGTAGGCGAGGTAGCCACGTTTGGCGGCCTCCATGACATAGCCCCCGCCCCAAAGGTAATGAAAGGCGTTGTCCACGCTGACCATGCCGATCCCGTATTTGTCGGCGAGCGCGATGCATTCCTCAATCGCTTCATAGGCCACGGCTTGGCCGAGTTTCCTGCTCGCGTCCCAGACCTCGGAAGCCGCGAAACGGCTCGGCTTCTTTTCCATCCTGGCATCCGGAACGCATCCGCCCGCGCCGCTGCCGAAGAGATGGTCAAGGTGCAGAGCCTTGAGCGCGTTATGGGTGCGGATGCCGTGTTTAGTCGCGTAGGCGGCGAAACGGGCGGCCGCTCCGGCCTCTTCCTTATTGTAGCCACGATTCTGGTACGCCGCTTCCACCAGCCGGTTGTGCGTTTCCTCGGGGACAATGTGAAATGATTCCTTCATGGGCTTGCTTGACGTTGCCTTGTTGCCGGGAGGATTGACCTGGGCAAGCGGTTCCTCCCCCTCCATGGCAAGGATCAGGTTTTTCACGGCTTTGGTGGCCTGCCGCACCACGCTTTCGTAGGTGCGGCTGCCGATATGGGGTGTGACGATGCAGTTCTGGGCCTGCAGGAGGGGGTGGTCCGGCGGTGGCGGTTCCTCGTCGAGCACGTCCGTCCCGTAGCCGCCGACTTTCCCAATCTTGAGGCCGTGCACCATGGCATCTGTTTCCACAAGTTCGCCGCGGGCGCAGTTGATGATGACCACGCCGTCCTTCATCATGCTCAAGCTTTGCAGGTTGATCATTCCCCGCGTCTCCTCGGTCAAATTCGTATGAAGGGAAAGGATGTCACAGCTCCGAAAGAGGTCTTCCGGCTTTCCGGCACGCTCAATCTCATGTTTCTTCGCGAAAGCCTCGTCCCAGTAAATGTCGAAGGCCGCGATTTCGAGCCCGAAGGACTTTGCACGCGTCGCCACTTCCTTCCCGATGCGGCCAAGCCCGAGGATCCCGATGCGCTTGCCCATGATTTCGTGGCCGGTCAGACGCTTCCATTCGCCCTTGCGGGTGTAGTCCGCTTCCGCGATCAGGTTCTTGTAGAGGGCGAGCATCAGGGTAAAGCAATGCTCCGCCACCGTGGTGTGGTTGACCCCGGGAGTGAAACACACGGGAAGTCCTATCTCCGTGGCTGCCTCCACGTCGATTTTGTCCACCCCGATGCCGTATTTGCTCAGCACCTTCAGGCGGGGCCGGGCCTTTTCGAGGACTTTTCGCGTAATGGCGTCGTCGCCACAGATGAATCCGTCGACATCGCCAACAAGGGCAAGGGTGTCTTCCTCGTTCAAAGGCCCGCGCGCCGTGATGAGTTCCCATCCCGTTTCTTTCAGCAGGTCGTGGTGGGGACCGGGGGTGTCCTGGAAGGATGTCGTGGTGAGTAGAATACGTGTCGTCATTTTCGTTTTTGTGGAAAGGTGGGGGCGGGACCCGTCGATCCGCGAAGAATCAGTTCGGGCGCAACTTTACGCCGCAGCGGTTTTTCCTCGATCCGGCCCTGCCAGAGCAGTTCCGCCGCCGTGCTCATTAAATCCTCGATGTTCTGGTCGATCGTCGTCAGCCCGGGACGGATCCACGCTGACTCCGGCGCGTTGTCGAATCCGATCACCGACATCTCCATCGGTACGCCGATGCCGGTATCCTTGAGGGCCTGCAGGGCCCCCACGGCAATCCGGTCATTCAGGCAAAACAGGGCCGTCGGCCGGGGACCCGGCTCCTCCAGGACCCGGCGCGCCAGCTCCGCCCCGTATTCATAGGCTTGTTGGGGATATCCGTCCGCGTCGAAATAGCGCAGCTCTTCCCCTTCATTCAAGGCAAGCCGGCGGGCCGCCTGTCGCAAACCACGTAACCGCACTCCTCGGTAAAGGTCTTCTCCGCTTAGGCCCAATACCGCAATCCGCCGGTGCCCGAGGCCGTGTAGATGCTCCAGTTTCATTGCCATCGCCCGGTGGCGGTCAAGGGAGACCCGCGGCACCTCCAGCGCATGTTTCGAATCCACCGCAACAAGGTTCGTTCCCCGCGCCTTCGCCTCCTCCAGCACGTCCGACCCCGGCTCCAGCGCGGAGCCCAGTAAGACAATCCCATCCACCCCGATAGAGAGAAAATGCCGCACCACTTCCTCCTCCACCAGCGCATTCCCCTCCGGCATGCTGAAGAGACCGCGATAGCCCGCCTCCTTCAGTTCGCGTTGCAGAACCTGGCTTTTCCGCGCCAGCACCTGTGCCTCGAGGTGAGGAAAACTGATTCCCACGATGCCGCTCGGCAATCCCCGCAATCCGCGCGCCAGCAGACTCGGTTCGAAATTGTACTGCTCCACCGCCCGCAATACCCGTTCCCGCGTCGCCGCTTTCACTCCCGCGTGACCGTTCAACACCCGCGAGACCGTCCACCGCGAGACCCCGAGATGGCGCGCCAGTCCGGCCGTTCCCGCCGCCGGTAGCTTGCCTTTCCCGTTTTGCGTTGACGGATTCATTATTTCCAACACGTGTTGGCTGGCATGAGCGATGTCAACGGAAATTCGGCGGCGGTGCCGCTGGGACTGAAAGCGAGTTTTGGATACGGGGACCGGCTGGGGCTGGCCACGCCCGGCCATCTGGCCGCGCACCGGGGAAAAGGATTTGCGGGGATTTTCGCCCAGCAATCGATCCGGGAGATGGAGCGGACGAAGCGGACGCCGGAGGAAGTGATGACGGCGGCGCGGGAGGCGCTCGCGGCGGCGGACTTTGCGGAACCATGGGGCGCGGACGCAGACCATTTGAAAACGCCGGAGGATGTCCACCGGACGGCGGCGGCGGGCTTTTCCTTTTTCACCATCGATCCGTCCGGTTACGTGGAAAATGCCGCCGACACCATGGGCGAAGCGGAGCTGGAGACGGCGGTTCGCAAGCAGAACGAGGAGGGAGTCTACGGAGGCAACAGCGTGGAGAACCTCTACGAAGGTAAGCGCTACGGCATCGGCGGGGACGATCTCGTCTTCGACCGGACGTCCCTTCTGCGCGCGGCGGTCAAGTACGGACGCGCGGTTGCTCATTGCGAACAGATGGCGGAGGTCATCGCAGAGGCGAACCCGGACCGGCTCTACGAAATCGAGGTTTCGGTGGACGAGACTGATTCACCGACCTCCGCGCTGGAGCACCTTTTCTTCGGCCTCGAACTGCGACGCCGCGGCATCACCGTGGTCAGCCTCGCCCCGCGCTTTATCGGGGAATTCGAGAAAGGCATTGATTACAAGGGCGACCTGGAAGCCTTCGAAACATCCCTGCAGCAACATGTGGCCATCGCGAAAGAATGCGGCCCGTACAAAATCAGCATTCACAGCGGCTCGGACAAATTCTCCATTTACCCGATTATCGGGCGCGTCTGCGGCGAACTACTGCATGTGAAGACGGCGGGGACGAGTTACCTCGAGGCTTTGCGGGTCGTGGCGCGGACCAACAAGCCGCTCTTCCGGGAGATCGTTGACTTCAGTGGCGGACGTTTTCCCGAAGACAAAGCCTCCTACCACATTTCCGTGGGGAACGATGACATTCCGCGTCTTCTCAACGTGACAAACCCCGAATTGGAAAAGGTCTTCCTCGACGAGAACAAGGGACGTCAGGTCCTCCACGTAACCTTCGGCTCCGTGCTTACCAAAGGCCGGTGCGCCGACGGACGGACATTCAAGGAAGCGATCCGGCAGATCCTTGGTGACAACACAGACCTGCACGCCGAAGTCCTTGAAAAACACCTCGGCAAGCACCTGACGCAACTTCGGGCGGGGTAATGGCACTTTGCCGTTGCTCCCGCATAGCGTGGGGACCAATCTGCAACATCCATGTTGGAGCTGTTGCAGAAGCGAGACGCGGCGCGTCGGGACGCGGACGAAGCGTTGCGATTACGGGTGCGCAAGGCCCTGCGGAGCCACCTTTCGGCGTTGCTGTCCGGCTCGACGGTCATCGTTTTTGGTTCGCTGACCCGGCCGCATTCCTTCCATTCCCAGTCCGATATCGACCTCGCGCTCAAATGCGAGCCTCACGGCATAACCCGTTACGGACTCACGAGCGAGCTGATGGAACGCATGGGGCGACCCGCTGACGTCATCCTTCTGAGCGAAAGTCGTCTGGCCGATAAAATCCTCCGCGAGGGAGAACCATGGATCGTGTAGGCCTGGCCACCCTCGAAAGTGAAGTCCACCAAGACCTCGCTGTCATGAACGGTGCCCTCGCCGCTGCCCGCGATCGCCTGCATCAACCGCCACCGGCAGGTCTCGAAGCCTGTGCCCACCAGTTATGCCGGCTCTACAATGCCTTCGAGCAAATGGGCCTGCGTATCAGCAAAGCCTTCGAAAATCATATCGACGACGGCGCCGGTTGGCATTCCACCGTTCTCAACCGCATGGCTTTGGATATTCCCGGCGTGCGCCCAGCCATCATCCCACCCCACCTCAAACCCCCACTTGCCGAATTAAAAGGATTTCGTCACGTCTTTGTTCACGCGTACGACCTCGTCCTCGATGGCTCCCGGATCGAAGCCCTCCTCCAACATGCCCAAACCGTCGCTACCTCCTTACCCGATTCCCTCGACACTTTTATCGCTACCATTAGGCGCGAATTGGAATAGCCCATCCTGAACATGCGGATGCGCAACGGACGGCCGTTCAAGGAAGCGATCCGGCAGATCCTCGCTGACAAC
>CAYFRH010000092.1:0-3488 GCA_964345345.1 uncultured Puniceicoccaceae bacterium | reverse complement strand
GATGCGCAACGGACGGCCGTTCAAGGAAGCGATCCGGCAGATCCTCGCTGACAACACAGACCTGCACGCCGAAGTCCTTGAAAAGCACATCGGCAAGCACCTGATGCAACTGCGGGCGGGTTAGGACATAGGGCTTGCCGTTGACGACGGGAATGCGACATTTATCCCAATCTCGAAAAGAAACTGCCGGGGCTGTCTCGGCGCGACCTGCCCTCTTTTCATATCCGCATTGACCGTTCCCAAGAAGGTTTTTTTCTGAACGTCAGTATGACGAAAAAAACCTGCGCTGTTCTTCTGTTTTCCCTGTTCTCCTTTCTCTGCGCGAGCGCGGACGACCTTCCGGTCGACTACTTCTTCGGACAGCCCTCTTTTCGCGGGGCCGACCTCTCTCCCAATGGCCGCTACCTTGCCATCCGGTACGAGATCGAGGGCGTAATGAACCTTGGCGTCATCGACCTCAAAACCAACAAACCGACCCCCATTACGGCCCAGAAAGAGGACATCAGCTGGTTTCACTGGGTGAACAACGAACGCATCGTGTATGGAATGGACTCCGCGACCGATGTCTTCGCGAAAAAACTAGGTGGCATTTTCGGGGTCAACCGGGACGGCCGTAAGCACCGAACCCTCGTCATGCCGCTGGGCGCGGGCGCGGACCGTCAGGTTTTCACAAAGCAGCCACCCCGGTATGTCGGCCTCGATCCGAACAAGGACGACCGCATTCTCCTATCCAAGGCGGAGGGGACCAGCCGCTATCCGGACATCATCTCCATGAACGCTTACACGGGCAGCGATAGAGGCTATCTAACCAACAGCGTGGATGCCCGTTACTTCGCCACTGACGTGAACGACGAGATCCGCTTTGCCTTCCAGACCGATCTTATCGGCGAAACCAAGGTCTTTCTTCGCGATTCCGATTCCAACGACTGGGAACTCCTTACCGTTTTGCCCGAGACGGACGCGGATTGGAATCCCCTCGATTACGATCCCGACAGGGATACCTTTCTCGTCTCCACCAATCTGGGCAGAAGTCATAACGCCATTGTCCGCTACAATCGGAATACGGGAAAATCGGAAGAGGTGTACAGCGACCCGGTGTACGATGTGAATCCGCAGACCGTTTTGGAAATTCGAAAGAAAAACGCAGTGGCGGGATTCTATTACCAGGCCGACAAGCTCCGTTCGCACTTCTTCGACGCCCAACACAAAAAACTGCAACAGCTGATCGATCAGGCCCTGCCCGATACCCTGAATCGGATCATTGATACCGATGAGAAAGGGAAAATCGCCCTCGTTCAGGCAAGCTCGGATCGCCATCTTCCCGAATATTATCTCCTCCGACTCAACAACCTCAAACTCGAGCGGCTCGAAAACATAGCGCCGTGGATCAAAACAAAGAAACAGAATCCAAAGCGCCCGGTCTCCTTCACGGCCAGCGACGGCACCACCGTCCACGGCTACCTTGTCTTACCGGACGAATACAAGGAAGGCCATCCCGTGCCGCTACTTCTCAATCCTCACGGCGGCCCATGGGCGCGGGATGTCTGGCGCCTCCGCTGGTATTTCGATATGGAGCCGCATTTCTACGCCGACCGCGGTTTCGCTGTCCTGCAAATGAACTTCCGGGGATCGACGGGCTACGGGACGGATTTCCTGCTCGAAAGCGAGCACAATATCGAGCGCATGTACCTCGATACGGTAGAGGCGGCGGACTGGGCGATCGAGGAAGGTTACGCCCATCCCGACCGCATCGCCATCGCGGGAGCCAGCTGGGGTGGCTACAAAACCATGCTCTGCACCGTAAAGCGCCCCGACTTTTTCAAGTTCGGCATCAATCTGTTCGGCGTGGTCGACCTGCTCGAACACATGAGGACTTACCTTCAATGGGAACGGGATGAAGCTTACGATTACTGGGTCAAGCGCTTTGGGGATCCCAAGACGGAGAGCGAAGAATCCTATCTCCGTGAATGGAGCCCGTTGACGCACATCGACCGCTTGAAGGCCCCCATTTTCATCTACCACGGGCTGCGCGACCTGAATGTCGACATCGAACAAAGCCGCACACTCGTCAATGCCCTGGACCGGATGAACCATCCCTATCGCAAGTATTTCGATACGGACGAAATGCACTCCCTCGAAAAAGAGGAGACCCGCCTTGAAGTCTATCGCCGGATTGACGAGTTCCTGCGCCCTTTCCGAAAGGAATGGGGACTGCTCAAATAACGCTCGCCGCTCGCGCGGCGACAGGCGGGCAATGCCCCGGCACGACCCGATCAGTCCACGCGCCGCACACGTACGGAGGAACCGTAGCCTTTGGGCGAAAGCAGGTAACTGCCAAAAGCCGCCCGCTTGATTTCCACTTTGGGATCCTCGACGCTGATGTAGAAGCGGTCGCTGTCCGTCTGTTTCCAGACTTGCCCGTTGGCCAGCCGAAAAACGGTGTCTCCGTCCCAGCCGTTGAACTTGCCTTCGATCGTGCTGACAACCCGTTTTGGGCCTTTGGATTTGAAGATGGCGGCAACCTTGGAAGCAACCGTCTCCAGACCAAAGGCCTCCTCCCCTTCCGGTAAATCCGCCGCTTCGCGGGCTCCCTTCCTACGCTCCTCCCCCATCTCTTGCGCCATCCACGATTCAAGGACGGTAAGTTCTTTCGCAGATAACCTGCTGAGGCCTGCCGCCGCAAACTCTTCGGCGGTCATGCGCTCCCGTAAATCGACGCCGGAGACCGACGAAATCGCGGAAAGGAAAGGGATCAACAAAAAGAGAAACTTCAGACGCATGATGCGAAGGGTGAAACGAGCCCGATTCACCCGCAACGCCGAATTGCAGGTGCGCCCCTCCATCAACAAAAAAGGCCGCCGGGTACTCCCGGCGGCCTTGAAAAGCAGGTGCGTCGGCTCGTTGCCTCGCTTACCAGTCCTTGGAGAAGCGGACATAGAGGAACCGCGGCTCAGCGTTGTGAATCGCGTTATTCACGTTTGTCACGTCACCGAGATCGACCGGAGGTTCTTCATCGAAGGCATTCCGCATGCCCACCGTAATAGTGCTGTCCCACAGGCCGGAGTAGGCAACCTGCGGATTGAAGCGCCAGTATGCTTTCACATCCGGATCGCCGGCTGAACGCGGACCATAATCGCCAACATAGTTGGTATACATGGTCGCACTCCAGTCGCCATAGCTCCAATTGATGGAGGCATTGGCGCGGACGCGCGGAATATTCCAGGTGCCGGCGAAGCCTTGCTCAACCTGGACCTCGTTTCCGTCCTCATCGAAGTCGAGGGTGTTCGTGTCGAAGGTATCGACATAGGTAAGGTCAATTCCGAAGCGGAATTCTCCCATATCCTCGGTCCGCTTCACATACTGAACGCCGACATCGACCCCTTGCGTTTCCTGTTCATCAAGATTCTGCCAGTTGGTCTCGACGAATAGAATCGGGCCGGGTCCACCGCCGGGATTGTCTTCGCGGACAATAAACTGGTCGAAGAAGG
>CAYFRH010000091.1:0-10036 GCA_964345345.1 uncultured Puniceicoccaceae bacterium | reverse complement strand
CGACCGCGCGGTCGCTGGTCACTTCTCGGACGAAGGCGATCACTTTCTGGTGCTCTGGATGAACCCGGTAGCTTTCGAGGTCCTCTTTCGTCGCAAACCTTGTGTACAGGCCAAGGTCGTACGAGGCGGGGGTGCAGCTGAAATCCCTACCGGCTTCCAAAGCCTGAACTTCGGAGATTTTCGCGGGCAGCTCCCGTAGCAGCCGGACTAATTCCTCCGCGTTTTCTTCCGCTGCCTGTCCGGCCGCCTCGGGTTTCATTTTAAAAAATACAAGGTGCGTGATCATAGTTAGAAAAAATCAGTCAAGAAGGTCTTTGCCAATAAAATCACTTAGCGCCTCTGTATCCGCGGAGAAACGGCGGATCCCGTCAGCCAGTTTATCGGTCGCCATAGGATCCGCATTCATTTCCCAACGGAATTGTTTTTCCGAGATCTCTTTACGGGCAACCGGTTCGCTTTTGGCTTTTTCCGGAGAAAGACGCCGTTCGAGCGGTTCTTTGCTTTTCTGCAACTCCTCTAGCAAAGCAGGACTGATCGTGAGGAGGTCGCAGCCGGCAAGTTCACGGATTTCTCCGCTATTGCGAAAACTCGCCCCCATGACCTCCGTCGCGAGGTCGTAATGCTTGAGGTAGTGGTAAATCTGAGTAACAGACTGTACCCCGGGATCTTCCGGAGGAGCATATTCTCGACCCATTTCCTTTTGGTACCAGTCCAGAATGCGCCCGACAAAGGGACTGATCAGAGTGCAGTCGAATTCCGCCGCCGTAGCCGCCTGCATCAGGGAAAAAAGGAGAGTGAGATTGCAGTGGATTCCTTCCTGCTCGAGTTGGCGCGCTGCGAGAAGTCCTTCCCAGGTCGAGGCTACTTTGATGAGAACGCGTTCGCGGTCGATTCCTTGTTTCGCGTAGAGCTCAATCAACCGCCGTGCCTTGGCAACGCTGCCTTCCGTGTCGAAGGACAACCTCGCATCCACTTCTGTGGACACACGTCCGGGAATGATTTGAAGAATTTCCCGGCCAAAGAGGACAAGCAACTGGTCAATCACCGAAGAGACAAGGGCGTCGCCATGCTCGCCCGTCTTTTCCGCAAGGGTCACCGCTTCCTCCAGCAGGTTGCTGTACCGGTCCATTTGAACGGCTTTATAAATGAGGGTCGGATTTGTTGTCGCATCCTGCGGTTTGTACGCCTCGATGGAGCCGAAGTCCCCAGTATCGGCGACCACGGTGGTGTAGGCCTTTAGCTGCTTGAGTTGGTTTTCGTGGGGAGAGGGGATATCCGGTTGCATAGGTATAGGATAGGTTTGGAGGTCCGCTTTGACAATCCCGCATTCGAAAATGTGAACACAGGGTGAATTTGGTATAAGAATAGCTTGTATGTAGTTGACAGCGGTTAGTGCAATCGTGAGATCATTTCCTTGCTTTAGAAAAACCTACAAACTAAAACGAAAACACGAATATGAAAAAAACAACCATCTGCTTGGCCGCTCTTGTAGCCGGCTCCACCTATGTCTCCGCCGAGGAGCTCTCCATTTCCTCCACGGTTGCGTGGGAATCGGAGTACATCTTCCGTGGCACTCAGTTCGCCGACGAGTATTTCTCTCCTTCCATCGATGTCAGCTACGGTGGATGGTATGCGGGCATCTGGTCCGCCCTTCCGGTTTCCAGTGAGACGGACCCGGGCACAGGTATTGCGGAAGAAACGGAAGTTGACTACTACGGCGGCTACAGTTTCCCGGCCGGAGAAATCATGAGTGGCGATGTAGGATTCACCTACTATACTTTCCCGGATTCGGAAGACGACTTCTTCGACAGTGATGTAAACACTTTCGAAGTCTATGGAGGTTTGTCCTTTGACGTGGCCTACTCCCCCGCTGTCTACGTTTTCTACGACTTCGATCTGGAAACCCTTACGCTTGAAGTGGCTGGCGGGCACTCCTGGGAAGTGACGGATGATTCCTACATCGATTTGTCCGGGAGCCTCGGGTATGTCGATCCTGACGAGGGTTCTGACTACTTTTACTGGAATGCCGGTGTCGCTTATGTCTACGCCTTCACCGACAACGCCAGCACATCCCTTGGCGTCAACTATTATGGGGCGGACCGGGACCTTATGTTCGGCCTCGACAAAAACACGGTCACCTTCGGGCTCAGCTTCACCGCCGGCTTCTGATCGACCTTTCCCATCAACTTATTCTTTCAAGCGCGCCCTGGATTCGGGGCGCGCTTCTTTTTGCCGACAATACAGTTGACAGGGGGTAGGTCCGGTCTACGGTCATCGATTTTTCTCAGCCATGAAAAGCTATCTGGCCAAAAAGGAGGAGGTTGACCCGAAGTGGTTCCTCATCGACGCCGAAGGGAAGGTGCTTGGACGCCTTGCCGTTGAAATCGCGAATCATTTGCGCGGCCGCAACAAGCCCACCTTCACACCACATGTGGACACGGGGGATTTTGTCGTGGTCGTTAACGCGGCGAAAGTTGCGGTGACCGGTCGCAAGGAAAAGCAGAAGAGCTACATGTTCTATAGCGGCTATTTCGGTAATGAACGGTATGTCACCCTTGAAGCATTCCGGAAGAAGAAGCCGGAGTTTATCATTGAACACGCGGTCAAGGGGATGCTTCCGCGCAACAAACTGGGCCGGGCCCAGCTCAAAAAGCTGAAGATCTACGCCGGACCCGAGCATCCTCATTCCGCGCAGGAGCCGGAAAAAATCGATTTAGCCTAAAATTGCGCAAACCATGAGCGATCCAGAACAAGTTTTTATTGCCACCGGCCGGCGCAAACGCGCCATATCCCGTGTCCGCCTCGTGCCCGGGGGCAGCGGCAAATTCATGATCAACGGGAAAGACCTCGAGACCTACTGTTTTACCGAATCGCTGAGTCGCGTGGCGGAAGCCCCGCTCGTTACGGCTGATCGGAAAGGGCAGTTTGATGTCGTGGTAAAAGTCCAGGGCGGGGGTCCGAACGGACAGTCCGAAGCGATTGCCCACGGCCTTGGTCGTGCTCTTGAAAAGTACGATCCCGAGCTTCGCCAAGTTTTGAAAAAGGCAGGACACTTGAAGCGCGATCCCCGACGTCGGGAACGCAAGAAGGCCGGTCAGCCGGGGGCGCGGAAGAAGTTCCAGTTCAGCAAGCGCTAAAGCGGCGCTCCTCTGGAATTATCCTTTTGAGGGGTCCCTTCTTCCCCGGCTTCGGGTCGGGAAAGAACGGGCCCCTTTTCTTTTCGCAGGCAGAAAGAAAGAATGGACATGATCACAGCAGGCATAGTCGGGGCATCGGGCTACTCCGGAGAAGTTCTTTTGGAACTGCTTTCCGGCCATCCCCATGTGGGCCGCATCGAAGTAGCCTCGCGTTCGCATGCGGACAAGGCGGTCGAGGAGGTTCTTCCGCGCCTTGCCGGGCGCTTGCCGGGCGTGCGCTTTGTGGATGCGAAGGTCGAGGAGCTTGTCGAGAGGCCGGTAGACATTTGGTTTCTGGCCTTGCCGCACGGCGTAGCGGCGGGCTACGCTCTGCCGCTTGTGGAGGCGGGTCGGCTCGTGATCGATTTGAGTGCGGATTTTCGGCTGCGGGATCCGGCCTTATACAAGCGGTATTATGGTGCGGACCATCCGGCACCGGACTGGTTGGCAAAGACTCCTTACGTGTTCCCGGAATTTACGGCAGAAGCTGAATGGAAAGAGGCGAGGCTTATTGCCTGCCCCGGATGTTATCCCACCAGTATTCTTCTTCCGCTCCTGCCGCTTCTGGCGGAAAAGAAGATTGGTTCGACTGGGATCGTGATCAATTCGCTCAGCGGAGTCACGGGAGCGGGAAAGAAAGAAAAGCTGTTCTACAGCTATGCGGAGCGATCGGAAAGTGCCCTTGCCTACGGGCTCGGGAGCCACCGCCACCTTGCCGAGATCGAGGAGCAGGCGGGCTTTGCGGCACGAAAACCTGTCCGCGTCCAATTCACACCGCACCTTGTGCCGATGATGCGGGGGTTAGCGACCACTACGGTGGTGCCCTCTAAAAGGTCAGTGGAGGAAATCTACGCCTGTTGGGAAAGGGCCTATGCGGGTCGACCCGGAATCCGTTTTCTCTCCCCCGGAACGGCCCCCGAAACACGTCCGGTGGTGGGCCGCAACCGCATGGACGTTGCTGCGACCGTCGATGCGCGCACGGGCAATCTGCTCCTTACCAGCGCCATCGACAACCTCATGAAGGGTGCCAGTGGCCAGGCGGTGCAAATTATGAATCTCCGGCTTGGCTTCGCTGAAGCGGCCGGTCTTGCCTGAACGGAGGCGTTTTATGGAGAAACTTGCCAAGGAAAATTACCTTGATCCGGCTCCGCTTACTCCTGCGGAGATCGGCGGCTTCAGTGCATCGGCAGTGGCCTGCGATATCCGTGGGCAGGGGGATCAACGGCGCGATCTGGCCCTTCTCTTTGCTGACCGCCCTTGTATCACGGCGGGGACTTTTACACAGAACCGCTTGGCGGCCGCTCCGGTACATCTCTGCAAACGCGTTCTCGGTGGGACTACGGCTCCGCGGGCCGTCGTCATGAATAGCGGAAATGCAAATGCCTGCACGGGACCCCGCGGGGCAGAGGACGCCCGTGCCATGCAGGAAGAAACCGCCCGATGTTGTGGAATCCGACCCGGGGAGGTTCTTGTCTGTTCGACCGGGCGCATTGGTGAGCCGTTGCCAATGGAGCGCATCCGCGAGGGAATCCGGGAAGCCGCGAAGCAATTGGCGAGCGGGCGGCTTCAAGGCGAGGCCGCGGCTGATGCCATTCTCACGTCGGATACCTGCCGCAAAATCGTTTCTGCGACCGTGCCTTTATCGGAGGGTACGATCCATTTGTCCGGAATGGCCAAGGGCGCCGGTATGATCGAACCAAACATGGCCACCATGCTCGCTTTCCTCACGACGGATGCGGCGGTGGAGCAGGCCTTCCTCCGGAAGGTTCTCGGCGAAGCCGTCGGCAAAAGCTTTAACACCATTACCGTGGACGGGGACGAAAGCACGAATGACACTGTGTTGTTCCTCGCTTCGGGGGCAAGCGGGGTGTCGCTCTCCCCCGCTTCGGGGGATGCCGACCGTTTTCGCAGTGCTGTGGAGGCAATTTGCCGCGATCTGGCGGACATGATTGTAGGGGATGGTGAACGCGTTACCAAAGTGGTGGAAGTTCTGATACAAGGCGCCGCTGACGAGGCTGATGCGGAAGCGGCGGCGCGGGCGATCGGGAACTCCCTGCTCGTCAAGGCCTCCTGGTACGGTAACGACCCGAACTGGGGACGGGTGCTGGACGCTCTCGGCTACAGCGGTGCGGAGTTGAGCGAGGACACGGTTATGCTTGCTTACGCGGAGGCCGGGGGAGAAAGCGAAATTCCGGTTTTTACGCGGGGCCATTGCCATGCGGAAAGGAAGGCGGATTGGAAACGTATTGTCGCGGAATCGCGCTTCCGCCTGCTGGTGCATCTTGGCCGGGGAGAGGCCACCTCGCGTCTCCTCGCCACCGATTTGAGCGTGGGATACGTCGAGTTTAACAAAGCGGAATGATGGAGAACGACCTCAGTATCCTGCGGAAAACGGAAGTGCTGCTGGAAGCGCTTCCTTATGTCCAGAACTTCCGGGACAGTATTTTTGTGGTCAAGTTTGGAGGCTCCTTTCTCGATACGGATCAAGCGCGCGAGGGAGTGGCGATGGACCTCGCCTTTCTTGCCGCTGTCGGTATCCACGTCATCGTTGTTCACGGCGGCGGACCGGCGATCAACAAGGCAATGCAGCGGGAGGGAATCGAGCCGGTCTGGAAGGACGGACTTCGCTACACCGACGGGGAGACGGTATCCATTGTCGAAAGAACCCTGAACGCGGAAATCAATACCGACATCTGTGCGAATATTTCGGCCAAGGGAGGTATTCCGGTCGGGATTGCCGGGCAGGAGGTCTTTCGGTGCGAACGCCTGCGCTACGACGTTTCCGGGAATCCGATGGATCTCGGCTATGTCGGCAAGGTCGTGGACGTGGATGCGGAAGTTCTTCACAAGAGGCTCGGCCAAGGCCGCCTGCTCGTTGTTTCTCCGGTGGGAAAGGACGTGGACGGCCAGATTTACAATACCAATGCGGATACAGCTGCCGCTCATCTGGCTGCCGCAGTGGGAGCCCGGCGCCTCGTGTACCTCTGTGATGTTCCCGGCCTCCTTCGTGATCCCACTGATCCCGAGACCCTTATTTCCAGCCTGAGCCGGGAAGAAGTTCCCGTCCTGCGCGCCACGGGAGTGATCGGAACGGGTATGCTGCCGAAGGTGGAGAGCGCCTTGTATGCCTTGGAACGTGGCGTCCACCGGGTGCACTTGATCGACGGGCGTCATTCCCATAGTGTCCTCCTTGAAATTTTTACCGACGAGGGCATTGGGACCGAGATTGTCCGCGAATCGTGCGGAGCAAATTGATATGCCATCTAAAACGTCCAGTAAAGTGACCTCCGCCAAAGTTGCGGAGCAATATGCCGCCAACATTCTGCCGACTTATGGCGCAGCGCCTTTCACCCTGACCCGGGGAGAAGGCTCCTATGTATGGGACGCCGAAAACCGGCGTTACCTCGATTTTATCTCGGGCATCGCCGTCAACACGCTCGGCCATTGCCATCCCGGATGGACGCGGCGCATGGGTGAACAGATGGAACAGCTGGTCCACGTCAGCAACCTCTTCCATGTTCCGGGGCAGGCCCGGCTTGCCCGGCGCCTGGTGGAGCGAGCGGGGCCAGGAAAAACTTTCTTCTGCAACAGCGGCGCGGAGGCGAACGAGTTCCTGATCAAGCTTTCCCGTCTTTGGGGAAGGAAAAGCGCGGGGAGCAGGGAAGGTCGCCACGTGGTCCTGACCGCGGATAACTCCTTTCATGGTCGCACGTTCGGAGGAATGAGCGCTACTCCGCAGGCTAAGGTACAGGAGGGGTTTGCTCCATTGTTGCCGGGATTCCGGCACGCGCCTTTCAACGACCTCGAGGCCTTCCGGGAGGCGGCCCGGGAAGATGTCGCCGCCATCATGATGGAGACGATCCAGGGGGAGGGGGGAATCCATCCCGCGACGAGTGACTTTCTACAGGGATTGCGTCGGCTCTGCGACGAGCGCGGGATTCTTTTGATGATCGACGAGGTTCAATGCGGAATTGGGCGCACCGGTCGCTTTTTCGCGTATGAAGAAGCCGGGATTACGCCGGACGCAATCGCCATGGCAAAAGGACTGGGGGGCGGTTATCCTATCGGCGCGGCTTGGGTTCGGGAGCCTTTCGCCGACCTTTTTCAGCCGGGTTCGCACGGGACCACTTTCGGCGGGAGTCCCTTGGCCTGTGCGGCCGCGAACGCCGTCCTCGACATCATGGAAGAAGAAAATCTTCTCGACCGTGTCTCGGTGCAAAGCGGGCCTTTTCACGAAGCCCTTTCCGACCTGGTGCGGAAACATCCCGACAAGCTCAAGGAAAAGCGGGGCTGCGGCTATCATGCCGCTCTCGCCGTTCGCGGGGATCCTCTGTCCCTGATGGCACGTCTTCGCGAGAACGGGCTTCTTGTCGTGCGCGGGGGTACGGACGCAATTCGCCTCATGCCACCGCTGACGGCTGGTCCTCAGGATCTCGATACAGCGGTGGAGATCATCGACTTTGTCCTCGGAACCGAACCATCCTCATGAAACCAAGCTCTTTTCTGCAGATTCCCGATCTTTCCCGAGGGCAACTGGACCGCCTTCTCGAATCCACCGCGCGGATGAAAAGCGAGCGAGGTAAGATTATGGATCAACCGCTGCGTGGACAAACCTGGGCGCTCCTCTTTCACAAGCCTTCCACCCGAACCCGGGTCTCCTTCGAAGTAGGAATTCATGAACTCGGAGGCCATGCCATGATCCTTGAGCAGCAGCGAATGCAGACCGGGCGCGGGGAATCCGTCACCGATACCGCAAAGGTGCTTTCCCGCTACCTGCATGGCCTTATTATCCGAACCTATGAACACTCCCTCGTGGAGGAGTTTGCGCGGGAGGGAACCATCCCCGTGATCAATGCTCTCACCGACGCCCTTCATCCCTGCCAGGTGGTGGCCGATTTGTTTACTCTTGCGGAGCAATGGGGACAGCCGGGAAATCTTTTTGCTTCCCTTAAAGGACGAAAGGTCGTCTTTTACGGGGACTGCCGGTCCAACATGGCGCATTCCTGGATTCTTGGCGGGGCTGTGGCCGGGATGGAGGTCGTCCTTTGCGGTCCGCCCGAGTTCCGTCCTGATCCGTTTGTTGATGAGGCCCTTCACCGCGTCGGCCTCGAACGCCGTTACCGCTTCGTCCCGGATCCTCTCGAAGCGGCGGCGGAAGCCGATGCCCTTTACACCGACGTATGGGTGAGCATGGGCGAGGACGCGGAACGGGAGAGGCGGCTGCAGCTCATGCGGCCCTACCAGATCAACACCTCCGTTCTTCAGTGCGCACGGCCTGATTCGCTGTTTCTGCACTGCCTTCCCGCCCATCCCGGTGAGGAAGTGAGCGAGGAGGTCTATCGCAGCCCGCACAGTATTGTTTTTGACCAGGCCGAAAACCGCCTTCATGCGCAGAAGGCTATCCTTTCGCTTCTTGGAAAATCCGAAACCACACCGAATCCCGCATCATGAAAATCGTTCTCGCCTATTCCGGAGGCCTCGACACCTCCGTTCTCGTCAGCTGGCTCAAGCAGCATTTTTCCGCGGAGATTATTACTTTTGCCGCCAATATTGGGCAGGAAGAGGAACTGGAGGGGCTTGCCGAAAAGGCTCATGCCACCGGTGCCAGCGCCCACTACACCGTCAACCTCGTCGAGGAATTCGCTTCCGATTTCATTTTTCCGATGTTCCGGGGCAATGCGCTCTATGAGAACCAGTACCTTCTCGGCACCTCCATCGCCAGGCCGCTCATTGCCAAGGCCCAGATTGCCATCGCCCGCAAAGAAGGGGCGCAAGCCGTCGCGCACGGTGCCACCGGGAAAGGCAACGACCAAGTCCGCTTTGAGCTGGCTTATGCCGCCCTTGCACCCGAGCTGCAGGTGATCTCGCCGTGGCGCATGCCGGTTTTCCGCGAACAATTCCCCGGACGCAAAGAGATGATCGCCTATTGCCAGGAACAGAACATCCCGGTGGAGGCATCCACGCGGAAGCCTTATTCCATGGACCGCAATCTGCTGCACATTTCCTATGAAGCGGGGATTCTGGAGGATCCCTGGTTCGATCCGACCACCGAAGAGAACAAAGATATGTTCAAGCTGACGGTGGAACCGCAGGATGCACCGGATACCCCTGAAACAGTCGAAATCGCTTTTGAGAAGGGCGATGCCACCGCCGTGAACGGCGAATTCCTCGCGCCCTCGGCGCTCATGCAAAGGCTCAATGAACTGGCCGGTAAACATGGCATCGGGCGGGTGGATATTGTCGAGAACCGCTTTGTCGGTATGAAGAGCCGGGGCGTCTACGAAACGCCGGGAGGGACCATCCTCCTGCACGCCCGCCGCCAAGTGGAATCTCTGACCCTCGATCGCGATCTCGGGCACCTGCGCGACACCCTAATTCCCAAGTACAGCGAACTGGTCTATAACGGCCTCTGGTATGCTCCCGAGCGCGAAGCTCTGCAGGCGTTCTTCGACAAAAGCCAGGAAATCGTCAGCGGCGTCGTTCGCCTCAAACTCTATAAAGGAGGCATTACGACAACCGGACGACAATCCCCCCTCAGTCTCTACGATGCCGATATCGCTTCCATGGAGGGCGTTGAAAGCGATTACAATCCCGACGATGCCGGCGGTTTTATCCGCCTGCAGGGCCTGCGGCTGCGCGCCCGTGCCCGCTCGCAAGGCGTGCCCGAAAGCGGCCCGTCGCCGCAACTTGTCCGCGAATAGGCACCGGCGAGGGAAAACGACAATTTGCTTGCTCCGCCGAAGACGCTTTTGCAGCGTTCAGAAGTCTTGCCCGGGTGGCGGAATTGGCAGACGCGCCGGACTCAAAATCCGGTTCCCGTTAAGGGAGTGCGGGTTCGACCCCCGCCCCGGGTACCATGA
>CAYFRH010000090.1:0-10079 GCA_964345345.1 uncultured Puniceicoccaceae bacterium | reverse complement strand
AAACGTCACGTTGTCGCTGGGATCGCGGAACTCGAACATGAAAAGCGCTGGGCCGCCTTCTGCTTGATTCCCCATCGTAATGGTATGGAACTGGGGGGTATTGTCCGTAAGAAAGCCGACAGCGGTTGTGGGATCATCAAAGGTGGAATCCGCTCCGTTATCTTCGAACCGGAACCCTCCCGGAACCGTCGTGTCGGTCAAAACGCTGCTTCCATCAAGCGTGTATTGACTTATCCCCACATCGGGAATCTCCACGAGTTGCTTAAAGTCGATATCAAACGTCGTGTAGTTGACCGGGTTGCTCAGAAGGCTGGCTCCGCTTTGTTCGACTCCCCCCGAAAAGGAACCAGGAGTATACCACTCGAAATCCAAGGAAATCGTGCCACCGCCACTGTTGCCGATGTCGAGGAGAATGGAAAGGGTTCCGTCGTCCGTGAGGCCCTGGCTGTCGGAAGTCCGGGCGATCATAATATTGCTTCCAACCCCGCCGTCGTCCGAAGAATAAGTGACCCGCAAATCCGCGAAGTCCTGATTATTACTATCCGCAACATCAAATACGGCGGAATCTCCCACGGCAGCCGAACCTGAATAATTGGCAGTGCTTCCACTGCCCGTTTCATCCGAGCTGGTTCCGACGAGTTCCTGTTGCACATCTGAAATCCTCAGGCTGACCGCTCCCGAGAGAAACCCTGGAGCCAACAGAATAGGCAGGAATCGATGTAGTTGTTTTTGCTGTATAATCGTATTGTTGTATTTTTTTTTTAATCCAAGTAGCGACGGCACAAGAGTGAGCCTGTACGAAGAGGGTAAGCACTAAATCGCTACAATCATTTTCCTGCCCCGGTTCCCATTCCCGGAGCGATAATCAGGCGGCCAATTTTACAATAATATGTAGTTATATTTTCGCAACAAAGACAAAACTCAAATATTTATAGAGTCTTATCCCCAAAAATAAATCCAATCGCATTCAGGAAATTTTCTGCCTCCAAACGGCTGCGCCCGGGAGAAAACGTCCGCGCGGCTTTCCGCATAAAACCCCATCGCGCACGACGACTTCCCCGCGCAGCCATGTCTCCGCCACCCGTAGCCTCCGGGCTTCCCCGAGGTAGGCTGAACCGGAATGCCGGGAAAGGAACTGGTCCGCCCGCACCGGGCGCGGCGGATCGATCGGCTCCATGAGGAAAAAATCGGCGTCGGTCCCGACGCGAAGTTCCCCCTTGTGCTCCAAGGCCGCGGCTTTGGAAGGTCGCGTTGCGAAGGAACGGCAAACCTTTTCCAGCGTGGCGGATTCCTTCCATCCGATGCGATCGAGCACGCCAATCAGCCCGTGCTGCACTCCGGCGATCCCGCCCCATGCCTCGTAGAAGGCCATCCCCGCTTTCAACTCCGGCGGACACGGCGAATGATCGGAGCCAAGGGTATCGATTTTCTCCTGCAATAACGGTTCCCACATCGCCTCGACGGTATGTCGGGGCCGCAATGGAGGCGCACACTTCGCGTTCGGCCCGATTCGTTCCGCGTCCTCCACCGACAGCAGCAGGTAATGCGCACAGGTTTCGCAAAGAATATCCGCTCCCGCCGTCCGCGCTTCGCGGATTAACCGCACCACCTCCGGAGCGCTGACATGGACAATCGTGACCGGACACCCGGTCTCCCCCGCCAGTTCCAACGCGGTGCGCACCGCGCTCAATTCGGCCTCGACGGGGCGGGAAGCCTCCCAATCCCCCGCCGTCTCCTTCCGCACAAGACCGGCTTCCGCCCTCCGCAGTACGGCCGGATCCTCGGCGTGCAGGGCGAGGCGCAAGCCCGTGGGGGCGATTCGCTCCATCGCCGCCCGCAAAGTCGCGGGATCCGCATTGGCAAACTCCTTGGTCCCGCTCGGTGACATGAAGGCTTTGAATCCCATCACCCCGGCCTCCGCCAATGGTTGCAAATGCTCCCCGTTTCCCGGCACGACACCACCCCACAACCCGTAATCAATCCATGACTTTCCCCGGATCGCCGCCTGTTTCATCTCCAGTGCCGTTACCGTAGTGGTCGAGGGGATACTGTTCAGGGGCATTTCCGCCACATAGGTTGTTCCGCCAGCAGCGGCTGCCGCACTGCCCGTGGCGAACCCCTCCCAATGGGTTCTTCCGGGCTCGTTGAAATGCACGTGCAGGTCGACCGCGCCGGGAAGACAATAGCCGCCTCTGCCATCGGCCACCTTTGCGGTCCCTCCACCAACCGTCTCGCCGATGTCCACAATCCGGCCCGCCTCGACCGCGATTTCCCCGTCGATCCATTCTCCCGCTTGCAGAAACCGGAGGTTTTTGATGAGAGTATCCACCATTTCACTACAACTTACGGTCCACCTGCAGGACGGCCTCAACCATGGCCTTGAGAGCGAGGCGGCAATCGGCTTCCGCGACAAATTCATCCGGGTGATGGCTGAGCCCTTCCCGACAACGCACCGCCAACATACCGGTCGGACAAGCCCGCGCCACCATCATGCTGTCGTGGCCGGCGCCACTGCATGTGCGGAGAGCCTCTTTGCCCTCCGCCCGACCGCAGGCCTCTGCCAGTGCTTCCGTGACCCGTTTGTCCAAGGACACATCATCCGCCCAATGGACCTCCCGGTAGTGGAACTCCAACCCGGAACGGTCGGCGATGGCCTCCAATCCTCCGACAAGGCCGTCCCGGCGGCTGCGAAGGCCATGCGCATCCGGGAAACGCAGGTCGACGGTGAAGCGGACGCGTCCGGGAATGACATTACTGGCATTCGGACTGACCTCGAACCGGCCCACGGTCGCGCGCATCCGCTCATCACTGCGGCACAAGGCCTGCACGGCACGGACCATGGAGCCCGCGGCGGGCAACGGATCGCGCCGCAACCGGGCGGGCGTGGTCCCGGCGTGGCCCGCCCGTCCCACCAGTTCGACTTCCGCCCGCATCTGGGCGGCGATCCGGGTAAAGACCCCGAGTCCATTTCCGGCCGCCTCAAGGACCGGACCTTGCTCGATATGGGCTTCCAGAAAATAGTCCCGGGACCGGATAACCGGTTCCGCCGCCAGCAACTCATCGACCGATTCAGCACGCTCGACCAGCCATTCCCCCAGCGTTTTCCCCCGCTCATCGGCCTTGTCGAGCCATGTCTTCTCGAATTGGCCGCTCAGATAAGCGCTGCCGAGAAAGGTGGTCTGGAAGCGGACGCCTTCCTCGTCGCAAAAGGCAAGAGCACCGAGATTATGGCGCAATGGCAGTCCCGCATCGCGAATGGCTTCCACCACCCCGATAGCAACAAGGACACCCAGCGCCCCATCGTAAGCACCGGCGTTGATGACCGTGTCGTAATGGGAGCCCACATGGATACGCGGTGCCTCCGGGTCCGCCTTTTCGTTTACGCTCAGCCCGATGACATTGGTCAGCGCATCATAGCGAACGTCCATGCCGGCTTCTTTCATCCATCGGCGAATCTGATTCGCGGCCTCCTCCGCCGCAGGGGAAAAAAGAGTGCGTTCCAACCACTCCCCGCGCGCGGAGATCCCCTTTAAAGCCGCCAGCCGTTTCAGCAACCGCCCGCCCGCCGCTTCAACTGCCTCCTCCCGTGTCATCAACTGCCACGATAAGTAGAATAGCTCCACGGGGAGGTCAGGAGCGGCACATGATAGCTTTGCCCCGCCTGCAGGCAGACCTGGACGATCACCTCGTCAAGGAAGGGCGGTTCCGGCAGTTGCACCCCGCGCTTACGAAAATAGGCCCCGACGGAAAAGGTAAGCCGGTAGGCCCCCGTTTCCAAGGCCTCTCCCTCCAGCAGAGGTCCGTCCGTACGGCCGTCGTCGTTGGTCACCCCCTCCCGCAGGAGGACCCAATCCCCGGACTCCGCGCGCTTTTCCAGCCGCCATCCGAGGTTGCCACCCGGGCCGCCGTGATAAGTGTCGAGAACATGTGTGCTTAGTTTTGCCTTCATTACTCTGGGGATTGGTTGTTCTTATCTTCCGAGACAAGATCGCGGAACCGATGCCACCCGATGCGGGCGATTTGAAAAAGGCAGGCGAGGCGCTCGGCCTCTGCCCCCGCCCGCCTCCGCACTTCGAGGATGGGCAGGACATCTTCGGCGGGGTGTTCCGTGACGCAGAGGATAAAAGGATGACCAAAGCGTTCCCGGTAAGCCCGCAAATTCGCCCGCAGGGATGCGAGCACTTCCGGATCCAGCCTCATGAACCCCGCCCTGTCCTGCTCGCGTCGCGAAAATTCGGTCAATTCCGAGAGCTGGTCGAGCTTCGCGGCCAGATCCGGGTGGGCCCGGATCAGGTTTCGCTGCGTCTCCGCGTCCGCCCCGTAGAGCGCGCTTTCACAGGCCGCCTGCAGGGCCTTCAAACTGACAAACGGCCGCTCCTGTGCCGCAGCCTCGACTACCCATGGCGAATGTTCGAAAACGGAGCCGAGGGCATCCACGAACGCACGCGGGGAAAGGGCGTTGAGCGTTTTCAAATTCATCAGTCGGCTGTAGCTAATTTCGCGCCACCTTAGTATCGTTCAAGGGTTGGATCGACGTGTTCCGCCCAATCGAGGATACCGCCGGCGAGGCTGCGCACATCGCGAAATCCGTAGTGATTTCGCAAGACCGGAAGCGCAACGAGACTTCGTACGCCCGCTTTGCAATAGACGTAGGTGGGCAGGTCGGGGCGAAGTCCATGGGCGGCAAGGTCCTCCCGCTGCTCCAGCAAGGCACCCAGAGGACAGTGCACCGAATCGATCCGGCAAACCTCCCGTTCCCATTCCTCCCGTACATCAATGAGCTGGACAGGGCTGCCGCTGGCCAGCACCGCCTGAAGCCCGGCCGGATCGATTTCGTCGGGCGAATGACCGCCGGACCCATCCGCGCAGGCTTGCGGCGGTTCGGACAATTCCGCGACCTCGGCCGCTTCGGTCCGCTCAAAGCCCACGATCCGCTGTGACATGTCAAGGGCGTCGAGCAGGAGTAATTTCCCGGAAAGAGGCTCACCAAGGCCCGTTACCACTTTGATGACCTCGGTTGCTTGAATAATCCCGATCAGGCCGGGCAAGACGCCCATCACCCCGATTTCGGAACAATTGGGCGCATTCCGGGGATCGGGAGGTTCCGAAAAAAGACAACGGTAGGTCGGCCCTCCCCGATAATTGAAGACACTGGCCTGCCCTTGGTAGGTGTAGAGAGCGCCATATACGAAGGGCTTTACCGCGAGCACACAGGCGTCGTTGATCAAATAGCGGGTGGGGAAGTTATCCGATCCATCCAGCACCACGTCATAGTGCCGGACCAGATCAAGCGCGTTTTCCATTGTTAAACGACAGGGATGGACCTCGCACCTGATGGCCGGATTCATGGCCCGCAGGCGTTCGGCGGCGGTTTCCGCCTTGAGGCGACCGACGTCGGCGTCGGTGTAGAGAATTTGCCGCTGCAGATTGGAGCGACTCACCCGGTCGTCATCCACGATGCCCAGCGTTCCTACACCTGCGGCGGCAAGGTACTGCAGCGCCGGGCAACCCAGCCCTCCGGCACCTACGATCAATACTTTGGACGCTTTCAGCCGGGTCTGGGCTTCGGTTCCGAAGCCGGGCAGCGTCAAATGACACTGGTAGCGCTTCAATTCGTCCTTCGTAAGCTCGTTCATACGGGTTCTTGATCGTGTCGAAATCCGCGGACGCTATCCGCCGATGTAGGACATTTCCACTTTTTTGGAGGGCGCGGTTCCTTGCTGGCCCCGTTCCTCGGAATAGCGATCGGTGCGCTTTCCCCAAATGGCGGAAAGCTTGGCGAGGACATCCTCCGGACTGCGGGTCGCTTCCCGTATCCATGTTTTCAGGTCCACTCCCTCGCTGGCAAACAAGCAGGTAAAGAGCCGCCCGTCCGCCGAGATCCGTGCGCGCGTGCAGCCTCCGCAGAACGGCTGCGTGACCGAAGTAACCAGTCCAAACTCCCCCGACCCATCGGTATAACGGTAGCGCTTGGCCACTTGCTCTTTCGAGCTCAGGTCGACCGGTTCCACCGTGAACTCTTCGCTGATGCGTTCCAGAATTTCACGGGCCTTCACGACCCGCTCCATCGCCCACTGGTTATGATTGCCGACGTCCATGAATTCAATGAACCGCAACGGGATGCCCCGCTCCTTGAAATAGCGGGCCATCGGCAGAATCTCCCCTTCATTGGCTCCCCGCTCCACGACCATGTTGATCTTGACCCCGAGACCCGCCCTGCGCGCCGCCTCGATTCCGGCAAGGACAACGTCCGGAGCAATGCCGCGTCCGTTCATTCGGCCCGCGATTTCCGGATCGAGGGCATCAAGACTGATCGTCACCCGATTAAGCCCGGCCGCTTTCAGTTCATCCACTTTCTCGGCAAGACGAAGGGCATTGGTCGTCAAGGCCACGTCCTCGATCTCCGGAAACCGCCGCAGGCCTTCAATATACTTCACCAGTCCCGGCCGCAGCAACGGTTCTCCCCCGGTGAGGCGAAGCTTGCGCACGCCAAGACGAACAAAGGCCGCCACCAGTTGGTCCAGCTCCTCGAAGCGCAGCCACTGGCTTTTCTTTAGAAAAACATAGTCCGGCCCGAAAACTTCCTTGGGCATGCAGTAAGGACAGCGCAGATTGCAGCGGTCGGTTAGCGAAATCCGCAGATCCGTGAGACCCCGTCCGTGTTGATCTTTAACCATAAACTATTTCAAGGTTGTCGCATGACCCGTCTAAGCAAATGAATCCTAAAAAATGAAAGCTTTGATTCAGACGGAAGCGGCCATAGAGCAGATTCTGCGCCACTTGCCGCTAATAGGCAGCATCACCTGTCCGCTGACCGCGTGCCCCGGGCGAATTCTCCGCGGAACCATTCACGCCGACCGACCGTTTCCTCCCTTCCATCGCGCGATGTTGGATGGTTTCGCCCTTCGCGCAGCGGAAACCGGAACTTCCGAGCCTTTTACCATCACCGCTCAAGCTCCCGCCGGCAGCCCGCAAATTGTCCTCGAGAATTCTCCCCGCGCCTGTGCGGAAATCATGACCGGGGCCATGCTGCCGGAAGGTGCGGATTGTGTCGTCCCCTACGAAGACACCGAACGGCTCGACGATAACCACGCGCGGATTTCCGAGGCGGCGCGTTACCAGCCGGGAGCAGCGGTGCACGCGCGTGGCAGTGATCATGATGCCGGAGCGCCGTTGCTGGAGCCGGGCGTACGCCTCGGCAGCCGGGAAATCGCCGTCGCCGCGACCTGCGGAGCCGAGCAATTAAAAGTCTCCGCAACGCCCGCCATTGCCATCGCCGGCAGCGGCGACGAACTCGTCGACATTTCCGTCCAACCGGAGCCCCACCAGATCCGCCGCTCCAACGACCTCACCATCCAAGCCGCCCTCACCCGCGAGGGCCTGCCCGCCCGCGCTTGCACCCACCTGCCCGACAGCGCGGAGGCCTGCCTCCGCGAGCTTCGGTCCCTCGTGGACAACAACGCCTTCGTCATCCTCAGCGGGGGAATTTCCATGGGCCGAAAGGACTTCATTCCATCCGCCCTCGACGATCTCGGCCTCAGCTGCCACTTCCATGGCGTTGCCCAGAAGCCCGGCAAGCCCATGGGTTTTTGGAGTCACGGCGACGGAGTCGTCTTCGCGCTGCCCGGGAATCCCCTCTCCACGCTGAGTTGCCTCCATCATTATGTGATTCCGGCCATTCATGCCGCGCAACAGCTTACGAAACGGGAACCGGCCCGGACGGTACGGCTGAACCGGCCCGTGCGTGTGCGCGAGGACTTCACCGTCTTCATGCCTGTCCGGCTCGGAAAGGAAAACAGCGCCGAGGCCGTTCCTCCGCAAAACTCCGGCGATCTGGTCGCGATTCTCCAGAGTGACGGCTACATCCGCATCCCGCCCGGCATCGCGGAGGCCGACGGAAGTACCCCCTTTGACTTTCATCCCTGGTTCTGACTCATTCGTCTTGGCACGTGATCCGCTGCACCCTTTTGCCTGATTAACAAAACCACCTCCCGCCCATCATGCAATTTTCCCATCTTGATTCCAGCCAGCGCCCGACCATGGTCGATGTTTCCGCCAAAGAGGTCTCATCGCGAACGGCGGTCGCCGAAGGCTTCGTCCGTCTCGGCGCCGACCTCCTCAAAGCTTTCGCTGGAAACGACTGGCATTCCAAAAAGGGCCCCATTCTCGACACCGCTGTTATCGCGGGGACCATGGCCGCCAAGAACACTTCCTCGCTTATTCCATTCTGCCACAACCTCCACCTGAAGTCGGTCAAAATTGACATCGCCCCGTTCGACGAATCCCGTTTGCGCATTGAAGCCCGCGTCAAAGCCCTCGACCGCACCGGCGTGGAGATGGAGGCCCTCTCCGCTGTCAGTGTGGCCGCCCTCACCATTTACGATATGTGCAAGTCGGCGTCGAAGGACATTGTCATCGAATCGACCCGCCTCCTCGAAAAAACCGGCGGAAAAACGGACGTGACCCGCTAACCTGGAACAACGATGGAACCGCAAATTTATGGTCTGATTCTTGCCGGTGGCGAAAGCCGCCGCATGGGTCGCGACAAAGCAACACTCCGCTATGACGGCAAACGAACGCAGCTTGAGCGCACCACAGAGCTGCTGCAGCGCGTCTGCCCAAGGGTCTTTGTCTCCCAACGCGCTTCCCAAGCCTTTCCGGTGCCGGAGGGTAGCGAAGTCATTCATGACAACGTCGACCAGATTTCCGGACCCCTTCGCGGCATCCTCTCAGCCATGGCAACACATCCCCACGTCCATTGGCTCGTCGTCGCCTGCGACCTCCCCTTCCTCAAGGAACAGACGCTCACCAAGCTGATCCACGCCTTTACCGAAACCTCTCCGCAATTGACCGCTTACCGAAGCAGTCACGATGACCTGCCGGAGCCGCTTTGTGCCCTCTATCCTTCCGGATCTGACAGAGAACTCCTCCAACTTGCCCTTGAACTTGGCAAATCCTGTCCCCGCAAACTTCTCATTGTCAAAAAGGCCCGTCTTATTGAGCAGGAAGATCCACGCTCGCTCGACAACATCAATACCGCCGAAGAGTTTGCTGCCATCACCCGGACGCACTCATAGGCCGGGCCATCCATCCGACTTTTTTCGCCCACCATGCAGATCAAAATCCTCTATTTCGCCCAATTCGCCGAACTCGCCGGGAAACCTGAGGAACACCGGGACGTCGACGACCCTTCGCCGGCTCGCCTCTACCAGGAATTGCGGAAAACGCACGAATTCCCGCACGAATTCACGGAAATTCAGGTGGCCATTAACCACCGTCTTTCGGCTCACGAAACCCAGTTACAGGAAGGCGACGAAATCGCTTTCCTGCCCCCCATGACCGGCGGCTGATGCGAACGTTACGGACCCTTGCCAACGAGCGAAGATGAGTTTCCTCCTCACAGACCAGCCCCTCGATCCCGCCGACCTCCGCCGGCGCCTCCTGTCCCGCTCGGCCGGTGCATTCTGCAGCTACGAAGGCTGGGTTCGCGATCATAACGAGGGAAAGACCGTCGCAACGCTTTTCTACAGCGCCTACGCGGAACTGGCACCCGCCATTGCCGGGCAGATCGAAGGCGAGGCCCGCGGCAAATTTGAGATCGAAGGAGCAGTAATCGTCCACCGGACCGGTACCCTCCAACCCGGGGGTATCGCCGTCTGGATCGGCGTAACCGCCCATCACCGGGGCGACAGCTTCCTCGCCTGCCGCTACCTGATCGACAACGTCAAACATCGCTTACCGATCTGGAAAAAGGAAGTCTACACCGACCATTCCGAAGCATGGATCCAAAACAACCACTGCGGATGCGCCGATCCCCGGAATCTGGACATGTCCCACCACGATCATTAGGGATTCAACCCACAGCCAAATCAGGTTGGCGCACATCGTCCTTCATTCTCAAACGTGGCCACGGCGCTCGCGGTACAAGGATCAACGCATTTCCCCGAGAGCTCCTTGTCTCGGTGTGAGATATTATTCGGAAACGTAAACAAGTGATATGAATTGCTATCGGGATCGAATTCGCTATCGGGTCTTTGACGTTCTTTAACTCGTTTGGAAAACCGGTCCGAGTACCGATT
>CAYFRH010000089.1:0-10265 GCA_964345345.1 uncultured Puniceicoccaceae bacterium | reverse complement strand
CGGTTTCTGCGGGGCGCTGGGAAACGGGCGGGAGCCCGTTTCTACAGCTTGTAGGGGCGGGGCGCTGGGTAGGCCGTTTCTACAGCTTGTAGGTACCGGTTAGGGGGCGTGGTGTACCGGTGCCGAAGGCAAACTTTGCCCGGAAACAGGCACGAAATTTCCTTGCTCCTGCTGCGGGGCCGTGAAGTGCTTGGCTCCATGAACGAGGTTCTTTTTGTCGTTGCGCTTCTCCTCCTGCTCAAACTGGGCGCGGAACTCTGGCTCGACTTCCTCAACCGCCGGGAGGTATTGCGCCATGCGGGAGATGTTCCGGAGGCCTATGCCTCCTACGTCGATGAAGCGAGCTACGACAAGTCGGTCGCTTACACGCTGGCGAAGAACCGCCTCTCTATGGTGGACGCGGGGTACCAGACTGTCGTTCTTGCCATCCTGCTTTTCTCCGGGATTCTGCCGTGGCTGTGGTATGGCCTGACGGGGATGCTCGGGACCGGTTTGTGGGGACAGGCGGCTTCGGTGTTTTTGCTCTTCATGTTGTTCTCTCTCGCGGACCTTCCCCTCGACTGGTATCAACAGTTCCGGTTGGAGGAGCGTTTTGGATTCAACAAGAGCTCCCCCGGACTCTGGATCATGGACAAACTGAAAGGCCTCCTCATCGGGGCGGTGCTGGGAATTCCGGTGCTGGCGCTGATTCTCTGGCTGGTGGGCCTGAGCCCGTTGTGGTGGATCTGGGCCTTTGTCGCCTTTTTTCTCTTCCAGCTGGTCATGATGGTGGTGTACCCGATGTTTATCATGCCGCTGTTCAATAAATTTGAGGAATTGCCGGAAGGCAGCCTGCGGGAACGTCTCTTCGATCTCGGAGATCGCACGGGCTTTCGGGCGAAGACGATCCTCGTAATGGACGGCAGCCGCCGTTCCGCACACTCAAACGCCTTTTTCACCGGCTTCGGGCGCTTCCGGCGCATCGTCCTTTTCGACACCCTGATCGAACAAATGGAAGAGCCGCACCTCGAGGCGGTGCTCGCGCACGAGATTGGTCACTACAAGTTAGGGCATATTCCGCGCCTGTTGCTGCTCTCGGCGGCCTTCCTTTTTGTCAGTTTCCTCGTTCTCGCCTTTCTGCTGGAGAGCGCATGGTTCATGCAGGCGTTCGGGTTCAACGCGGGAGACGGGCTGGGTCCGGTCCTGCTTCTTTTCGGACTGCTGTCCGGACTGGTGACCTTCTGGACCACTCCCCTCATGAACGGTTTGTCGCGAAAACATGAATACGAGGCGGACGCCTTCGCGCGCAAGGCCCTCGGGGAGGATCCGGAACCGCTGCGCGACGCCCTTCGTATTCTGAACGAGAAAAACCTCAGCAACCTGACACCGCATCCGCTCTACAGCGCTTTTCATTATTCGCATCCGACGTTGCTGGAACGGGAGCGGGCGCTGGTCGGGTCGCGGTGAAGGCGGCCATCGCCCTCCTGTTGCTTGGTCTGTTCGCGACCCTTGCCGCCGGGGAGCTGCGGCTCGGCTGCTGGAACTTGCGCAATTATCTTCTTACGGACCGCTGGACGGGCGAGGCCTGGCGTTTCGACTACCCGAAACCGGAGGCGGAGAAGACGCGCTTGCGGCAACAGCTGCTACGGCTGCGTGCAGACGTCCTTTTTCTTCAGGAGGTGGGCTCGGAGCGGATGCTGATGGAGCTGCAGCGCGACCTCGCCGACCTTGGCCTTGACTACGCGCATGCCCATTTCGGCAAGCGAGCGGACCGCAAGCGTGGATTGGCGGTGCTGTCGCACTTTCCTCTCGCGGAAGTCATTTTCCATGGAGCCGTGCCGCTCCGGGAGAAACCGGGCAAGCTGCTGCGGCGGGGGCTGCAGGAGGTGCGCCTGCGCACAGCGGCGGGGGAACTGATCGCCCTCCATGTCCACTTGAAGAGCCGCTACAGCCGCGATCCCGCAGATCCGGAATCGCGGCGCTGGCGCAAAGCGGAGCTGGCGGCGGTACGCGATTGGGCGAAGCGGCGTAAGCAGGTGGCGGGACCGCGCGTTCGCTTCCTTCTCGTCGGAGATTTTAACACGCCTTTCGAGGATGCGCTTTTTGCCGGGTTGCGCGGGGAGCCGGTTTCATGGCGGCCTGTCCCCGTGTCCGATGGCGGCGGAGCAAGCTGGACTTACCACCATCGGAAGACGGACCGGTACAGCCGAATCGACGGTTTCTGGACCTTGGCGCGGGACGGGGGGCTGTTCAAGGACATCGGCCTGTTTCCGGAGAGGGAGGTTGTTACGGGCGGCTCCGATCATCGACTGGTGGGGATCCGGATGGTGGACCCCTAAAGGAAACTTGCTTCGGAAAGGACCGGCGGCATGTTGATTCCGCTATGGCGCAGGAAAAACAATGCCCCCCGCTTCCGGAAGAGCGGAACAAAACGGCAGGGGAATCCCCGGTGAAACATGTCCTGAAAGCGAGCAGCTATTCGCTGGCCGGCCTTGCGGCGGTTTTCCGTCACGAACTCGCCTTCCGAATCGAGGCGTTGCTGGCCCTGCTGCTTTTGCCGGTGCTGCTCCTGCTTCCCGTCGCCCTGCTCTTGAAGGCCCTCGTCCTGGCGAGCATGCTCCTCGTCCTTATTGTGGAGTTGCTCAATTCCGCGATGGAATGGGTCGTCGACTACATTTCCCTTGAGCATCACCCGTATGCGAAAAGGGCCAAGGACATGGGGAGCGCGGCCGTTATGCTTGCCCTGATCAACAGTGGCCTTTTCTGGGCCATGGCTATTCTCTCCGCCTTGGAGGTGCTCTGAAATGGCGACGGCGCCGGAACCTGGGGCGGGCTACCATTTTCCGAAAGACTAGCCTTTAAGGAAAGCCGTATGAGCCTGCCGACTGCCACGATTCTCTCTGCGGCCACGCCGGTTTTTCTGCTTCTATTGGGCGGGCTGGGCTTGCGGAAAGCCGGTGTCCTGCGCGCCGAGGCGGACGACTCGCTGATGAAGCTGGTCATTCGCGTCTTCTACCCCTGCCTCTTCCTTGATTTTATCATCGGGAATCCGGCCCTCGAGCGCGCCGGCAACCTCCTCGCCGCTCCGGTGATCGGCTTTTGCACGATCACGGGCGGGTTTCTCATCGGCCACTTCGGCGCGCGCCTCCTCGGTTTGCGGCGAGGAGAGGGGCAGCGAACCTTCGCTTTCGGCAACGGGGTTTATAACTTCGGTTACATCCCGATTCCGGTCATTCTGACCCTTTTCGGCGAAGAGGCCCTCGGGGTCCTCCTCGTTCATAATGTGGGGGTGGAAGTGGCCATTTGGACGGTCGGGATCGTTGTTCTTTCCGGGAAGCTTTCATGGCAGGATCTCCGGCGCCTCGCCAACCCGCCCCTGCTGGCTCTTGCCGTGGCCCTGTCGATCAATTTTCTTGGCTGGGACGCGCAGGTTCCCGGCTGGCTCGATCGTTTTGTCTCCATGCTCGCCGCCTGCTGCATTCCCCTTGGCATCCTTCTCGCGGGTGCCAGTATTGCCGACCTGCTTTCCGAAAAGGGCCTCTTCCGCGGATGGCGGGTTCCCGCCGGCGCCCTCGCTCTTCGCCTCGGACTGATGCCGGCTCTGTTTATCGCCCTTGCGGCCAACCTTCCCCAGTTGTCGCCGGAGTTACGACAGGTCATGGTCATTCAGGCGGCCATGCCCGCCGGCATTTTTCCCATTGTCCTTTCCCGTCACTACGGAGGCTCCCCGCGGGTGGCGATCGAGATTGTCCTCGCCACCACCGCCGTCTGCGTGGTCACGATGCCCCTTTGGATCCGTTTTGGTGCTTCCCTGATCTTCTGAGGTTATCGGGCAAAAGCCGGAAGGGGCAACGTGTACGCCGCTTTCCTGGTTGGCACGAGATCCGCTTGACAAGCTGGCTTCAGCAAAAAAGTCTGCTCGGTTTCCACGTTCAACCGGACCCAAACCAACCCGCTTATGATGGCTCCCCTGCACCGTAAAACCGTCGCCATTTTCCTCGGCAGTCTCCTTTGTGGATGGATCTCCCTTTTCGGTGATTCCCCTCTCGATGAAACTGTTTCGACGCTTGAACAATGGGTGGAAACAGAGCGGAAAATCTCGAAAGCCCAGTCTGAATGGGAGTCCAACAAAGCATCCATGGAAAAACTGATTGAGGTGTACCGGCAGGAAATTGAGAACCTCAACCAGATCATTGCGGAAGCCGAGGATGATACGAGTGCCGCGGAGATACGGAGGGCCGAGCTGAACGAGCAAAGCGAGGCGGTGGACGAAGTAGAGGAGGATATTCTGGAGGGAATCGTAGCCGCCGAAATCGGGCTGAAGGCCATTCGCGACCTATTGCCACAACCGCTCCAGGAAGAATTGCGCCCTCTTTTCAACAGTCTGCCGGAAAATCCGGAGGCCTCCAAGCTGGCCATCGGGCAGCGGATCCAGCCGGTCGTGGGCATCCTTACGCAAGTCCAGAAATTCAACCAGGCTGTCACTGTTGTGGAAGGGTTTCGGGAATTCGAGGAAGGTCGGGCTATCCAGACGGAAAAGATCTACTTCGGTCTTGGGGCTGCCTACTACGTTGATCAGGCGGATGAGCACGCCGGCCGGGCCGTCTTTGGGGAGGATGGATGGTCCTGGGTTGACGACATTGCTCTGATCCAGCCGATCCGCAATTTCATGGAGATTTACCGTGGCACACAGCAAGCGCGCTACCTCGAATTGCCGGTCGAAGTTAATTGACCCGATCCCCTGCCTTTTTAACCGCAACCCAAGACTGACCGTGAAAGGTTTTTTCCGAATTCTTCTCCCCCTCCTCTGCGCCGCCCCTTTCCTTCCCGCGCAGACTCTTGAAGAAGCCCAACAGAGCGCCGAAGCCGACCTTCAGGACGCCCTCGGGCGCTACGCTGAGGTTCAGGAGCGAATCAAGGATGAAAAAATCCCGCTTTCCAAGCAGTTGAACACGCTCAAGGCCGAGTTGCGCGAAAAGCGGCGCGAAGCCGAGCGGGCGCAGCGCATCAAGGACAACAGCAACGTGGACCTGAATGCGCTCGAGGAACGGATCTCCAAACGCCAGGAACAACTCGACTACGTGGCAAACCTTGTCGCCGATTTCGGTGAACGTTTCGAGCGGGATCTCGCTCTGCCGGAACAGCAGCTGTACGAGGAGGAAGTGGCGGCTTTCCGCAAGGCGGCCGACACCCCGCTTGTGGACGAGGATCTGGGCAAGGGTCTTCGCCTTGTTGACCAGATTTTCATTCTGCAAACCGCCATCGACCGGTTCGGTGAACTTATGGGCGGACAGCTCTTCGGTGGCCAGGGCGTCGTGGAAAACGGGGAGGTCGAAGGAGGTAATTTCCTTGTTCTCGGACCGACGGAGTACTTCAGCAGTTCCGGTTCCGATGCGGCCGGTATTGCGCTCGACGCAGGATTGATGCCGCCCATTGTCCCGATCAACCCGGAAATGGATGCGCTCGTGCGCGAAGTGATTGCCGATGGGGAAGGTTCCCTGCCCATCGATCCAACGCTTGGCAGCGCCCTTGCCCTCGCCTCCCAGGAGGACACCCTCTGGGAACACATTCAGAAGGGCGGCATCTGGATCTGGCCGATCCTCTTCTTTGCCTTTCTCGCCACCGTCACCGCCCTTTTCAAGGTCTTTGAAATTTACCGGGTCAAGATGCCGCAACCGGGTGTTCTCCATGACATCCTGAAGGAACTGAACGAAGGCAACCGCGAAAAAGCCATGGAACTGGCCAAAAAAGTGCGCGGTCCCGCCCGCGGCATGCTTGCCGATGCCGTTGACCACAGCGATGAAAACAAGGAATTGATCGAGGAGGTCATGTACGAGCGCATGCTGGAAGTGCAGCCGCGGCTCGAACGCATGCTTCCCTTCATTGCTGTGACGGCGGCGACGGCCCCTTTGATGGGATTGCTCGGAACGGTGACGGGGATGATCAACACCTTCAAACTGATCACGATTTTTGGCACCGGGGATGCCAAGCAGCTGTCCAGCGGAATTTCCGAAGCCCTCGTGACGACGGAATTCGGCCTTATTGTCGCGATTCCCTCCCTCATCATGCACGCCTTGTTGAACCGGCGCGCACAGGGCGTCATGGCAAACATGGAACGGATGGCGGTGGCCTTTGTGAACGGCCTCGTGCGCAAGAACTGACGACGGCGCACGCGACGGGAACTCCGATATGTGGGAGGAATTTCAAACCGCCTTTGTCACTATCCTCGCCGATGGCGGAATCCTTATGATTCCGCTTACCGTCCTCGCCTTGACGATTTATTACACCGCGTTCCGCCTGCTTTTCTATTTTCGCGAGCACCGTTTCTATAAAGTGAAACGGGAGCGCCTCGTGGAGTACATTTTCAACCCTATCCTCGCTGGCGGCGAAGTCCGCCAAGTCCTTGATTACACGCAGGCTCCGGAAGTGCGAACAGCCGACAACAGCAAAGAACGCTTTGCCGAGGTCCTCAGCTCCTATCTGTCCGATGTCGACAGCAAGCGGGCCTACCTTCTCACTCTCGTCACAACGGCGCCGCTGATGGGGCTACTGGGAACGGTGATGGGGATGCTCACCACTTTCAGCGGCTTGGCCGTGAGCACGGGGGGCAGCACGGTCGACCAGATCGCGGCGGGAATTTCGGAAGCCTTGATTACCACCCAGACCGGGCTCATCATTGCCATTCCGGCCTATGTCATGGCTACCCTTATTCAGAAACGGCGGAACGAAATGGAATCCTGCCTGACAACGATGGAGGCTCTTACCATCCAGCTTTACGAAAAGAAAACCACCCGCAACGGGGATGCCGCATGAGACGACGACGCGTATTTTCCAGCAACCAGGGCAAATCGGAAGACATCAACATCTCCCCGCTCATCGACATGGTCTTTATCCTGTTGATCTTCTTTATTGTCACCACCGTCTTCGTCGAGGAAACCGGCGTGGAGGTGACGAAGCCGCAGGCGGCCTCGCAAATCCAGCTGGAGAAAAACAGCATTCTGATCGCCATCACTGCGAACAACAATGTCGTCTACGGGGGACGTGAAGTCGGGATTAACGGCGTCCGGGGTTTAGTGAAGCGGCTCATCCAGGAAGAGCCGAACATGCCGGTCATCATCCAGGCGGACGAAACCGTTCCCACGCGGACCCTCGTCCGGGTAATCGATGAAGCCAAATTGGCCGGGGCCAACTCCGTGAACATTTCCACTGACGAGGGCTGATGGCACCGGATCGCAATCGGCTCGTCGGCTACCAGGTCCCGAAAGCCCGCAGCACTTTCGTTCTCCGGGTCGTGTTGGCGACCGTACTGGCGACCCTTGCCATTCTCGCTGTTCTTCCGATCACACAGGCCATTTCGGGCGATCCCCGCGATGATACGATCCGCTCGGTCGACACCGCCAGGATTCCACCTCCGGAGCCGCCGCCACCCGAGCCGCCGCCGCCGCCGGAGGAGGAGGAAAAGCAGGAGCAGCCCGAGCTGGAAGAACCGCCGCCCATGCTTGATCTCAGCCAGCTCGAATCGGCCCTGAATCCGGGGCTGGGCGGTGCCGCCACAGCCGCCTTCGATCTTGATGCCTTCTCCGAGGGAATGAACGCGGGCTCCGACCTCGGGATTTTCGATGTCATGGAGCTGGACCGGACACCCCGGCTCGTCCATCGCGTCATACCGGAATATCCCCGTGAACTTGCAGCCGAGGAAGTGACGGGTTCCGTCACTCTTCAGATCATTATTGATACCGACGGGGAAGTAACCGTCGACCGCGTACTCGACTGGGAAGGCGACCGGGGTTTTATCCAACCCACCCGCATCGCCTTGTCGAAATGCCGGTACGAGGTGCCGACCAAAGACGGCCAACCTGTTCGCGCCCGTTACAAAGTAACTATTCCCTTTAACCTGTAGCTCCAGATTTTTGTCATGAAAACATGGAACCGTATTCTTCTCTTCCTTAGCTTCCTTCCATCCACTTTCGCTGTGGGCCAACCGCAGAATCTTGCGCAGGCATGGCGGAATCCTGCTTTTGTGGAGCGCTTCACGCATTCCTTTTTGCCCCTTACCGAGCAAGAACCGAAGGTTTCGGAAAGCGAAAAGGAACTCTTTACCGAACTGGCCGATTTTCTGGAGAATAACCAAAACCAGCAGGCGCTGCAGCGTCTTCGTGAGGTGATGCGGGCGGAGCCGGCCGAGGAGGTCAGTGCTGCCCTCAACTTCACGGCCGCCAACCTCCTTCTCCAGTTGGGGCGTTTTGAGGAAGCCATCCGCGAATACGAAATTGCGATTGAAAAATTCGATACATTTCGCCGTGCGTACAAAAATCTCGGCCTTGCCCACATTCAGGCAGGCGAGTTTGCCGAAGCGATTGATGTCCTCGTCAAAGCGGTGGAACTGGGGGATTCCGCCGGCGACACCTTCGGCCTGCTCGGGTACAGTTACTTGAATACAGGGGATGCGGTCGCCGCTCTGGAAGGCTATCGGCAAGCTTCCCTTCTTAATCCGGGCAACCTTGAGTGGCGGATCGGAAAAGCCGAAGCGCTCATGCGGACGGAACGCTTTCAGGAAGCGATTGCTGAATTTAAACAACTCATCCGGGAACTGCCCAATCGCGACGCCTTTTACACTTCCATCTCCAACGCGTACCTCTCCTTGAACGAAAACGACAATGCGGCCCGTTTTCTCGAAATCCTCCGCCGCCGTGGAGCTGCTGAGCCGAGTGCGCTGGCCTTGCTTGGAGATATTTACATCAATGGAGGCCTCCCAAGGTTGGGAGCGGAGGCCTACCGAGACGCTCTCGGCGCCGGAGACCTTTCCACGAACCGGATTGTACGATCCATACAGGTCCTTTTGCAGCGCGGATACACCCGGGAAGCGAAAACTCTTTTAACGGGCCTCAAAGAGGCACGGCAGGACCAGTTCGGCGAGTCCACACGCGCAAAATTACTGAACCTTGAAGCGCAACTCGCTCTTTCGCAGGGACGGGACGAGGAGGCTGCGGAAATCCTCGAGAAGGTCCTTGAAAACGATCCCCTCAACGGTAACGCCCTTATCCTCCTTGGTGAGTATTATGAAAAAACGGGGGACTTTGAATCCTCCGCGTACTTCTTCGAGCGTGCCCTCGAGATCCCTGATTTCCAGCGCGAAGCCCAGCTGCAACTGGCGCAAATTTTTGTCCGGCAACGCGAATACCAAAAGGCCATTCGCCAACTCGAAGGCGCGCAACAGCTGGAGTACTCTGCCAATGTGCAGGACTTCCTCGACGCCGTACGCTCGGCCTACAACCGTTCGTTTTAAAGTCGAAGGGGCTCCGTGACGAAAAAATCGGGCAAGCGTTCAAAATTGTTGCAATTTTCGAGGCTCCTCAAATAATCCGCCTCGAAATGTCCCCGCATGTATCTCGTGACGGGGTTTGCGACAAACTACACAAACAACCAATTGACATTATTATGAAACGTACGACGTACCTGAATCCCTTCAGCAAGTTTGCCCGCGTTCTGCTGGCCTTGTTGTTCCTCGCTCCCGTGGCTGCCTTTGCGCAGGACGATGACGACGAGGAACTCGAAGAGGTGGAAGGCTTTACCGTTGTTGGCACCCGCATTCAGCGTGCCGACCTTGAGACGGTCAGCCCCACCATCAATCTCGACCGGGAGTCCCTTGAACGGACCGGTTTTACCACCGCCGGGGATGCCATTCGCGCTCTTCCCATCGTAAGTGGACAGAGCCTAACCTCCGTGGATGCCGGAACCAGTTTCACACCCGGTGTCTCCTCCGTCAATTTGCGTGGTCTGGGCAACAACAACACGCTGGCTCTCCTTAATGGTCGTCGTGTCGCCCCATTCGCCACCCCGGGCTTCAACGGTTTCCAGAACGTGGTCGATCTGAGCTCCATTCCGGTTGCGGCCATTGAAAGCATCCAGGTGCTGAAAGACGGTGCTTCCGCCATTTATGGTTCCGATGCCGTTGCCGGCGTACTTGATGTGCAGCTCGTTCAGGAATACGACGGAATGACTACCGATGTCAGTCTCGGCAACACGATCGACGCCGGCTCGGAGGAGTATAAGTTCACCATCACCGCCGGTGCTCGCAGCGGCAAATCGAGCGTCGTCTTCATTGCCGACTATCTCGAGCGTAATGGCCTTCTTTCCCGCGAGGTCGATTGGACGGATCAGACTAACAGTCCGTCTTTCGCCAATGTGGTCGCCAACGCCACTCCGGACTTTGGTACGTTCTTTACCCTGAAAGGTCTTCCCGACAGCTTTGTCTGGCGGGACCTGCCGACGCAGGAAGAGGTGCG
>CAYFRH010000088.1:0-10338 GCA_964345345.1 uncultured Puniceicoccaceae bacterium | reverse complement strand
TGCCGAGGAGGTAGTGATTGCATAACTTCATGATGTAATTGCGTTTGAGGTTAACGTTGAAGAAAAAAATGGAGCATCATCTCCACTGGAAATTCCAGCTTGGTGCGGGCGCATGGGGGTCGCAAGGAGGAGGGATTCTAAAACTGTAGAGATCAGGGGAAGACCGAAATCCAGCCGGCTTCCCCCTCCGGACTGAAACGGTAAAACCAGCCGTCATTGGAACCGAATAACCATGATTGCAGCGAGGGAGCCCATGCGAAAAAAGACGCGCGGTCCTGACTGTCCGGGGGAATCCAGACCCATCCGCCCCCATGTTGTTCAAGCCCGAAAATGAAGACCCAGGGCCAGAATCCATCAAAAATCCAGCCCACCCCGTTTTTGCCCGCATCGGCGGTGGAAGTGTCTTTCCATCCCAACTCATTGGCGGGCACCTCCAACCAGAGGGACTCCGGTTCTTCTCCCGGCAGGGGAACCCCGTCGAAGACCCGCCAGTTGTCGATCCAGATCTCCTGCGCCGCCGTGGGGCCCCAGGGGTAATCCACTTCCAAAAAGACGCGCTGGATGAGGGCGGAGGGAAAGCCGTCCCCGTTCTGCTGCCCGGCGATGGCAAGCTGGCCGTCGACCCACAGGTCGGCGGATCCGGCCACGAGCGTGCTTTCGCTGTCGTCCGGGCCGACATAGGTCACGGTTTCCCCGGAATGATTGAAGACGGCGTAGATCGCGTAGAGCATATCCTCCTCGGTGACCGGCTCCCCGGAGTCGGAGCCGGTGTCGGCCGCCCGGATGCCGTCATCGATACGAAAATCGTTGAGGTTGGTGGTGGAGCGCCCGTCGAGGGAATCGCCGCGGATGCGCAGAAAGGCCCGCTGATCAACCACTTCAATCCCGTTCGAGGAACCCGTCGACGGCTCGTAAAAATCAAAGGCCACCGCGAGGACGCCGGTCGTGATCAAAGTGGTCTTGTCATCGAGGTCGCTGTAGTTCCGGTTTTCGAGGCGGGTCTGATCACCGATGATCCACTGCTCTCCACCGATCTCCACCGTACCGGCATTGCCGAACTGGAGGAACGTATTGGAAGTTCCACTACCGAAGATGTTGTCTTCGTCGATCCGGAAAAAAGTGTGCGACGGCAGGGGCGCGGCGTCCCCCCCGCCTGCTTTCCCCTTCCATTCCAAGCCGCCGAATCCTTCGGGATAAAAGATGTCGGAATTGGGAAGGAAGGTGTTCTCGGGCCGCCAATCCTCGAAGTCGTCCTCGAAGAGAAGGGTTTGTCCGGGACACGCCGCGACTGCGGTGGCGAAACAAAACAACGAACAGGCATAGTGCTTTTTCATGATGGGCTCCATTTGTAATTAAAGGGATCCCCGGATTCCAATGACGAAGGACCGGCCTTTTTCAGTGTAGGATTCCGGGAAGGTGGGAACACTCCGGAAGGTGGACTCGAAGGGCTCGTTGGTGAGGTTCTTCCCCTCGAAGAAAATTCTCATTCCGTTTTCGAAGCGATACTGCACGGACAGGTCCAGCGTGTCCTTGGGCGCCTGCAGGGTGGAAAAGCCGACATCGAAGGTGTTCACCTTCAGCTCATCCACGGAGTTGTAGGCAAGGCGGACCGCCCAGTCGTACTTTTCCCATGAGAGTTGAACATTGATGATGCGACCGGGTTGTCCGCTCAGTTCCTGCCCCACCCGGACACCCCGCTGCACGAAGTCATCGATCTCATCCTCCCAGAAAAAAATCGGCTCGTCCTGTTCGCCCTCGATAAGGGTGAGGTTGAAAACGAGCCCGAGGCCATCCAGAGGGGATGGTAACCACTGATCGAAGTCATTGTAGACGAAGGAAAATTCGAGGCCCTCGATCAGCTGTTCCCCGCCGTTGAAGGGCTGCGTGAGGGGCTGGTTGCCGATGTCGCCGCCTACCGGAATGGAGACTTCATCGAGGAAGATAAAGTTCGTGATCTCCTTCCGGAAGACCCCGATGGAAAGATTGTTGCCGCCACCGAAATACCATTCGTAGGCGAGATCGAAATTCAACGATTCCTGGGCCTTGAGGTCGGGAGAGCCTTTGCCGATCGTCTGGTCCTCGCGGCTGGCATTGTTCGGATCGTTGAAAACCCCCCACAGGTCGTTGACGGTGAAGGTATTCCACGGGACAAGGTCTTCGAAATCCGGGCGGGCGATGGACGTGGTGACGGCGGCGCGAAGGAGATGGTTTTCGCGCCAGCGGTAAATCGCCGACAGGTGGGGGAACCAGTTCGTGTAGTTGTTTTTCGCGTTGACGTCGTCAATATCCGGCAAGGTCGGGACAGGTTTTTCGACGAGGGAAGCCCGCCAGGTATAGTCGGTGTCGGTGACCTCGACGCGAAAGCCGGTGATCCAGTCGACCGGCCCGGTGGAAAGATCCAGGCGCAGATATCCCGCCGTGATTTCCTCTCTGGCATCATACATGCGGGCGCTGGCGCGGAGCGCTTCGGGATTGCCGGCCCGGAAAAAACGATCCTCGTTGTCGAAATAAAAAGCGGTCACCGCGCCCAGCCGCGGATTTTTCCCCAGGTTCGCATACCTTCCCGAAAAGGCCTGCAAGGGAGGGCGCAGACCGTCATGGAAACGGGTCAAATCGGGGATGGCGGCAAAACCGGCGCCGTCGCCCCCGGGTTCCGACAGGAGGGGGGAAAACTGCCGCAGTTGCACCCGACTGCTCCGGTCCCTTTGCAGGATCTTAAAACCGCTTCGCAGCTCGATCCGGAAGTCCGTTCCGAAGCGATGATGGTAGTCCATTTGCCCGATCCACTCGAAGTCCTCGTAGTCCAGTTCCTGAAAACGGACGTGGTCGAGCAGCTGTTCCGCGGCCCCCAATTCGGACGTGAAGAGGTCGATGGGCTCCCCGTCGCGGAAAATGACTTCATCCCCGTAGGCGGCCGGAAGCTGCGCCGGGGGGTCCACCGGTCCGGTCGGATAAGGCACCGTGCTGCTAAACTCCCCGTTGGGCAGAGCGGCAAGGGCCACCGCGGAGGGAAATTCCGGAAACTGAACCTGCGTGTAATCGTAGGTCAGGCGCCAGCCCTCACGGTACGCCGTATCCGGCATGTCGAAACGGTACCGTTCCTCGTCGTTCTCCGCGCTGGACCCGCTGAGGCTGAGGCGATACGTCAGCGTCCCGTCCCCGAGACGGGTCTCTCCGCCCGCGAGGAGCCGGTATTGCTCCTCCTTGCGGTCCGGACGGTAGCGTCCCCGGCGGTCCACCCGGGCCTGGTCCATGGACTTGTAAGGCGAAGTCAGTGCGGGATCGAAAAAGAGCGTCGGCCTCCCGCTGAAAACGATCCGCCGCTCCTCGGGATTGTTCAGGAAGACCGCGTCGTCCCCGTTATCAAGATTCCGTATTTGAATGCGGTAGCGGGTTTCCTCCCGGCTGCGGAGACTGAGAAACGGCTTCAGGTAGAGCTTGGTCGCCTCCGAGAGGCGGTAGCTCAGGGTGCCGTTCAGGTTGTAGCGACGTTCCGCGGTTGTCCGCTCGCGCAGGTCAAAGCGTTCCGGCAGCGGAATGGTCGTCGGAATGGCCTCGAACGGAGGGAGCAGCGGGGCTTCCGGATTTTTCCCCAGCAGCCAGTTGGGCAAATTGCTCTGGCGCTGTTCCATTCCCCAGCGGACCTTCTCCTCGTCCCGCATGCTCAAGGAAAGAGTGAGCCCAAGCGTCCGGCTCTCATTGAGGGCATCCCGGTAGGTCAGGGAAAGTCCGTATCCGTAGCCGTCCCCGTTTTCGGCGTAGCGGCCCTCCCCTTTGTAGGAAATCTCCCGTTCCTGCGTCTCAAAAGCATCCGCCGTGATCAGGTTGACCTGCCCCCCGATCGCGTCCGCGTCGCGGTCCGGTGTGAGGGTCTTGACGACCTCGATCCGTTCGATGGCCTCCACGGGGATGCTGCTCACATCAAAGTTGCGGGTATCGTTCCCGAGGCCGCCGAGTTCGGAATTGGAGGAGGAGATGGAGCCGCCGTCGATGGTCAGCTTGTTCAGTTTTCCCTCCAGCCCGCGGATGGAAACCTTGTCCCCCTCGACGACATTGACCCCGACAAGGCGGTTCAGAGCGTCCCCGATGTTGTCGTCCGGCAAGGATTCCAGTCCTTCGCCCCCGACAAAGGAACCGATGAAGCGGGAGTTCCGCTTGTCTTCAATCGCCGTGACGATGCCCCGCGAATACACCTCGAAGGCTTCCAGTTCAAAAACCTCCTCCTCGGCCTCTTCCTCCTCCAGCTGCCCGAGGACGGGTGGGAGGGCAAGCAGCAGCCCCGTTAGCACAACAATAGCGCGACCACGGATTTCCGAGAAGGGGAACCGTTTCTTTCCAAAGAGCATCATGAAGGGGTGTGGATATTCAACTTTTCAGGAGTTACTTTACAACCCTAGAAGAAATCGCACCCCTCGCGACCAAACTCTCATTTCTAACTGTTGAAGAGGGACCGCCGCCCGCCTAAACAGTTAGAAACCCGGTAAAATTGAAGCCTCTACCCCGGGCCACCTTCCTTGTCCACGTGGCGCACGATCATCACGAAAGCAACGGGAACCGGAAAGCCGCGAGGAAAGGGGCTTTCTGGCTGGGCCTGGGCATCGGGTGTGTTCTCACTTCCCTTTTCTACAGTTTTCTCACGGACCTCCGCGAAGGGGGTTCCGGAGGCGGGGAAACACACCGGGAACTGCGCCTCGCGCATGTCCTCGACCAGAGCCACCCGGTGCACAAGGCGATGGAATACATGGCCGGGGAGCTCAGGCGCCTGTCCGGCGGGGAGTTGGAACTGTTGATCTTCCCCAACGGCCAGCTTGGCTCGGAAACCGATTCCATCGAACAGGTGCGCCGGGGCGCCCTCGCGATGGTCAAGACCTCGGCCTCGGCCATGGAGGGGTTTATTCCGGAGATGGCCGTCTTCGGGCTGCCGTATTTGTTTCGTGACGACCGTCACTACTGGAGGGTTCTGGAAGGGGAAACCGGGCAGGAACTCCTGCAAAAAGGCGGCCGGCACGGCCTGCGCGGGCTCTGCTATTACACGGCCGGAGCGCGCAGTTTCTACACGACGGACCAGGCCGTGCTCGCCCCCCGGGACCTGAACAAACTGAAAATACGGGTCATGCGTAGCAATGTGGCAATGCGGACGATTGAGCAGCTGGGCGCCTCGCCGACGCCGATCCCCTGGGGCGAGCTCTACACCGCACTCCAGCAGGGTATGGTTGACGGCGCGGAAAACAATCCGCCGAGCCTGTATTCCAGTCGCCACTACGAAGTGGTCCGCCACTATTCCCTGAACGAGCACACGCGCATCCCCGACATCATCATGATCAGCGGCAGGATCTGGCAGGAACTTTCGCCTCGGGAACGGGACTGGCTCCAGGAGGCGGCGGACCGTTCCGTGGCCTACCAGCGCGAGCTCTGGCGGGAGAGGACAGCCTGGAGCCTCGGAAGGATCGAGGAGGCCGGGGTGCGGATTCATGAGGTGGACAAGGAGCCGTTTGCCGAATTGGCCCGGGAGGTTTACGCGGCCTTCTCCGGCACACCGATCGCGGACTACATTGCGCGGATTCAAGAGGTAAGGGAGTGAGGGCGACCCGGTTCCATCAACGCCTGTACGGAGCCATCGTCGCGGGCTTAAAGCGGGCCGTGGCCGGCCTGCTGTTTCTGCTCCTCTTTACCGTAGTGTGGGGGGTAGTGACCCGTTTTCTATTCGGGGACCAGAGTTCGTGGACGGAGGAAACGGCGATTTACCTCCTTATCTGGGTTTCCCTGGCCGGGGCTCCCCTCGCCTACGCGGAAAACGGACACCTCGGGGTCGACTATTTCTTTAACAAATGGGGCCCGGAGACGCAGCGGCTGGCCCGTCTCTTCAGCCACCTTCTGACGGCCTTGTTTGCGGGCGCCGGCCTGCTCTTGGGAGGTCTTGGCCTCGTCATGGAGACGGCCGCCGCCGGGCAGGTTTCCCCGGCCACCGGAACCCCCACGGCCATCGTTTATCTCGCCATTCCCTTGAGCGGGGCCTTTTTCCTCTTTTTCGCCCTCTCCTTTGCCCTCACCGCGCCGGAGGAAGCCCCTCCTCCGCAACCTTCCAGCTGACGCCCTTTCCCGATGGATTTCCAAATTGCCATTCTGCTGGTGAGCTTCCTCGCGCTCCTTTTCATGAACGTTCCCATCGCGATCTGTATTGCCGTCGCGAGCATGTTGACGATGTACACGATCCCGGCCCTGCCGGTGGAATACCTGACTGCGCAGCGACTCGCCAACGGGATCGCCAGTTTCCCGCTGCTGGCCATTCCGTTCTTCATCCTCGCCGGCATCCTCATGGGCGAAGGGGGAATGGCCCGCCGCCTCATGCGTTTCGCGGACTGGCTGGTCGGGGGATTGCGGGGCGGTCTCTGTTATGTGAACACAACCACCTGCATGCTCTTCGGCGCCGTTTCCGGATCGGCCTCCGCGGCTGTCAGTTCAGTGGGCTCCTTCATGATCCCGGAGATGGAACGCAATGGGTACAGAAAGGAATTCAGTGTTGCGCTGACCACCACCTCCGCCACGACCGGATTACTGATCCCGCCCAGCAACATCATGATCGTCTTTGCCGTTGTTTCCGGCAACGTCTCGGTGGCCGCCTTGTTTTTCGCGGGCGTCCTTCCGGGAATCCTCATGGGCTCGTTGCTCATGCTGGCCGCTTTCCTTTTTCACACCGCGCGAAAGGGGGCAACCGGGGAAAAACGAAGGGAAAAGGCCCTGTCGATGGGGGAACGAATCAAAATCGTATGCGGCGCCGTGCCCACCCTCCTGCTCATGGTCATTATTCTCGGGGGCATTCTGGGGGGTGTCTTCTCCGCGACGGAGGCTTCGGCCATCGCCGTCCTCTACGCGGCCTTCACCGGCATCGTGGTCCATCGCGAGATCCCACTGCGCGCCCTGCCGGGCATCCTTGAAAAGGCCGCCAAAACCAACGCGGTGGTCATGTTCCTCATCGGCAGCAGCCAGCTGATGAGCTGGATCCTCGCCCATGAGCAGATTCCCGCCGGGGTGAGCGAAGCCATGCTGGGGCTGACCGATAATCCCTTTTTCCTCCTCATCCTGATCAACCTGATCCTCCTTTTCGTCGGGGTGTTCATGGACATGACCCCGGCCGTGCTGATTTTCACCCCCATCCTTCTCCCCGTCGCCCTCAGCATCGGGATCGATCCGCTGCACTTCGGCGTCCTCATGATCACGAACCTGTGTATCGGGCTCTGCACTCCGCCCGTGGGCACCTGTCTATTCGTCGGATGCAGTGTCGGGAAGACGACCCTAACCGATGTCATCCCCTCCCTGATCCCGTTGTTTGTCGCCATGATCATTGGCCTGCTGGCGATTTCCTTTCTCCCGCAACTGTCCCTGTGGCTGCCGGGAATCCTCGGCTTCTGAGGGGGTTGGCCTTTCTCCTCAGCGGGCCAGTCCCGCCACCAGCCAGACCACTCCGATGGTGGCCGCGGCAAGGCCACAGGCGGCGGCAAAACCGATGAGATCGACCTTGTAGCGTTGCCAAGTAAAACGCCGCCGGCCCCGCAGAAGGTCGAGGGCGTCGACAAGGATCAGCCCGTCCTCCCTGCGCCGGGCCGTAGCTTTCCCTGCCTGCTCGGCGGATCCTGCGCCTTCGGTGTGGCCTTCAAGGACGATCCGGACGCCCTTGGCATGGAGACGTTTTTCAAAGCCGACCGGCGTATCGAGCAGGAGGTAGAACTCATCCAGTTTCCTCTCTTCTTCAGGGCGCGTGAGCAGGCTCACAAGAACACAGACGACGAAGCCCACCGGAATGTACAACGTCACCTGGGCGGCAAAACTCCAGCCCAGGAGGTAGTCGCTGACCGAGCCGGCGAGGAACATCGCGACCGCACTGCAGATGGCCCCCCAGTGATTGGCGCGCCTCCAGAGAATCCCCATCCAGAAAGCCACTCCCATGTAGGCCGTTACTTTCCACGCTTCCTTGATACCGTCGACAACGGTGGGAAATCCATAGGCGAAAACAAGTCCGCCCACCACGATCCCGAACCCCGCCGTGCGCGCGATTTTCAGGGTCTCCTTCTCCGTCAGTTCACGCCGGACAAAGCGCTTGTGAAAATTCTGCGTATAGAGGGCGGAGGCATGGACCATGAAGGCATCGCAGGTTGACATCACCGCGGCGATCATGGCGGCGAACATCAGCCCGACAAATCCGGTCGGCAACAGCTCCCTTGCGATAAGGCCGAAGGCTAGCTCGCGGTCCGCATCCGCCAGTCCGGGAATGATGAAGGCGGCGAAGACGCCCGTGAAGGCCCAGCCGGCGGTGGCGAAGCGCTTCAGGAAGTTTCCGTAGGTCCAGCCGGACCGGCTCGCGATTTCTGATTTGCCGGCCCCACCGATGGCCATGTGGTGCGGGAGGACAACCACGTGGACGAGACCGTTGACGACCGCGGCGATAATAAACCAGAGGGTGACCTCACTGGGCGCGACAAGGCTGAACATGTGGTCGGGTAGCCCTTCGGCCATCCGTTGCAATCCACCGCCCGCCTTCAGGGCGAAAGGGATCAGCATAAAGGAAAGAATCAGGATCAGAATGCCCTGGATCAGATCCGTGTAGACCGCGGCGATGATGCCGCCCGCAAGCCCGTAGGAAACGAACAGCACGGTGGCGATGACAATGACCCATTCCTCCCGCAGGACCCCTCCCGTCAACCCTTCCACCGTCACGCCGGTGCCTTTGAGCATCACCCCCATGTTCATGGCGAAATACAACATCCCCACGAAGGTGTAGAGCATGGCGATGCCTTTCCCGTACCGGAACTCGAAGAAGTCCGCCATGGTCACATACCGCAATCTCCGGTAGATCGGGGCCACCAGCCAGAAGAACGGGGTGGCGAAGAGATAGATCCACTGATACCAGATTCCAGCCAGGCCGTTGGTATAGGCCGCGCCCGAGACGGACACCGGTTGGTCCGTGTGGGTGCCCACCCCGAAGGCCTGCGCCACCATCAGGAGCTTCCCGAAGCGGCGGCCCCCCATGAAGTAATCGCCGCTCGATTTGACCTTCCGCAACGTCCATAGCCCGAGGCCGACCGTTCCGGCGAAGTAGGCGAAAAGGACGATCCAGTCAGGGACGGATAACCCAAGCATGGTTATTCAGGATCTTCTTCCTGCTCGATCAGGTTGACGGTGTAGTTGATCGTCAAACGGTCTTCCACCACCGTTTGCCCGGAAGTGCCCACGGCCCGCAGCTCGTTGATCCCCTCCGGCAGCCGTGTTTTCCAGAGCCATTCGTGCCAGCCTTCCCCGCGCTCGATTTTCCCGAGGCTGTCCCCGTTCAGGAAGAGCTCGACGGTCTCACAATTGGAAAAGACCTCAAGGGTTTTGACCTCGTCCTCCCTTCCGGTCCGGTTGATCCACGTCTGGGAGACGATGTAGACCATCGGTTTGTCCGCCCATTGGCTCTGGTAAAAATAAAAGGCGTCCTTCGGTTTCCGATCAAAGTCGGCGAGGCCTTTTTGATTAATCCCGGGAATGTTCCCGCCCTTCTCCTCCGAGGCGAAATCGAACATGTTCCAGACGGCGGAACCCCCGACCCAGTCGCGCTCCTGAATGGCCTTCCAATGGGCCTTGTGAAAAGCCGTCGCCCAGGTCTCCGTGAAATCGGACTGGCTTGGTGTCTCGAGATGGTACCCGCGCTCGCTTCCGGCTCCATACTCGCTGATAAAGATCACGCCGTCGGGATTGTTGCGGTGTTCCTCGTCAAGCCATTCCGCGAATCCGGCGAAGTCATCGTAGTACCAGCCGAAATACCGGTTCCACCCGCGAATATCAGAGTGCTCAAAAATGGCCGTGCCCCGGGCCGCGAACTGGGCCTGCGCCGTCAGCCTGATGGAATCCAGTTCCTTGGCGAGGCGGTTGAGATCGGCACAAAGATCCACCGTCCAGTGGAGGTCCTTATCCAGCTGCCGCCGAATCGTCTCGTTCATCAGGCCCCAGATGATGATCGAAGGATGATTGTAATGCTGCGTGATCATCTCCCGCAGCATTTGGCGGGAGGTTTCCGCGAAGGTCTCCCGCCCCACGCCGGTAACCACCGGAATTTCCTCCCACACAAGCAGGCCCAGCCGGTCACACGCTTCGAGGACCGCCGGATCCTGCGGGTAATGGGCAAGGCGGACGAAATTCGCCCCCATTTCCTTGATCAGGCGCATATCCTCCCAGTGCTGCTCGTTGCTGAGCGCAATGCCGTAGCCGTGACGGTCCTGGTGCCGGTTCACCCCCTTGATTTTTGTGAATTCGCCGTTGAGGAAAAAGCCCTTCTGCGGATCGAAATGGAACCAGCGGAGCCCG
>CAYFRH010000087.1:9073-10374 GCA_964345345.1 uncultured Puniceicoccaceae bacterium | reverse complement strand
CGCCAAGGTTACGCTGAATGTGGTGGATACGGGCACCAGCGCGGTGGTTTTTGCCGTTCAAGGAGCCGGCGAATACGAATTGTCGGAGCGCGAGGTTCTGGGATTCGGCAGTACTGCCGGCTATGATTCCACGCTCAACGGAAAGGTGCTGGATCTGGCTATGCGGGAAGCGGTGGATGCGCTGGCAAACGGTATCGACAGCGGAGCATGGCCCCTCCGGTGAAGGTTGGCATGAAGCGGAGCCGCAGCCCCAAACAGACGCTCTTTCGGTTGCGGACAGGCCTTCCGGGCGCTGTCCTTCTCCTCGGCCTTGCCGGTTGCTCAACCGGCAATCCCCATCTTTATCACTGGGGAGAATATCCGAAAGCCACCTACGCCTACCTCCGCGGGGATCGGGCAACACCGGAAGAGCAGCTGGAGGCATTAAAAAAGACCCTTGCTGTCGCCGGAGAAAAAGGTTGGCGCGTCCCGCCGGGCCTGCATGCGCAGCTTGGGCTCCTGTACGCGCAGAAAGGAGATTCCGACCTCGCCCGTGAACATTGGGAAACGGAAAAAGCCCTCTTTCCGGCATCGGAAGAGTATATGGATTTTGTTCTGCAGACTCACCAGCCATGAGATCCCCGGCAAAACGTATATGGGGACTTCTGATCCTTGCGATCGCCCTGTTGGCGGGCAGCGGCTGCCAAACCGTGGAACCGGACACGCAGCCGGCCTTCACGGAAATGCGCCCGACGTCCATCCTTGTCCTGCCACCGGTGAACCGGTCCATGAATGTGCATGCTCCGGAAAGCCTGATGGCGCAGGTATCCTTCCCTCTGAACGAGGCTGGCTACTACGTTCTGCCAGTAGCTCTTGTCGCGGAAACGTTCCGGGAGAATGGATACAGCGAACCCGGGCCCATCCGGGAAATCCCATTTCAGAAGCTGCGCCGCATTTTCGCGGCTGACGCCGTACTCCTGCTTACCATCCTTGAAGCCGGAACCGAATACAAGGTGGTGGCCAGCGATACGAGGGTGACGGCGGAAGCGGAGTTGCGCGACCTGGCGACAGGGAGCCTGTTATGGCGAGGTCGGGCCACCGCCTCCAGTATGGAGTCTTCCTCCGCTTCTGGCGGAGGCCTCATTGGTCTGCTTGTGGAGGCCGTCGTGGAGCAGGTTCTCAATTCGGCCACGGACCGCAGCCATGACATTGCCGGATTGACGGCATGGCGCCTTTTTCATCCGCAGTCCCCGATTGCCCCGCCCGACGGCCCAATTCGGGAGGAATTCCTTGATGCGGAAAACTCTGCCGGGAACTGATGG
>CAYFRH010000087.1:0-8973 GCA_964345345.1 uncultured Puniceicoccaceae bacterium | reverse complement strand
CCTCATTTCAGACGGCGGGCAGGATTACCGAAAACCGTCGTCCCGGTGACCACAGGTCGGATAACCACCGACCCCGCTCCCACGGTCGCCCCGTCTCCGACCCGCACTCCAGGGAGTAGGCTTGCCCGACTCCCCAGAAAGACACGGTCCCCGAGTTCGACTCCTCCGGTGATATCGCAGAAACTGCTGATCTGGCAGTGCGCACCGATGCGCGCATCATGCCCGACCGCCGTGTGCACATTGAAAGCGGTGTTGGGGCCGACGGTAATATCGCAGGTCAGCACCACACCAGGACAGAGAATGACACCTTCGCCAAGGGATACTCCCGGTCCGGGACAGCTGCTGCGATGGATAATTCGTGCGAAGGAAGCTCCCTTTTTGCGAAAATGGGCGAAGACATTTGCCCGCAGTTCCGATTTTCCCAACGCGCAAATGAAAATGTCATCAGCCTTGGGTTTGTAGTCCCATACCGGCCCAAGGATTGGCAAATCCTCACGACCTATTTTCCGCAGGGCCTCGGGCTGGTCATCAAGAAATCCGGCCGGTTCCCACTGCCGTCCATGATCCTCCGCCTCGCGCGCCCAGCGCAAAACTTCCCGGCCAAAGCCACCCGCTCCGATAATGAGCAGGCGCTTCATTGCGCCGCTACCGGAACAACCTCTTCGCCGGGTTCAGCGAGGCACAGCTTCGCAAGATCTTTCATGATCATTTGAAATCCTTTTTTCTTCCAAAGGTCGTCCATGGGCTCGCGGCTGACAATGCGGACAAAAAACTGTTCGCGGTGAACATTAAGACCGTATTTTGTAAAATCCTCCCATATCGAGGTCAGCGAGGAGCGCGTGTTAATCCGTTCTCCGCCGTACCAGTGGGCCCGTCCTCCAACGATATGCCAGAAATAAGTGTAATTAGTATAGTCTTCAATTTCGTAAACACCCCATTGCGCTGGCTGTAGAGCAATGTCCCCGGCAGAGCGATGGACGTTCCATTCGCGGTCAGTACAACTCCACCCGACCTCTGTCCAACAACGATCCGGGCTGTGTTGATTCACTAATCGGACCGGCATTTTGCCGGGTTCCCAATAGGCAACATAGACACTAAAACTGGCGCCAGGTCTCGCGTACCGCCGATGCACGAAATCATCCAGGCGCAATAGATCGTAAGATCGTTGCGTAACCGATTCCGTCGGACCGAGATCCAAGTCCTCCACCTGCCAGCCTGGCAATCTTTCAGGAATTGCCGTTTCCAAAGGACGTTCCAACGTGCTCTCTGGCACCGGCTGCATTTCCGCGAACGCCGCCACCGCAATCGAACCCGTCAGCACCGCCACGCCGCCAAGAGGAAGTCCCCAAGATGTTAGCCACTTTTTCATGATTCTTTACAAAAGACTTTTCCCCCGGCCTTTCAACCGCGAAACAGACTCTCCGCTCCTCTTTTTCTCCAACCTCCTAATCCCAGGTACCCTCCTTTTTCCTAACGGTCCTACACTAGTTAATTTGCAGAATAACGCCGTTATGCTGAGGTTTTGCACAATTGTTGTAATATTTTGCATTTTAGTTGATTATATTCTTTCGGAATCTTTCATTGGATAATTTTCCTATGCTTGGTTGAAGGAAATTGCATTCTAAGGTTGTCTTCACAGATTCGTTGCAACAAAGTGATCGCTGTTTGTAGCTGCAGCAGCTACTCCCGTGATGTGTGAAGCCAACAACAACTTGCGCCAGCCCAAAGGAATGGAAACCTCCAGTACATTTCCTTCCTTCAATCCTCGCCTGCAATTTCCTTCCCCATCCATTTTTTCATCCTTTCGATGATCACTGACTATGCGTGGTCTCACGTCGAAAACCAAACCAAACCAAATCAAACCAATGAAACAGAATCCTACGCAAATCACAGGAACGCTGAAGGCCCTCCTATGCGGAGCCTTTCTTACAGTCCCGCTTGGAGTTTTTGCTCAGAGCACCGACGAGATGCACCGTCGGGTTGCGCAACTGGAGCAGGAACTCGCGCAGGCAAAAGCGGACCTTGCCGACGCCGAAGCCGGTCTTGACGCCGCGGCCGACACCGGTCCTTCCAAAATTGTCCTTGGCGACTTTCGCATCGGAGGAGCCATCCGGGCTAATTACACGATCGGGGACTACAACAACGGAGCCGCGCCTTCCCGCGGGGGTGACGGCGGAAACTTCGCTCTCGATACCTTCCGGATCAACATCGACTATGCCGATGACCAAGGAATCCTCGGCAAGGTGGAATACCGCTGGTACAATGGCTACAACATGTTGCACACCGGTTGGGTCGGCTACCAGATCGACGATATCTCCCAGGTCCAGGTGGGTGTAAACCGGGTGCCTTTTGGTCCCGGCGCCTACGGGATCTCCAGCAGCTGGTTCTTCGACCAGCATTATTATGTTGGGCTCGCCGATGACATGGATCTCGGCGTGAAATACAGCACCACGATGGGCAACATGGCCCTCGACCTCGCTTACTACTTCGGCGATGAGGGTCAGTGGCGCGGAGACAGCAAGGACAGCGCTCGCTATTCTTACGATCCGGTTATCTGGGACAATAACGGCGGCTACACGGAAGAGCACACCTTCAATGCCCGTGCCATCTGGAGCCTCGCCCAGGACAGCGCCGCACCCACGGAAGCCGGTGTCAGCCTCCAGTACGGCCAGCTTGACGCGGAATCCGCTCCCGGTGGCGGGAATGTCGAGGACGGCGAACACTTCGCCGCTTCCGGTCATGTCAAGACCTCCATCGACGCCCTCACCCTGCAGGCGCAGTTGACCTATTATCACTACGATATCGAAAATGACAATTCCTGGGGAAGCGCTGAGCTGATCCCCTTCGGTGCTTTTGATTTCGCCTGGCCTGTAGCGGCGGAAGCCTACATTGCGGCAGCCGGGGCCTCCTACTTCATCCCGACGCCAGACATCAACTGGCTCGACTCCGTTAATGTCTACGCGGAATACAGCAGCATCCTCAAAGAGGAAAGTTCACATAACGACAGTGACCTCTTTACTATTGGGGCCGCATGGGCCCGTGGTGGCTGGTACATCTACAGTGAATTGGCGTATTCCAACGGCAACTACTTCGTTGGAAATGATGTCTTCACGGAATTCGGGTCCAACCCGGACGACGAATGGCAGGCCCGCTACAACATTAACTTCGGTTACTACTTCTGATCGAACTTCGGCAAGGGCGGTCGTCATGTTGACGACCGCCCTTCCTGTTTTCCTACTATTCTCAACCAAGGTTTCCATGGAACAAGCAAGCATCGAAGTCGAAGGGCTCTACAAGATCTTCGGCCACAATCCCAAGGAACGCGCCCTACCGTTACTTGAAGAAGGAGTGTCCAAATCGGATATTCTTGCGCGGACCGGCTGTACCGTCGGTATCAATAACGCCAGCTTCACCATCAAGAAGCGTGAAATTTTTGTCATCATGGGCTTATCCGGATCAGGAAAGTCCACGGTTGTGCGCTGTCTCAACCGACTCATTGAACCGACCGCCGGAACCGTAAAGATCGACGGGGAGGACATTGTTCAGCTTCCGGGGGATCAACTTCGCGAGGTACGACGCCGCAAATTGGGTATGGTTTTTCAACGCTTTGGGCTTCTACCCCACCGCTCCGTCATCGATAATGTCGGGTTTGGGCTGGAGATTCAAAATGTGGAAGACGAAGAGCGGCGGAAAAAAGCGTCCGAAGCGATTAAGATCGTCGGTCTCGATGGCTACGAGCATAGCATGACGCAGGAACTTTCCGGGGGCATGCAACAGCGTGTGGGCCTTGCCCGTGCTTTAGCCAACGATCCCGAAATCCTTCTCATGGACGAGGCCTTTTCCGCTCTCGATCCCCTCATCCGGGTCGGTCTGCAGGACGAACTCCTCGAGTTGCAAGCAAAGATGCACCGAACGGTTGTTTTCATTACTCACGACCTCGACGAGGCCCTGAAGCTGGGAGATCGCATCGCGATCATGAAAGACGGGGCCGTCGTGCAGATTGGGACCGCCGAGGAGATCCTCACGAACCCGGCCAACGATTACGTGAAGGCTTTTGTCGAAAACGTGGACCGGTCGCGCGTTATCACCGCGCGTTCTATCATGAAAAAGACGGAAGCGGTGGCTTATGCCAACGATGGTCCCCACAAAGTAGCGCGGCAACTTCGCCAACTGGGCCTGTCCACGGTTCTTGTCGTGGATTCCCAACGGAAATTTCTTGGTTTTGTCCACATTGATGACGTTGTCGAAAAAGAGAAGCAGGTGAAGGAATCCGGGAAATCCCCGGATGATGCCTCCATCAAATCGCTTATCCGGGAGGAAATGTACACTGCCAGTCTGGAGACTCCCATCGTCGATATGCTCGCCGATGCTGCAAAAACTGCCCTTCCCTTTGCCGCTCTCGATGAAAACGGAATTCTCAAAGGCATTGTAACCCGTCCCGCCATTCTTGCGGGCATAGCCGGAGACTGAAACAGATCATGATTAGTATTCCCATTGGAAAAATTTTTGAGGCATTCATCGATTGGTTGAGGGATACCTTCGCCATTGTATTCGACGCAGTTAGTGCGATTCTCGACTTTGCCATCACCGCGCTGGAAAACGTTTTGTTGATACAGCATGACGTCATCTATCCTTCCCTCGTTCTTGCCCTCGTTGGTGGCGCCATATTATTCGCGCTGGGAAACAGGATATCCCGACAGGTGGGTTTGATCGCCGGTATCGGCGCGATCATAGTACTTGGCGGTGTTGAATTTTGGCGCTACCAGAAGCTTGAGAAGAGAATCGATCCCGAAGAATCAGCCCGGTTAGTCGAAGTCCTTGAAACCTTTCGTCAGCCCCTGCAAGCCAATGCCGAGAGCGACTATGCAAAGGGACTTGAGGCAGTGACTGCTTTGCGCGAAACCAGCGATCTTGATGACGAAGCGGCAGAAGCCCTCGAGGACATCGAACGCGAGTTGCGTGATCTCCGCGAGGCTCGTTACGACGATGCGGAGGAAGAGTTCATCGACTTTTTGAAGGACGCGGACGATGGGGATTATGCCTTGACCCGGGAGCAAAATCGCATTGCCCGGCAGGCGGTCGATTACTACGGAACCTTTAGCCTGCTGGAAGATACGCAGGGGATCGTCGAAGATCTCGAGGAACTCGATGATCCGGAACTCGCCCGCGGCTTCATCAATGTGCGCGCTTATGAACGCCTCCAACGACGTCTCGCGGCGGTGGAAAATCTCGACGCGGAATGGACAGAAACCGGTGCCTTTCTGAAGGCGCACAAACAGGCCAAAGCCCTCGTCCGCTCCTTCAATCGGGAACAACTCGCATGGTATACTTGGTCAGTCATTATCATCCTTTTCATGCTCCTCGCAAACGCGGTGACCGGACGCGGACTGGCCCTTTTCACCGGCATCGGATTCCTGCTTATTGTTTCGATGGGCTTTTGGGTCTCCACCATGGAAAGCCTCGCGCTCGTTCTGTCGGCGACCTTGTTCGCCCTTATCATCGGGATTCCAGTAGGAATTGCGGCGGCGCGCAATAACGTCGTCGATAAAGTCACCCGCCCGATTCTCGACTTCATGCAGACGATGCCAGCTTTCGTTTACCTGATTCCCGCCGTGCTCTTGTTCGGTCTCGGGAAAGTACCCGGAGCGATGGCCACCCTCATTTTCGCCATGCCGCCGGCGGTTCGTCTCACTAGCCTTGGGATCCGCCAAGTGCCCACGGAGGTCGTCGAGGCTTGCCTTGCTTTTGGCTCGACCCCCAAGCAGCTGCTTTACAAGGCGCAGCTGCCCATTGCCCGGCCAACAATTCTCGCCGGCCTCAATCAAACAATCATGCTGGCTCTCTCCATGGTGGTCATCGGCGGCATGATTGGCGCCGGCGGCCTCGGCCAGGAAGTCCTTTCCGGGATTACCCAGCTGAAAATTGATCTCGGCTTTGAATCAGGCATTTCTGTGGTTATTTTAGCCATATTTCTCGACCGTGTCACCCAGTCTTTGGGAGGAAGTAAATAACGGTCTCTCCTGAACCAAACAGCCAACCATCCAAACCAGAAACAACATCATGAATAATAAACTAAAACAAAGCATCTGCCTTGCCGCCGGCCTCGCTGTATCCAGCGCCGCCGTCGCGGAAACCGTCAAGATCGCCTACCCGAATTGGGCGGAAGGCATCGCCATGACGCACCTCGCGCAAGCCATTCTCGAAGAGGAAATGGGCTACGACGTGGAACTCACCCAAGCCGATCCCGGCGTGATCTATGGCGCCCTCGCCAGCGGTGACCAGGACGCCTTTATGGATGCCTGGCTTCCGCACACGCACGAGCCTTACTGGGACAAGCTCGGCGATCAGCTGGATGATCTCGGTCCGAACTTTGCCTTTGGCATTACCGGGCTGGTTGTTCCAACTTATGTCAAAATCGACTCCATTCCCGAGTTGAACAAAATCGCCGACGAACTCGACGGCAAGATTACCGGCATTGGTACGGGCGCGGGCATTACGCGGAACACCAATATCGCCATCGAGGAATATGACCTCGACCTCGTACAGGTGAATTCCTCCGGACCGGCCATGACCGCAGCGCTCAAGAATGCCGTTGATTCCGGGGAACCAATCGTCGTCACCGGCTGGAAGCCGCACTGGAAGTTCGGTCGCTACGATCTGAAGGTTCTCGACGATCCCAAAGGCGTCTATCCGATCGACGCATGCAAAACGATCGCTCGAAAAGGCTTCCGCGAGGAAATGCCGGAGGCCGCCCAGTTCCTGATGAACTTCAACCTAAGGGAGGCCGATCTGCTGGCGCTTATGCTCCAGATCGACGATTCGGATGATGACGTCAGCGACGTCGCCCGCGACTGGATGGAAAACCACGAAGCCCTCGTGGATTCCTGGATTCCGCGCATGTAAGGCAGCCGCCTGAACAATTGAATCCGCCCTTTGTCGCGGATTCTGCTTTCGGCCCCGCTTTCCCCGCGAAAGCGGGGCCTTTTTATTATCCGATCAATCTGGGCCGCATAACGCGCACATTGGTGCTTTTAAAGGCCTCCTCCAATCGGGCAAACGCATCTTCCGCGTTGTTTCCATTCGACGGCAAAAGCCCGACAATGGCCCCGCCCGAGCCGGCGAATTTGGCGCTGCAGCCGCATTTGCGCGCCGTATCAATTAATTTCCGGTTCCCCTCCCCGACGTCATACAGGGATGCGCGCAGATCGAAATTCAGATTGAGAAGCCGGGAAAGCCGTTCCACGAGATTGCCGTTGGTCTCTTGCAGTTCTGCCCGGAATTTTTCAGTCAGTTCTCCCCAGTCCCGGATCGCGGCGTGAACCTTTTCATCTCCTTGCCTGTAACGTGTCCGCAAATCGTTGTGGTACACCTCCGTCCCTTGGGAAAGATCCTCACGGTAACCAATATACAAATACGAAGAAATTGGCGACAGGTCCACTTCCTCGTAATGCCCGTAGCCGCGATCCTCCATTAATTCCCGCCGAAAATCCATATATACGGGATGCTCGTAAGACTGGGCTACCCGATCCTGCAACCCGGCGGGAATGGCAAGTTCCTCGGTTTCCACGGATAGGATCAGATTGGCGAGCGTCGAGCGTGGGATTTTCACACCGTAAAAGCCCATCAGGGCCCGCATGCAGGCGGTGATGATGGCGGAAGAACCGGCAAGCCCGACCCGGTTGGGAATATCAGAACGGTACCGGAGAGTGAAATTGCGGTTGTCCAGCTCGATTCCCCGCAACTGGCAGTAATCAAGGAAAACCTTGCAAGTGGCCTTCAGAAGCCGGAATCCGCCGTAGTAGCCATGCAGACGCACATCACTATGAAGCGTCTCCAGCCCCTTAAAAATGGAGTGGTCGCGCCGACTCGGCAGCAATTCCAGTTCAGGGGATTCCCACATTTCAATTTCCGCGCGGAAATTCCGGAAACAAAAGGCAAGAGTCCGCCCGAAATAGCCGTCGGAGGGATTTCCAATCAGGCCCGCCCGAGGATAGGCATGGGTGCGTATGATCATGGTGTAAGGATATTTGGGTTTATCGTGTGCCGACGTCGAGTCTTCGTCCAGGAATCGCCACCGCGCCGAATCCTTCTTTTTCGAGAAGGGAGGCCATCGCATCGGTTAATTGCACTTCTCCGTTCCGGCCCGGGGGAATGTTCCGCAAGGCTTCAAAAATAGCCGGGGTGAGCACGTAGCGCGCGGCAAAGGCGTACGTTTCCTCAAGTGGCTGTCCCTGCCCGTCCCGCATCAGCGGAATTTGCTCCGGAAGCGGCTTCTCCACCATCGCATCCAATGTGAATTCGCCGTCCTTTTGTCGGATTCCTCCGCAGACCCCGTAGCGTAGGGCCTTCTCGCGGGGAACCGGCTCCACCGCGACCTGGGAAAAACCGCTCGTTTCGCACCGGGACGCCATCTTTGCGAGGGGCGATCCGTCCTCCATGATGGTGTCACCGAGGAGAACACAGACGGGTTCGCCGTCGGCAAAGCTTTCTCCGCAACCGATGGCATCGCCCAGTCCCCGTTGTTCCGGCTGGTCGATCCAGTGAAATTGGAGTCCTTCCATCAAGGTCTCCCATTCGCTCATCACATAACGCTTCCCTTTCCCGTCCAGCCATGCGAGCAGCCGCGGATCTTCGCTGAAATAGGTGCGGATTGCCTCTTTACCTTGCGAAAGGACAATGCCGATTTCCCGGCAACCGGCCGCTTTCGCTTCCGCGACCACGTGATGCAGAACAGGAAATCCGTCTACCGGAATGAGTTCCTTGGGAACCGCTTTACTCAGAGGGAGGTACCGCGTGCCCATGCCCGCCGCCGGAATTAACGCCTTCACGATTTTACTCTTTCCGAAAACTCTTTGTTTCACGTTGCCGCGATAACGAAGACGGGAGAGAAACTATCAATCTTTAAGGTGATAAAAATCTCAGGCGGGCGCATGCGGTTGGCGGCCAAACCAGTGACCGATCATCGCAAGCAGA
>CAYFRH010000086.1:0-10600 GCA_964345345.1 uncultured Puniceicoccaceae bacterium | reverse complement strand
CCCGTGGAGCTGGATCGCAGCCTGGCCCGAGACACCCACAAGGATCGCAACCTGGGTTCCTCCTTTGCAGAAAACGAAAAGCGACCCGGCGGGCCTCTTCCTGTATTCCGAAAAAGGATACGCCGTCCGAGGTCTCCCGCCCCGTCTCGGGTGCTTCCGCCCAACCTCCGGCCGAGAGAAAATCGAGATGGCGCAGTTTCTCCGGGCCGGCGGCCTCGCCCGGGGCGCGAAGAAGAAAATCGCCGGCAAGCGGTTCGGCCGGAACCAATCCGAGCAATTCCCAGAGAAAACTTCCGGAGAACAGAGGCCCGAAGAGAAGCAGGTCGGCGCCGGCGTCCAGAAGCTCCTTGAGCAGCCCCTCCAGACCGCTGCCCGGCCGCGGAACGGGAACTAAGAAAATCTTTCCCCTTGCCATTTCCGGATCCCGCCGCAGCGCCGCGCGCAGGATGCCGGCATCGGCCACGGAATTCAAGGGCACCCCGGCGTTGATAAGGGTTCCGACAAAGGAATCCGCATGAAAGGGCCGTTCCGGCAGGCCCGCCTCAAGGCCGAGAGAATGGAATTCTGCGAAGGGATAGACCCAGACCAACGGTCCCGGTTCATCGGGACAACTTTCACGTGCACGAAGGAAAAATGCGGAAACCTCGTTCGGCACCTGCAGGGGCATTCGCCCGTGGGAATCGTCGATACTCAGGAAAGCGAGATCCCGCGGTATTTCCGCAGCCCCGCTTTCCCCGAGGCGGCTCACGGAAAGCGGAAGAAAGAGGTCGTGAGGCTGCCGCGCATAACGATCCAGCCACGGGCTGTTCAGCCACCATGGATCGTGCGTGTAGAACCGGAAACGGAAGGTTTCCCCTGGGTGGACGGCCACATGGCTCATCCAGCCCGACAACTCGAGGCCGAAGTCACCGTCAAGGGCCGCCCATGGAGAATTCACCGGGGCGTCGAGGACCGGATTGGATTCGTAGATTTCCTGCAAGGGGGAGGCATCCGACCCAATGTCGATCCCCGTGGCCATGTTCGTTCCGCGCGTGCGGATGTTTACTTCGCGGCCAAGGCCCTCCCGCAGCTTTTCCCAGAAGGAAAGGATTCGCTCGCGGGTCCCGGCGACGCGCTCCGGGTGATAGACCTCGCCGTCGAAGATCCTGCCGACCATGGCCCATGGCTCGAGGGCGAATCCAAAACCGTTGGACAGCCAGAGAAAATCCTGGCCGCAGGCATCGAAAAGGGCCCGGCACTGACGACCGAGAAACTCCCCGATAGTGAGCCCCTCGGGGATGCCCTCCGGATAGGCCCCGTACCTCCGGTTGTCCGCCTTCAGCACCGCCTCGCAGGAAATGAACTGCTCCTTGAAGATCGGGCCGTCGCCGAGAATCTCCCGGTGCCATTCGAACTTGAAGCGCGACTTCGCGAACTCGGGACCGATATCGAAACCCTGTCCGACGCGTACGGGCAGACCGGTAATGGAATTTCCAATACGTTTGAGGTCAGCGACAAGCTCACGCAGCCAGCCATACGTGAAGACCGCGGGCTCCGGTCGATAGAGATAGGCGCGGCAGTGGATGCCCTTCTGCTCCGGGTCGCGCGCTCCCACGTCGATCCCGATGCCGTTATGGTCGGGATCCTTCGTGACGGACCGGTCCGGAAGCTCCCAGCGATGCCGGTTCGGAGAGCCATGATACCTTGCCCACTCAAAGGAGGTTTCGGCATTCCCGTCGTACTCGAGAATCTCCGAACCCTCCCCGATCCAGAGCAGAATGGAAACCTGGTCGGCGTGGCGCAGGAGGGCCTGCCATTGGGTGAAAAACTCGCGGCAGACCGCTTCCCGCGTGGCGGCGGTGTTGTCGTAAAACGGTTTCAGACTCGTTTCCAGCTGCACATCGCGCAGCCGGTATCCGTCGGGAACCGGGACATTCTCAATTATCCGTGTCATGGTCAGCCTGTCAGCGGAGGATATAGACGGGAAGGGGCCCGATCGCGAAGGTCAGCCGGCCGTCGACAACAGGTGCCTGGTAACGCTTCCCCAGCATGTCCACGAGGGTGACCTCGGTTTGGACGCCTTCCCCCCAACGAAGGGTCATTTCGCCGGGGCCGTCCACTTTCCAGAAGGCAAGGACATCCCCCTGGCCTTTCTCGGTCGCCTCGGGTTCGCTTGAATACAGGTAGCCGTACACTCCGTCTTGTCCCTCCGCATGCCGCCCGACCAGTTTCGGAAAGGGCATGATTTCAAGGAGCGTATCCACGGCGTGCGCGGAAGGCCGCCAGGCACCCCCCCTGCTTCGGTCGAGCATGCCCGAATTGACATTATCAGTGTCGACAATGGACATGTAATTCACCCGTTCCACCCCGAGGCGCAGGGCAAGCAGATAACCGCGCACGATGTAAGCGGCCTGCAATTCCAGGGTTACATCCCGCTGCCGCGCGGGATCGGGATCCAGGTCGTAGGCCCCGCCCACTTCGGGAAGAATGGTCCAGTTCAACTCCGTGTACCAGATCGGTCTGCCCGAGGAACCATGTTGCCGCATCGTCGCACGAATGTTGTCCAGGCTGCTTGCGATGGAATAACTCCCCCACGACTTCACAAAGGTCACCTCGGGAGGCACCGGACGGACATAGGGATGGGTGGAAAGGATGTCATAGGAATCCGCTACTTTCGAATTGAATTCGTGGACTTTCCGAATGAAAGCAATATCCGCCTTCGAGACACCCCCCGCTGCGAAACCGACCACCTTCACCTCCGGCCAGCCAATTTTCACCCGATTGTAGGCCGCGACGAGGAGCTTACCATAAAGTTTCGCGCGGTTCTCCTCTATGGCGAGGCGGTTTCCGGGAGTCGGATTCCGGTTGGCTTTGTCGTGGCGACCCACATCAAGAAACCAGAAGTTCGGCTCGTTGAAAATCTCGATGTACCGGACGGGACGATGCGGAAGGTCGGGATTGTCCTCGAAGAAGCTTCCTTCCGGGCCGTAGCGCTCGAGGAACCGCTCGATTCCAAGGCAAAAGTCTGCGATGAAAGCCTCATCCGAATCGTAGTCCGCTCGATTGCGCCAGTCGCTCATCGGGGCCTCCGGCTTGAAAGTCCCGTAGATCCGCGCCGAAATGGTATGCATGACCTCGATGCCGTCCTCCACCATTAGGCGGAAGGCCTCGTCGTTGAAGGGCCCGCTGCAACGGAGATTGAGAAAACCGACTTCCTCGATGAAGTCTTGGTATTTGATGTACTCGCTGGCCCAGCAATACAATCCATAGACAGGACGCCGCGTCCGCGGTTGCGCGATGATCTGATTCAGAGGGGGATACGGTTGGTCCGTCAGCTTCCACGAGCCGGGGATCCGCGTCGGCTGTTTGAGGTCCGTTTGGAAAACGGTCGATTCCGAATCCCGCTCACCGGCGGCCAACGGGAGCATGGGAAGAATGGCCAGAGCACAAAGCAAGAGCCCTCCGGCGGGCACGGGGATGGACTTTCCTGAGCGCGGGAATTTCATCATGACTCCAGCCAAGGTAGGTGCTGCGGCCCTTCGCCAACAAGCCTCCTTCCATATCCCCTTACGATAATCGGCCATATTGGAGCGTCTGAAAAGGTGCTCCCGGACTCACATTTCCGTCATAAGATGGGTTTCAGCCGCTTTGGCCTTGTGAGGCTTCTCTCCGGCGGGCCATTCTTTCTTCCATGATGAGGAAATCGCTTCTCTGAAAGGCAGCCCCCACCAAAGGCGACAATATTCGGCACGAATCCGCTCCCGGTTCGCGCCTCCGCGCCAAGCCCGTGGTATTGCATCCATGGTCAAGCACATTCTACCCCGCCGAAGATGCCTCCCCGGTGCCTTTGCGGCCCTTCTCGTCCTCGCCGGATGCCAGACCGGCAAGGTCCCGTCCGTGACCACCGGAGCCCCACCGGAAGCCTCCAAAAAGACCATTCGCACTCCCGATTTCAACAGCGAGACCGCCCCGGCGGCGCCGACTCTCGCCGAGGGCGGCTTTATCCGTGAGCCCACGTTCGTGGACACCTTCGATCCCGGCTGGAACCACACCCAGACCGAATGGCAAATCGCCACATGGGTACAGAACGGCACCCGAATGTCGCCCTCCCGTTGCCGCGCCAATGGAGACGGTCATCTAGTCCAGAACGTCCTTCCCGGCGAACCCTACCGCGGCGGAAGCCTCCAGAGCCGGCGCGAATTCGGCTACGGCCGCTGGCTGGCGCGCGTGCGCCCGCCTTCCGTCCCGGGTTCGCTGCACAGTATCTTCACGAAGGACTGGGACGACCTTACCACGGACACCCCGCATGACGGCGGCAAGGCGGAAGTGGATATCGAGTTCCTGACGCACACCTTCGGCCAGGGGAAAGGCGAGGTCCACCTCGCCATCCACCTTCTCAACCACAGCCCCCTCTGGCATGCGGATGTGAAAATTGATTTCGACCCCTCCCAAAGCTTCAACGTCTGGGGTTTCGATATTCTGCCGGATCGTGTCGTCTGGCACGTTAACGGCAAGGTCATCTACACATGGATGTATTCAAAAGAATACTACGTAAATACGGGCTACGAGATGTTGTTCAATTCATGGACACGCGAGGTCTGGGTCAAGGGTCCGCCCGAGGAACAAGCGGATTATCACATCGACTGGGTCAGGTTTCATCCGCTTGCGGACGGTTGAAGACCTCCCCTCGGAATATGCTTACCCGATATTGAAAAGCATCAGTTAGGCATCAGATTGAACTTAAGCATACAGAAAGCCAAGAGTGGGATTTCCTTATTAGGAAGGAATTCCACGTCATGACGACATTCGCCGAACAACGCGCTACCCTGCCTCCCGAACCAACACCCGGTGCCGTTACGGGGCACTGGACCCTGACCGACAACCCCCACCTCCTTCGCGCTTTCGAAGGCGGCTTCGAGGCGCGTGACGACCGGCTGGACCCGGAGGGAACGTGGCGGGAGAGCCACGATGTCGTCTTTTGCGGCCCGCAGAACTTTTCCGATCCCCATTGGGTCTATCAGGGATGGGTCGACATCTCCCGGGAACCCGGGCCCGACGGAACCGTTTCCATGCGGATGACCGACGTCCACATCCTCGGTCCGGTAGAGGAACGGGAGTGGCAGCTCGTCGAACACTATAGTGTTCACAATTCCGATACAATTTCCTCCCTTCCCGACGGGGCGGAATGGGCCTTCCGCACCAGGACCCTCGGACAGGAGGACAAGGCCGCACGACCCTTCGCCGAATCACGCGAATCCTCCTGCCTACGCACCGAAAACGGCGCCCGCTTCCGGGAGCGTGCCATCGGGGGACTGCGGCCCTCGCGCCATCCGGTACCTACTGGCATTCCCCTGACGACCACCCTTGGATTGATCGAAGCCTGTCATCGCATGGATCCCGGCCGGATCACAGAGGGAAGAGCCTTCGGCATCTTCAAGGACGGAACTTCATGGTGCCCGCGACAGCTCCTCAAGCCGCTGCCGGATTCCACCCTTACCGTGAATGGGCGGGATTTCCTTCTGCGGGGTTTTGTACACACCGGGACCGCCCACCTGCCCACCTTCCTCTGGTTCGGTGAAAGCGGCCACATGGTCGCCCTGCGCAAAGGTGTTCTCGCCCTTGTCGCGAACCCCCGGCCGGTCATGAAAGCGAGGTGGCCCCATGCGACCTAACGTGGTCTTCATCAACGTCGACCAGATGAGCGCCATGGATTCCATCGGCGGCTTAGGTCCCCCGCACGTCGAGACCCCGGCCATCGCCCGCTTTTTCCGGAACGGGGGGGTTTTCTCAAAGGCTTTTCCCGCCGATCCGGTATGCTGCCCCTCGCGAACATCATGGTGGACCGGACGATATCCGTCCGAACATGGGACCCCCCTCAACGATACGCCCTGCCATCCCGACATGAACGAGGTCCTTCTCCCGAAGAAACTGAGGGAGGCCGGCGTCCGTCCCTTCTTCGCGGGCAAGTGGCATGTCGAGGGTGCCGAGGTGCGCGAGCATTTCCACGTCCTTCACGAGGCCGGATACTGGGGCGAACTTACCGACCGGGACATTGCCTCCTCGGCCTGCGCTTTCTTGGAAAGGTACGACGGGGAGGAGCCGTTTTTCCTGAACCTCGGGTTCATGAATCCCCACGATATCTGTATTTCGCCCTGCAACGACCGGGGACGGGCGGTGGATGCTGATGGAAAGCTGGGGCTCCCCTACCTCGACGAAAACATTCTCGACGAAGAGGAGGTTCCGCCGCTGCCGGAAGCTCTTGCCTATTCCGAACCGGAGCCGCACCTTCAGTGGGCATGGAACCGGTGGCCCCGTGAGCAAGACGGCGCCGACCGCTACGACGCCCTGACATGGCGGATGCACCGCTACAACTACCACCGCTGGGTGGAGATGGTCGACCGCGAAATCGAAACCGTCCTTGATGCCCTTGAAGCCAGCCGTTTCCGGGACAACACGTGGATTATTTTCACCTCCGACCACGGCGAGGGCATGGCGCGGCATAAAGTGATCGGGAAGATTCTTTTCTACCGCGAGATAACCGAAGTTCCGCTGGTCATCGGCACATTGGGCGACCGACTGCCCGTGGCCAAGGGAACGACCGAGTCCAATTATTTTGCTTCCGGGGTCGACATCGCCCCCACCGTCTGCGCGATCATGGAGGCCGACGCCTCCCATTACCCGCGCGGCCGCAACCTGATGCCCCTCGTGCAAGGGAAAACTCCGGACACCTGGCGCGAAATTGCCTATGTCGAGTGCGCCTTCAACGCCCGCATGGTAGCCGACGGTCACTACAAGTACATTCGCGACTACCGGGTCGAGGACGAGGATTTCCGCTCCCCCGGCCCGGATACGCACCGGATCCACTTCGAACAGCTTTTCGACCTCGAAGCCGATCCGGAGGAGAGCCGCAATCGCGCGTCCGACCCAAATTACGGAGAGGTTGTGGAACGAATGCGTTCCCTGATGGACCGCAAGGAACGCCTACTCGACCGTCGGCCCATGCCCGGTGAGCACGGGCGGGACTGGCTCCGGCAAAAACTGAAACTATGTAAGCAAGAAGGCGTAATCGCGTGACTCCCCCCGCCCCCTACAAGGATTCGAGGAGATCCACCGAGAACCGCGTCCGGGATCTTCTACCACGAATGACCATAGAGGAGAAAGCCGGACAACTGGTTTCCACCTGCCCGGTCAGCCAACTGCTTTTCGACAACTACAGCGATGACCTCGTTATCAGCAACAGCGAAAAGTTGATTGATCGAGGTGTCGGCCAGATTGGGGTGGCGGTCCGCCACGCCTCTCCGGAAACCGGTTCGCGGATCGCCAACGCGATCCAGCGGTACGCAGCTGAAAAGACGCGCCTTGGCATCCCCGTCCTTATTCAGGATGAATGCGTCCACGGCTGCAAAGCCAGCGGCTCGACCATGTTTCCACAATCGATCGGAATGGCCGCCAGCTGGAACGTCCCCCTGATGGAGCGGCTGACGCACGTTATCGCGGAGGAAACCCGTGCGCGCGGGCTCAATCAGTGCTTTTCCCCGACCCTGAACGTCGCCCGCGACGTCCGTTGCGGACGGGTCGAGGAAACCTACGGCGAAGATCCTCTCCTCATCACCCGCATGGCGACGGCTTTCATCAAGACCCTGCAGGCGTACGGAATCGCCGCCACACCCAAACATTTTGTGGCCAATTTTGTCGGCGACGGGGGTCGCGACAGCCACCCTGTCCATTTCTCCGAACGCATCCTTCGCGAAATCTATTTCCCCGCCTTCAAAGCGGCCGTCGAGGAGGCCGGCACGATGTCGATCATGATCGCGCATACCGCCATCGACGGCATCCCCTGCAGCAACAACAAGTGGCTCATGGACACCATCCTGCGCAAAGAATGGGGCTTTGCGGGCTTCATCGTTCCCGACAACACCGATGTGCAGAAGAACTTCGCGGTTCATTCGCAGGCGGATTCCTACGAACAATCCACTAAATGGTGCGTCGAGGCAGGACTGGACACCGATCTCAGCTGGCCCCCACCGGATCCGAAGCTCTGCTACCTCGACATGATCCCGAAGCTGGTCCGCGGTGGCGCTCTCAAGGAGGCCGATGTGGATGCCTGCGTCGAGCGGGTGCTAGGGGTGAAGTTCCAGCTGGGATTGTTCGAGGATCCCTATGTCGGCGAATCGGTTGCCGCCGAGATCACGCAGTGCCCCGAACACCGGGAAATTGCCCTTGAATCCGCCTTGCAAGGGGTCGTCCTTCTTAAAAACGACGGCGGATTGCCGCTTGCCCGAAAAGCGAGGAAGATCGCCGTCATGGGACCCAGCGCGACAAAGACCCGCCTCGGCGGGTACACCTGCGCGGAGGCCGGCGCCGTGACGCCGCTCGCGGGCATCCGCGGTCGCGCGCCAAAAGGTAGCGAGATTTTCCATACGGAGGGATGCAAGCTCGTCGGGGGAACCCGCCGGGGATTCGCGAAGGCCCGCAAGCTCGCCCGCGAGGCCGACGTGGTCATCCTCTGTATGGGGAACTCCAGCGACAAGATCATCGGCCAACCGGAAACAACGGAGGGCGAGCGACACGACCGCTGCAACCTCGACCTGACCGGCCTGCAGGAGGATTTCATCCTTGAGATGGCGAAGGTGAACCCGAACATTATCGTCGTCCTCCAGAACGGAAGCGCCATCACGATGACGCGCTGGCTGGACAAGGTTAGCGCTGTAGTGGAAATGTGGTACGCCGGTGCGGAATGCGGCAACGCCGCCGCCCGCGTGCTCTGGGGCGACCACAACCCCGCCGGACGGCTGCCCATCACCTTTCCCTCCTCCGCCGGCCAGCTTCCGCTGTACTACAATCCGCGACCGCACGGACGGGTCGCCGACTACATGGACCACCGCGGCAAGCTGGAGCAGTTTGAATTCGGGTACGGCCTAAGCTACACGCGCTTTACTTACGACAAGTTGTCGGTGCGGCGCTCGGGCAAGGAAAAGGACCTGCGCGTGAGCGTGAGCTGCAGCGTGACGAACAGTGGGCGCCGGGATGGGGACGAGGTGGTGCAGTTGTATCTGCGCGACTGCTACAGCCGCATCACCCGACCGATCAAGGAACTGCGGGGTTTCCAGCGGGTACCTGTCAAGCGCGGCGAGACCCGCCGCGTGAAGTTCACCCTCGGTTGGGACGACTTCGCCTACCTTGACGAAAACATGGTACCGGTCCTCGAGCCCGGAGATTTCCGCATTATGGTTGGCGCCTCCTCGACCGACATCCGTCTTGAAAAAACCATCCGATTATAGGCCGTGGCAGCGAAGATCCAGGGGTTTCTATTTGATCTGGACGGCGTGATTGTCTTCACGGACAAGTATCATTACCGAGCATGGGCTCAACTGGCCGACGAACAGGGCTGGGCATTTGACGAGGAGGTCAACGAGGGCTGCCGCGGGGTTCCCCGCATGTCCTCTTTGCAGGTCATCCTCGACCATAACGGGATCGACCTTCCTCAGGCGGAAAAGGAGCGCCTAGCCAATGTGAAAAACAATTACTACAAGGAGCTGCTGACAGGAATCAACGAAACGGATGTTTATCCGGGGGTTGTGCCCTTCCTTAAAGGACTCCGCGAGCAGGGCCTGAAGATGGCCGTCTGTTCCTCGAGCAAGAACGCCCTGCCCGTCCTTTCGGCACTGGATCTCGCTACCTTATTCGATGCCGTCATCACCGGGAACGACATCATTTGCCCGAAACCGGATCCGGAAATTTTCCTGAAGGGAGCCGCCGCACTGGGCCTGGAGCCGGAGGAATGCCTCGTTTTCGAGGATGCCGCATCCGGGGTCGAGGCCGCCCATGCCGCCGGGATGCCTTGCATCGGCATCGGTCCGGGGGAACGCTTGGCCGCGGCCGAGATGGTCATCAGCGATTACGCCGGCCTTGACCTGCCGGGGCTCGTGGCCGGGCGGCTGAAACAGTCGGCACGGGATCCTTTTGCCGGGATTTAGGAAAGAGACCGATCCTCCGGCCCATGGCGACTTCCGCGACGGGACCCGGCGCGGCCAGTTCATCTACCATTTTCGCAGAGCAGCCTACTGGAAGGTCGGCATCGAACCGCTCAAGGGCCCCGGGGGCGGCACGCGGCGGACGTTGTTGAGGGACTACCGGAAAAACGCCCTCGGGATGGACAAAATTGTCCGTGAAACAGATGCGGAAATCCTTCTGGTCAAGACCTTCCCGGTTAGCCCTTTCTGGTTCCGTGGACCAAGCCCAAAATCACCTGCTTTCCGGCAGTTGCCACAGGGGAGGGATTGGTGCGATTCCCCGGGAATATAACGGCAACGCACAAACCCGGCACAAGCACGGGCCATCCCAAAGGTACGGCCTGAAAATACACTCTGTTTGTAATCGGGTAAATATCGCCCACCTGCGCGCCACCGACATTGCCTTGTGGCAGATACAATCACCCAAGGCAGCTTCCCGTAACGGCAATTCCACTACACGCCTTTCAGGGGATACCCGGTTCAATCCGTGGCCAGTCCAGTGTAGGGATCATTCGTTACCACATCCCACACGATCTCCTGCAGCTCCTTCACAAGCTCCAAGTCGTCCACCGGGTCGAATCGCTGCCAGCCTCCGGTACCGTCGGTAA
>CAYFRH010000085.1:1457-10700 GCA_964345345.1 uncultured Puniceicoccaceae bacterium | reverse complement strand
GCCCGGATGAGGTCCGGACGCACGTTGGCGAGGGCCACTTCCGCCTGTAAAACCTCGAACCGGGAAACGGTTCCCGCCTCGAAGCGGTTGCGGGTGTTCTGCAGCTGTTCTCCGCGCAATTTTACCGACCGTTGTTGCACGTCGACCTGTTCGCGGCGCAAAAGCGCGGTAAACCATGCCTCTTTGACGGCGAGCAAGGTATCGAGGCGGGCGGTTGACAGATCGGCAGCGGCGGCGGACTCCTCCGCGGTACTACCTTCCACACCGGCTTTGATAGCCCCTCCCGTGTAGAGAGGTTGCGTGGCGGTCAGGTCGGCATTCCACGAGCGAGTATCGCCGAACGTCTCCCCGCTAAAAGATTCCAACCGGTTTTCGTCGATACGGCGATATTGGGCACTGAGTTCCACGCCCGGCAGGCGTCGGGACCTCGCCGAGAGGGTTCCGCCTTCGGCCCGGGAAAGGCGCGCCTCCGCCTTGCGCAGGTTGTAGTTGTTTTCCATGGCAAGGCGTAGCACGGAGGCCTCCGTGAGACGTTCGGGAACCGGAGCGGCGAAGGTCGCGGTTCCGGCAGCAAGGCTTGCCAGCAAAAACCATCGAAGGTGGTGAATTATCATGACCTTAGAGAGGTTGGTGATCATCCGAATTCGAGGGGCATCCCTCTTTTCGGGACGGGAAACCAGCGAATTTTTGTATTGCCCATTCATGGCGTACACGGAAACGGACTACAGGCCCTGAATTGATTGTCCCTTTTGATGAAGGACATCGGAGTCGGGGAGGGTTCCTTCGGATTCGCTGCGATCCTTGGCAATGAGCATGTAGATGGACGGTACGACGAAAAGAGTGAAAACCGTTCCGATGGACATGCCCATGACGACGATGAGGCCAATGCTGTTGCGGGCCTCCGCACCGGCTCCGGTGACGAGAACGAGCGGAAAGTGGCCGAAGACCGTCGCCATGGTCGTCATGAGTACCGGACGGAGGCGAATACGGGCGGCCTGCTGAATGGCCTCCAGCTTGCTGCGTCCTTTGCGCTGCAGCATGTTGGCGAATTCCACGATGAGAATGCCGTTTTTGGAAATGAGGCCGACCAGGGTGACGAGGCCGACCTGCGAATAAATATTGAGGGTGGTGGTCCAGCCATCCGTCCAGAAGGACAGGTTCGGGTTTGGCATCTTCAGGAAGGTGAAGATGAGCGCGCCGAAGAGGGCCAGCGGTGCCGATCCGAGCAGGATGATAAATGGATCGCGGAAGGAATTGAACTGGGCTGCAAGAACGAGGAAAATTAAAATTCCGGCGAGGGCGAAGGTGACGAGGAAGCGGTTGCCTTCCTCTTTCAGTTGGCGGGATTCCCCGGTGTAGTCGAGGACGTAGCCCTTTGGAAGGAGGTCGGCGGCCTCCTTTTCCAAAAAGGCGAGCGCCTCCTCCAAGGGTTGCATGGGAACCCCGCTAAGCTTGACCGCGTTCAGCTGCTGAAAGCGGTTGAGGGTGCGCGGCTCCGTGCGGCTTTCGAGCGTGGCGATGGAGCGGAGGGGAACCAGCTCGCCCTGTGGGCCCGTTACGCGCATGTCGAGTAGCTGGTCGGCGTTGAGGCGTTTGAGCCGAGTCACTTGCGGAATGACTTTGTAACTACGCCCGTCGATATTGAAACGGTTAACGAAATTGCCTCCGACCATGGCGGCGACATCCCGCCCGACCGTGGCGAGGTCCAGCCCGAGGGCCGAAACCTTGTCGCGATCGAAGACGATCTCGGTCAGGGGAAGGTCGATCTTGGTGTCGATGATGGGCGGAAAGGCGAAGAGTCCGCTTTGCGTGGCCCTCTTCTTCAAGTCCTCGACAAAGGCGAGGATTTTTTCCGGTTCCTCTGTGGAGGAGATGATAAACTCGACCGGGAAGGTTCCGCCACCGGGCAGCGCGGGAGGAAGAACGGGGAACTGGTTGATGGCGGGAAGCATGGACAGCTTTTGCTGCACCTCCGGCTTGATTTCGAAAACGGTGCGGTCCCGTTCGCCCCATGGCTGGACAACCAGCCCCCCGAAACCACCGGAGGGATTGGTGATCTGAAAGGTGTAATTCATTTCCGGAATGGACGCGAAGATGTCGAAAGCGGCCCGGGTCGCGGCACTGTTGGCTTCGAGACTGCTGTTGGCGGGGGATTCGACGATACCGAAGATGACGCCCTGGTCTTCCTTGGGAGCGAGTTCTTTCGCGGACTGCTGATACATGACCACGGCCATGACCATTAGGCCGATCCAGAAAACGTAGATGGCGGGACGATACCGAAGCGTCTGGTCGAGAATCCGGCCATAAAGGCGGCGCAAGGTTTCAAAGCCTTGGTTGATGTGTCGGGGGAGCCAGTGCTCTTCCTCGTCGCGCCGGAGGAGCCGCGAAGACATGACCGGCGACAAGGTGAGGGCGACCATCCCGGAGATGGCCACCGCTCCCGCAAGGGTGAAGGCAAATTCCCGGAAAAGGGAACCGGTAAGGCCGCCCTGAAACCCGATGGGAGCGTAGACGGCGGCAAGAGTGATGGTCATCGCGACAATCGGGCCCACCAGTTCCCGGGCTCCGAGCAGGGCGGCGTCCAGCGGTTTGTAGCCCTCGCGCAGATGCCGCTCGACGTTTTCCACCACGACGATGGCATCATCCACCACCAGCCCGACGGCAAGAACGACGGCGAGGAGCGTGAGCAGGTTGATCGTGAACCCGAAAACCTGGGCAAGAAAGACCGCCCCGATCAGGGAAACGGGGATCGCCACGACCGGAACGAGGACCGATCGCACTGAGCCAAGAAAGAGGAAAATGACGACAACCACGATAAGAAGGGTCTCGCTTAGCGTTTTGACCACCTCGCTTATGGCATCGTTGATGTAGTCGGTGGCGTCGTAGGCAACCCGGGCCCGTAAATCGCTGGGAAGTTCGTCCTTCAGGTCATCGATCTGGGTCTGGACGCCCTCGATCACGTCGATCGAATTGGCGTCAGGCAAAACCCAGATTCCCATGAAGACGGCCGTTTCGCCGGAGAAGCGGACTTCATTGTCATAATTTTCGGCCCCGAGGACGACCTCTGCGACCTCCCCAAGGCGGACGAGGCTGTCGCCGGATTGCTTGACGACAAGGTTCCGGAAATCCTCGACGGAAGTAAGGTCGGTATTGGTGGAGAGGTTGACCTGGACCATGGCACCCTTGGTCTGGCCGGGGGCGGAAAGGAAATTGTTCCGGGCAAGTGCCCGGCGAACCTCGGAGGGACTTACGTTAAGCGAGGCCATTTTGTCCGGCTGCATCCAGACGCGCATGGCGAAAGTGCGTCCGCCGAGAATATCCGCCCGCTGCACTCCGGGGACGGCGGTCAGGGTTGGTTGGACCACGCGGACAAGGTAGTCCGTGATTTCGTTGGGCTTCAGTTTGTTGGAAGCGAAACTGAGATAGGCGGAGGCGAATTCGGAGTCGGCGGTTTCGATATTGATCGTGGGTACTTCCGCTTCCGGAGGCAGGTCATTGCGGACCTGATCGACTTTGGAACTGATTTCCGCAAGGGCCTGGTTGGCGTCATAATTGGTTTCCAGCCGCGCCGTAATGGTGGAAAGCCCCTGTTGACTGGAGGATTGGACGTAATCGATCCCCGCTGCGGAGGCGATCGAACGTTCCAGGGGAACGGTGATGAATCCGCGCACGAGTTCGGCATCGGCTCCGATGTAGACCGTTCGGACAATTACGGAAGCATTCTCGCTTTCAGGATACTGACGAACGGTCAGTGATCGCACCGCCTGCAGGCCGGCAATAATGACGACCAAATTGAGAACAATGGCGAGAACGGGTCGCCGGATAAAGAGATCGGTGATGTTCATTTCTGCGGGAGGACTCTGCTGCGTTCACCGTTCCGGTGGGGCCGGAGCGAGTTCCGGTTCAATCGTACCGCGGGAGCTGAAGCGGAGGGGATCTCCGTCTTTCAACTTGAAGGCGCCCGAGCTTACGATGCGTTCATTTCCATCCAGGCCCTCGGTGATTTCGATAAAATCGCCCCGCGCCTCTCCGACCCGCACGACCGCCTGCCGTGCTATCGGAAACCCTTCGCCATCCTCAGGGTTTTCGATAATGAATACGGTGTCACCATAGGTTGCGTTAAGGATGGCGCTGCGGGGTACGTAAAGGACTTCCCGCTTATCCGGGCGAAGTGCGAGGACTTCGGCGAACATCCCCGGTTTCAGGCTTTCTTCCGGATTTTTAAAAAAAGCCTGGACGGTTACCGAACGCGTGTTCCGGCTGACCTCGGGCTCCACAGCGGTCAGGTTGCCGGTAAAGAGCCGGTCCGGATAGGCGTCGACGCGAGCCTCCACCTTCATCTCCGGTTCAAGGAGGCGCAGCTGGTTTTGGGGAATATCAAATTCGAGGTAAAGGCGGGCGGTATTCTGGAGCGAGACGATTTCCTGTCCGGCGCTGATGTACTGGCCGACGCTGATCTGGCGCAGGCCGAGGCGACCGCGGAAAGGCGTGCGGATGGTGCGTTTCGCGATGATGGCTTCGAGGTTGCTGACATTGGCGTGCGCCTCGTCGTACGAGGCGACGGCGGCGTCCAATTCAGCGTCGGAGATGTTGTTGTTCCGGTAAAGCTCACGAACGCGCCGGAGGTTGCTTTCCGCCAACTTCCGGGCGGCGACCGCGGCTTCCAGTTGGGCTTCCTGCACCTCGGTATCGAGACGGACAAGGACGGTTCCTTTTTCCACCGATTGGCCGGGCTCGAAGAGAATTTCCCGAACAACGCCCTGGGCCTCGGAGCGAAGGGTTGTGCCTTCAATTGTCCGGAAGGAACCGACGCTGCGGATGCGCTGCTCCCATTCTCCCTGCCGGACTTGATCTTCATCGACCGTGACCGGTTCCGGACCGGCTTGTTCCCCGGCTTCGATCATGCTGCGGATCTGTAGGAATTTGATGCCGGCCAAAATACCGAAGACCAAAAGGAGAGCCAAGACGGCCAAAGCTATACGTTTCTTCATGGTGCGCGATAAATTTACAGGTAAGCGAATGCGGATTTACCGCAAACAAGAAGAAAAAAAGCATCTCCGGAGAGATGCTTTGGAAAAGACCACCACTCTCTTGTTTCCTGGAACGAAAATCGTCAAGACCTCCGCCCGGGAAAAGGTGCCGCCGCAAGGAACCTTCACGGCCTACAACCGCAGGAGGGTGGTCGTCCCGAGTTAAATCAAATTTCAAGGCCTGGCCCCGTTCCTCTCTTGTGAACGGTGATGTGCGGGAAGGGGATGGTGAGGCCGTGGCGTTGGCAGGCCTCGACAAAGATTTGCTGGATCCAGAAACGCAGTTCGCGGTACTGGGGGGCGGCGCTGCCGTCGAGATCAACTTCCGCCTCGAGATCGAGGGAGCTGGTGCGGGCGGCGGCAAAGCGAACGCGGGCTTCGCGAACGGCCCCGTCGCCGACAATTTCGGGAATCCCTGCGCGAAGGGCTTCTTCCAGCTGTTCGCGAATTGTCGTGGTGACCTCCTCCCGGTGGCCGTAATCGAGGCGGAATCGGCTGAGAACGCGAAATCCGTTGCGGGAGAGGTTGCGCGGACGTTGGTTGAGAAAGTCCGGTGTGGGGTAGGTGACAAGGGCGCCGCCCCATTCGCGCAAGGTGATCATGCCCGGACTCTGGGCGATTGATTCGCCGATGGTTTTGTCCGCGAGCTGGACCCATTCCCCGCGGCGCATGGGAAAAGCCGGTTCGTCCGCGCACCACGGCCGGGAATGGAGGCCGACGAGGTGACGGACGGGCAATTGCTGGCGGGCATGATCGAGGTCCTTGTTTTCAAGAATACAGGCGAAACCAAGGGAGGCGACATTCCATGGAACCCCGTCAAATTCGATCCGCTGTTCCTCCCGAACCATGCCGATGTTCAGGATCAGTTTGAGGGACTCGACGAACTGCGGCACGACGCGGATGCCCGCCCAGGCGGCTCCGATCAGAAAGATGAGGACAATGCCGAGCAGGAAGAGATCTCCCGCTGCCGAGAAGGTAATGAGGAGGGCAGCGATGGCCCCGATCACGCTCAGAAGATTGGTCAGGAGCAGGAACAGGCGGCCCGCGAAAGTATTGGAACGGGTGGAGGGCCCGATCCCGCGAAACAGCAAAAGGAGGATGCGAAGGCCGAAGAAAACTCCCATTGCAGCCAGAATCCCCAGAAGCAGATTCAGGCCTCGCTCGGCCAGAAAATCCCGGATGAAGGAGGTGGTGCCACCAATGACGCCGGGATTATTTGCCTTGAAACCGCGCAACTCGAGCCTTGCGGCGTTGGCTCGGCTCTCGGCGAGCACGAGACGTTCGCGCCATCGTTCCCTTTCGGCCTTGAGAGCCTCGACGAGAGCGGGGTTTGTCGCCTCCGCGATGGTTTGGCTGAGCCGCGAGAGAGCTTGCTCGGCGACCTTCGCACGTTCTTCGAAAAAGGCGGTTTCCTCTTCAAGCTGTGCCCGTTTGCGGGAAGCGGCCGTCGCCTTCTCGATCTCGTCAAGGACCGGCTCAAGGATTTTGCCAAGGGTATTTTCCCAGGAGAAGGCCTCTTCCGGTTGGGTTTCGAAAAGGCTGTCGTCAATTCCGGCGGCGGATTCGCGGAAGCGGTTCCGGATTTCTTCAAGGCGGCCGCTCTTTTCTTCGAGACGTTCGCGCAGGCGCTCTTTCCCGGGCAGCGTCCGAGCCTCTTCCAATTCCGAGCGGAGGCGGGCGACTTCCTGCTCTCTCGTCTCCACGGCAGTGAGCAACGACTGCAGCGCTTCCAATCGGCCCTCGTTGCCCCGGGCCGATTGCGCGGCGGCAGCGATGGGAAGAGTAAGAACAAAAATTAAAATCAGGAAACGGACAGGCGATTGCGAGCGCATACGGTGCGATAATTATGGCGCAAGGGAGAAGATTCTTGTCAATCCGGTTTCCGCCGGATTGGAAAAGGATCCACTCTCTATTCTCTCAATCACATGACGACGAAACCCAGATTCCACTGGCGCGGGCGTTGGAGGAAGTGGCTGTTGGCCGCTCTCGCTATTCCGGCTCTACTTTATCTTCTTCTTGGCTTTCTTCTTTTACCATTGGCAGCGAAGTGGATGGGTCCGGGGCTGGCGAAAGACCATCTGCGCGGGGAAGTTGCGATCGGGTCGGTTTGGCTGAATCCGCTCACCTTCGTCGTTTCCGTCCGCAATTTTGCCTGGACCGGCCCGGATGGCCGGACTCTTGCCCGCTTCGACCGTTTTCGGGTTAATGCCGATCCCGTCGGGGGACTTTTCCACGGAGAGTGGAGGGTGCGGGAGATTTCCCTCCTTCGCGGCTTTGCCGACGTGCGGATCGACGAGGATGGCCAGCTCAATTTTAGTAGTGCTCTCGTGGAAAAGGAGTCCTCCGAAACGGAGCCCGAACCGGAAGGGGACAAAGAGGCCTTTGCGCTTCCGTCCGCCTGGTTGGGGGAATTGGCCGTGGAAGACCTCGCCGTGCAGGTAACCGACCTGAGTGGCGCCCGGCCTTTCAGTAAAACACTGCAGCCCATCCGCTTCCGTCTGGAGAATCTTCGGACGGGCCCGGAGGCGGAAAATCGCTACCTGTTCTCCGCGCGCACCGAGGCGAAAGAGGAAATTCGTCTTGAAGGAGTTGTACGCATGGAACCTCTCCGTGTTAGCGGCGAACTTACAGCGGAAGCGCTCAAGCTGACCGATTATTCTCTTTTTACAGAGGTAGCCGCAGGCGTTCGCCTGCAAGATGGCCTGCTCGGGTTGCGCATTCCCTTTACCGCGCATCTTCTCGGGAATCCCCTACGGGCGGAGATCAGCGGAGCCCGTTTCGAGCTGCAGGGCCTTCGGGCGACCCTGCAAGGTCGGCGTGACGCGGACCTCTCCCTGCGCGAGACCCTTGTCGAAGATATCGGCCTCGACTTTTCCCTGCCGGAAAAGGAACCGCTTTCCCTGCGCACCACCGCGCGGCTGCATATGGAGGATTTCCGCGCGCAAATGGCAGGAGAAGATCAACCTTTCGCCTCCTTCGCAGGTTTCCGCCTCGAAGACCTTGAAGTTGCGATGACGCCTCTTTCCGTGCGCAGCGGCGAGATTGTCTGGTCGCGGCCGGACTTCACGCTTCGCCGGGACGCGGAGGGAGAGCTCACCGTCCTCCAATTACTGCCCGCCGTGGAAGAGACGGAAGACGTTGTCGAGGAGGCGGAAGACGTCGCGGAATCCGTCGAAGAGGTCGCGACTCCACCCGCAGAGGTGGAGACGGAGACAGCGGCGGACTCGCCCATGGACCTGCGGATCGCCTCTTTCCGCCTCGAAGAGGGCCGGTTCCACTTCCGGGACGCCTCCGTAACCCCCGAGGCTGACGTACTTGTGCATCCGCTACAGCTCGAGCTTGCTCCCCTCACCCTTGACCCGGAAACGGCGACGAAGCTGCGGCTCGACGCGACGCTGCTGGGGCAGGGTACCCTTGGGCTCGAAGGTGAGATGCGTCTCGCGGACCTTGAAAAGGCCACCTCCGCCCTCCTGACCCTCGAAGACGTGCCCATGACGTCTTTTTCTCCCTACACGGTCATGGCCCTCGGCCAGCCCGTCGAGGAAGGCAAGCTGGGGATCGATGTAGACGTTTCCATCAAAGAACAGGAATTGGACGCGGAGAATGTCGTGCGGATGGACCGGATTCGTTTCGGTCCGGTGGTTAGCGGATTTGACGGAAAAACCTATCCCCTCGGAACCGCCATCGCGGTGATGGAGAACGGCAAGGGCTTGATCGAGCTGGATGTTCCCGTCCGCGGTAGCCTCGCCGATCCCTCTTTCGATCCGACGAAGGTGGTCGCGAACGTCTTTCGCAACCTTTTCCTGAAAGCGGTCACGGCTCCCTTCAACCTCGCCGTCAACATGACCGGTGGCATGCTTTCGGGGCTTACTTCTTTTGCGTCCGGTGGGGGAGAGGAACTGGCCGATTATTCCTCGGTTTCCTTCGCTCCAGGCACTCGCGAGCCTGCCGCCGAAGCCGCCGAGACATTGGAGGTGGTCGCGGGAATGCTCGGTTCCCGTCCGAAGCTCCTTCTTTCCCTGGTCGGCTCCTTTGCTCCGGAAGAGGATCGCGACGCCTTGCGGGAAATCCGTTTTGAAGAGCAGTTGGCCAAATTTTCCGGCGACTCCCGGACCGCAAAAATCCGGCGCGCCTACAGGAAGGAAATCGGTGGTCCGTCGTCCAACGGTACCGAAATAGAGCCGGGTCGCAGCGATGGGGAGGCCTCTGCAAA
>CAYFRH010000085.1:0-1357 GCA_964345345.1 uncultured Puniceicoccaceae bacterium | reverse complement strand
TCCGGGGACAACGGGGAAGGGTTTTACCTCGAGGAGGATTCCTCCACCGGCTCAGGACGGCAATTGCGTTCCTTCTACCTTTCCAGTTCCCGGCGAATTCCTATCATGCGGCGCATGACCCGAGCGGAGAAACCGGAACAGACTGCTGCGACAGAAACGGAACCGGAAGAGACTGCTGCCGAAGAGACGGAATCGGAGGAGACTGCTGCTGAAGAAACCGCTCCTGAAGAAGGTGCCGCCGTGGAAACGGCTTCCGCGGAGGCGACGGAAGCTTCCACGGCGCAAGGAGGTTCCGATGCGGACGGCGCTTCGCAAGCGGCTTCGGAGCCCACGGTCGCGGAAATGGAGGAACAATTGCGCGGGCGCTGGCTCGATTCGGAGCCGGACCTTGAAAAACTTGCCACGGATCGGGCCCTGAATATCCGGGACGCCCTTATTGACAAGCATGGCGTGGACGTGGAACGGATCACTGTTTCCGAAACGGTCGAAAGCAGCGCCGCCAAAGTCAGATTTTCCATCGAAAGCACCGTAGTTCCTCAGAAAAATGATTGAATCATCTTATTTTCCCTTCCGCGGCCGACGCCTCCTGTTGCTTGGTGGCGCCCTCGGCCTCGTCCTGTTCACGGGCTGTACCTCCTCCGAAATCACCGTGCCCAGCCGTTCCGCCATCGAGCAGCTCTTGCTGAGCACCGCTGCCGACAACGCTCTCAAAGGGGTGGAATTGCCTCAGTTGGCGGGCGAAAAGGTGTTTCTCGAGGAAAAATATATCGAGTCCTACGACGAGCCCTACGTCATCGGTTCCATCCGTGCCCTCCTTAGCGAAAACGGGGCCTTGTTGCAGCCCTCGCGCGAGGAGGCCGACCTCATCGTGGAAGCCCGTGTGGGTGCCCTCGGCGTGGACTCCGCCGATTCCCTGGTCGGAATTCCCTCACTGCCGTTGCCCATTCCTGCCGTAGGGACCGTGGAAACGCCGCAGGCCGCCCTTTACGCTTCACGAAAGAAGGACTCCGTCGCCAAAATCGCTCTACTTGGCTACCGAAAAGACGGGACCGGCGTCTTCTCGACTGAGCCGATTTCCGGCAAAGCTAAATTCCATGAATACGAAATCCTTCTTATGCTGAATATCAACTTCACGGACATCCCCGAGCGCGAGGATTACTGACCAGTATCCCGGAGAATCCGCTGTCGCAATGTGGGCGCGGGGACAAGCCCCGGCCCTACAGAAGGATTTCGTCGCCTCGGGGGCACCGTTGGCTGTAGGGCCCCGCCTTGCGCGGGGGCGCCGTCGCCGCTGAGAGGCAGTGTGGGCGCGGGGACAAGCCCCGGCCCTACAGAAGGTTCCGTTGCCAGCAGGTCC
>CAYFRH010000084.1:0-10709 GCA_964345345.1 uncultured Puniceicoccaceae bacterium | reverse complement strand
TGCCCTCGCAGAGAGGAAAGCAAAAACTAAATTCCAAAACGGCGCCATGTTTTTGGTAAAGAAACGTTGGAATGCGCTTTTTTCCGTGTTCCATAAATTAAGCAGACATTTTATGCAGACGACAATGATCAGACCTTGAATATAGGTGTAAGCCCGCCCGGTTTGGAGATGGGAATAGGATCAATTCGCTTTTTGGAAAGGCATTTTAGCAGAATTCCAAGTGGTGGATTTCTCTCAGCTCCTTGACTTGGACGGATCATCAATCCATTAATTTAGCTACTAAAAGTAATGAAAATTTTTTGTTCTTCTCCACTTAAGAAGGCGGCTCTTGTTGGTTTATTCACTACTGCAGCCGTCACGTGCCTGTCCGCGCAGGAATCACAGGAAATCTTCGACCGCATGAATGCGCAGGATGAGGTCATCGCGAAGGCCAAAGCGGAACTCGACGAGGCGGAAAGCGTTTTGGCCACGGCGGAGGGCGTTCTCGAGCAATGTCGTAACGACAATCCGCCAAACTCGCAGTGCGATAGGTTGATCGCCCAGCGCGCTGCGGCGAGAGAGGCGGTCATGCAGGCGGCGGCCGATGCAGAAGCGGCACAAACAAATTTCCAACGTGCAGAGGATCTATTCCGACAGGGATTGATCAGCCAATCGGAACTCGCTGCCGCCCAGAATGATTTCGCCGCCGCGGAGAATGACTTAAAGGCGCGCGAAGCTGATTTGGCGGCCATCGAGTCACAATTGGAACAATGCGAGGAAGAGGAAAACTCCGCATGCGACGACGCCGTCGCTCTCGTGGCCGTTTTCGAGGAGGACCGGCAGGAGGCCGAGGACCGGCGCGACGCTGCCATCGCGGTTAAGCAAGAGCTGGCTGTTGAACTGGAACAAAGCGTGCTTGAAGAAAACCGCCCCGGTCCGGTGCAAACCACTGTCAGCGGCACAACACCGCAAGTCACTTTTCCAATGCGCGAGTGGTTCGTCTATCAGTCACAGGTCTCCTCCGATTTGAAGGATTGGAGAGATGTTTTCAATCCGGTGGAAGGAGAAGCCGACGAAATGTTTGTTTCAGAAACAGATCTGGCGAAAATTGATTTTACCTACTACCGTGTATCGATGCAGCTGTCGGCACGCGGTCGCGAGATGCTCGCCGCAGGTAACCTGCCCTGAGGCGGAATTCAGCTACCCCAGAAACCGGTCAGCTGCATCCCGGACAACCTCCAGTGTCATTCCACCTCGACGGCGCGGAAGACTCCAATGGACTCGATTTTTTCCGGATACGCCCGCCCGTTAGAGGCATACCCTCTGAATTTTCAATACCAAAGCGGCGACCGGGTGCCCATCGTAAGAACAACGAAAAATTTACCGATAAAATTTCTGCAACTAATTGTTAGTACTCTGGGCCAAGGGCGATTATGGGCATTTCCGAGAGGCACTGGGAAGCATGGACGCGAGTGTGCCCGGCGGCGGTGGCGGCGGCGAGCTTATGGCCTCCTCACCTGTGTTTTTGGAAGGTAGGGCCTTTGCTCAGCGATCCAACTGGTCCGTGAGCTTTTTGGCCCATTCGTCGTAGCCGCCTTCGAAATCAACATCGAGGTCGACACGATCGATCATCTTGGAAGCGCCCGCCTTCAGAAAGGCTTCCTCGACCCGACGGCCGCAACCGCAAAAATCATCGTAAGAGGTATCGCCAAGAGCGCATACCGCGAATTCAAGATCGGGCAGCTCACCGGCTTTGCCCTCGTAGAGAGCAAAGCAAAAATCCTCGGCATCATCGGGAGGCTCACCCTCACCCCATGTGGAGATGACAACCGCCAGTTTCCTTTCATTTTGCAAGTTTTCCACATCATAGTCTCCGGCATCCCTGACTTCGGTGGCATAGCCAATCTTGCCGAGTTTCTCGGCAAGGTCCTCCGCCAGTTCTTCCGCATTGCCGGTCATGGTGCCATATAGAATTTTTATTGATTTATTCTCAGTCATGGTTGCGTTTTTCTGAAAGAAATTGAGATACGGTCTCAAAACAGAAATGTCTTCTTTTCCGAAGGCAACTTTGAAGAGCTATTTTTTTCGGGTCTCATAAATTTAGCCCCATTTTGAGTAAACGCACAGGGTCAGCCCTTGGATTTTGGACTAACCCTCGCTTGGGTTGGAGATGAGAACCTCCACCGATTCGTGGCTTGAGGCAGTAGTAAGGCGGATACTGCGCGGTTTGCCGGGCAGAAATGGATCGAGTCGCTTTTCTGAAAGGCGCGGGGAGGCTTTCTCGCTCAAGGCTCCGGATGGCTCAGAAAGATGAGGTCATGGAAGAGGTGGCCGCGCTCGATAATGGCCTCGATGGTGAAGATACGGCCCCAAGCTTCGCGTATGTGATTCCGGCTGCGGAACATATTGATCTCGTTGGCCACGCCCTCGATACTGACGAAACCAAACCGTGGGAAGGGCATTCCTGAAGAAAATATCTCCGGAGTAATCTCGATATTTTCGGTGGGCTGGCTGTTTTTCAAGGCCTCAAACATGAAGTGGTCCGGGTTAATGGAAGACCAGACCGCTTCGCTGTGATTGGACAAAGCGATTGTTCCTCCCGGGCGGAGGACCCGTCGCAGCTCCAGAAGCCATGCTTCCTCAAGCAAATCGATGTGGGTGAAAACCGAATAGGCGGTGATGAGGTCGAAATAAGCGTCGGGAAACGGTAGGTGGGGAATGATGGTATTGTTTAGAAAAATACCTGCGGGAATGTGCTGCTGCGCCCATTGGATAGTCCCCGTGTTCAGGTCTGTACCATGACAACTGCGCGCAAAGTTCTGACAAAGAAAGTGGCGGACAACACGGCCGGAGGAGCACCCGAAGTCGAGGTATCGCTCGATTGGATGGTCCTTTTTGTGAGCCGCTACCCATTCGGTTGCCATGAGGGCGTCGGTAAGGCCAGAAATCCAGTACTCGACATCTCTTCCGGCAAAGTAGTGATCACGAGCGGTCGCGTGGGGGATCGGGAAGGGATCGCGCTCGATGCGGCTCTCGATATCCGGGCGGGCAAAGGTGTGCCGATTACAAGGTTCCCAGATAAAATCGTAGTACCTTTGGCGCACGTCTTCCGAAACCAGTTCCGTAACCTTGGGGAGGTTTTCCGCAGTGTAAGGAGGATGAAACAGAACTAAGTCGTGAAGGTGCATAGTGCGGCGAAAATGACGATCCGGAATTATCCTGCAATATTAAATATATGAATTGTAAACATTATGAGGTGATGCCATAAAAGGTTCATAAACTGGACTTGGCGAAGTCAGCCTTTGAATTTCGATCTGAGCCTGCTTGATTTCTGCGCTGGGGACTTGTTCCGTGGGGATTAAGCAGTTGTCGCAAAGGGGGCGTTCCCGCTATGATGCAAATAGCAAGCTCATGATCAGGTAACGGCTGGGTAGGCAGGATATGCGCCGCAATAAGCAGGATTTTCCGGTGGCGGTACCGGTTAGGGTGTGATCGGAAAACGGAGAAGGGGTTGCCACGGCCATGAGAGGACGCCTCAGCAGGTGGGGAGAGGAGATTCTGCACGGTCGGGCAATTGGCAAAGAAGGAACGAGAATTCTGCGGGGATGCTGGCGATCCACGCCGGCAATTCTTCGGTTTACTCTCAGAGGTAAAAGCTTATTGCTCCTCTGTTTCCCGACTATGGAACGCACCCATCATGTCTCCGTTACGGCCTTTTCGCTGGTTTTGTTGATGTTAGGCGGCTGTGCCCTGCTATCGCCGACCGATCCTTATGGTCCTGGAGGGTCCCAAGTTCGTCTCGAGACGCAGGCCAAGGCTATCGACGGGGCACCTTCCGAAATGTCCGCTGACCTTGGGAAGCTTCAACTTCCCGAGATCATTGCGATTGCATTGGAGAACAATCCTGACGTTGCTTCCTCGGCGTTCGATGTCGAGGGCGCTTCAGCCCGCAAAGACCAAGCAAGGGGGGCGATGCTGCCCTCCCTGACAGCGGAAGGGGATTACACCCGCCACCAAAATGACCAGCGGCTATTAGCCCCGGAGTTCAACGGGCAACCGGGAACTTTCAGCGACGCCATTTATTCGGGGGGATTGGCGGTAAGAATGCCCCTCTTCAGGGGCGGGCGGCTGATCAATGAAGCTCGGGCCGCGGAGCTTTTGACCGAGGCCGGCGGATATCGGTTGGGGCGAACACGCGAAATTCTTGTTTTCAACCTGAAGAACCTGTTCTTTGCCATGTTGGCTCAGGAGGAGTTGATCGAGTCTCTCCTTTTCTCGCAGGAAGCGCTTGAGTCTCACCTGAAGCGAATCAAAGACCTGATTGCGGAGGAAAAAGCGGCCAAGGTGGATCGGCTGCGTACGGAAGTCCAACTGGCTGATATCCGGCAAAAAATCGTGGCCGAACGCAATGCGCTGGCGATCCAAAATCAACGATTACGAAATCTGATGGGTATCGAAGCCGGCGGCCCCTCCCTGGAATTGCAGGGTACGCTGGAGCGCGGCGTCGCTCATTCGCTTTCACTGAAGGAGGCTCTGGCTCTCGCCTTTGAAAAGCGCCCCGATTACCTCGCGATGCGAAAAGAACTTGAGGCACAGGCGAAGCGGGTCGACGCGGCCCGCGCAGGTCATTCGCCCAATGTCAGCCTTTTCGCGAAATATGGAGGGCGTTGGGCGGCGAATCCGACCGTCCAACCGACAGGTGCCGATGATGCGGAAGAAGTGGGAAGCCTTGGGATCGGGGTCGATATTCCGCTTTTCGAGGGCGGCCGCATTCAGGCGAAAGTGCGGGAAGAACGGGCCAAACTGGCCGCAAGACAAGAAAGATGGCGTGAACTGCAACTGCAGATTCGATTGGAGGTTGAAACCGCTCTACGGAATTTCCGTTCGGCTTCGGAGCGGGTGCGTACCCTTCGCAAGTCCGTGGAACAGGCCGAAGAAAGCCTGCGCATCGAACGGCAGAAATACGGGCTCGGGCGAGGCGCGATCGTGGACGTCCTCGATTCGCAGTCCGCTTTGCTGGAGGCGGAGACTCAGTATTACGGTGCTCTATCCGAAGTTCAGATTGCACGTGCGCAAATCGAACTGGCAACAGGAGAATTTCAATGAAAACAAAGTTTACGCTACCGCTTCGCTGGATTGTCGCGGGTGCTGTTCTCATCGGCTTGCTGGTGGGCGGCTTCATGTTGATTTTGCAGAAGAAACAGTCCCTTGCGCAAGCACCGCGTTTCCAGCTGCCGGCGACCCTTGTCCAAACCGCGACGGTGCAGCGAGGCGACCTTAAAGAGATTTACGAATACATGGCGGTGGCTGAGCCGATCCGGAAAGCCAATGTTACGGCGCGGGTCACCGCCAGAATTGAGAATATCAACGTTGATGAGGGAAGCGCGGTTGAACGGGGGCAGACCCTACTCACTCTCGATCACCGCGAGATCCGGGCTCAGCTCAAGGGGGTGGAGGCGCGGATCAAACAAGCGAAGGCCGAATTGCGCGGCAACCAGGCGACGGTGGCCTCTTTGGAAAATTCGCTGGACTATTGGACTCGCGAGGCGGAGCGGGAAACCGAGCTTGGGGACAGCGGAGCAATCCCGCCCTCTCAGGCCGAGCAAACCGTCGAGCGGAAGAATGACATCGAAGGTAAACTTGAGGCCGCGCGGCAGAAATCTGATGCGATCGAAGAGCAGATCCACTCTCTGGAGGCACAGAAAGAAGAGCTGGAAACGATCCTCAGCTATTGCGTGCTTGAAAGTCGTTTTGCCGGAATCGTCTCCTCACGACTGGTCGATCCCGGCGACCAGGCCGCTCCAGGCAAAACCCTTCTTGTGATAGAAAGTGACAACGGAATAATGCTTACTCTTGATGTGCCTCAGAACGACCTGGCTTCTATTGAGGAGGGCTTGCCGGTCGTTTTCCGGGTCGGGCGCGAAAACAGAAAGGGGACGATATCGCGGCTCTATCCGACCCTCAACCGTGCCCGTATGGCGCGCGCCGAGGTCGTTTTAAGCGAGGAGCAGAGCAGCGGCCTGACCTCCGGCGAATATTTGACGGCGAGGGTTACCTACAGGCAGCACCGGAATGTTTCGCTTATCCCGGCCAGTGCTTTAATCGAGGGGATCGGTAGCGATGGCGAGGCGCGGGTTTTTGTCGTGGAGGACGGCTCATTACAATCGCGACGTATTGCTATTTTAGGTACGGCCAACGATCAGGCTGCCGTAGAGGGCTTGAACGAGGGGGAAAAGGTTGTCGTTCATTCCTTCCTTGGGTGGGCACGACTGAACGAAGGAATGAAAGTGAAGGCCCGGCCATGAATCTTTCGGATGCCTCAATCAAATTTCCGTACGGGGTCATTGCCGTTTCGCTACTGATCGCCGCGTTGGGAATCTTTGCCTTTGTCCGGACGCCGACCGAGCTGTTTCCCGATACGGTTCCTCCCCAGGCAGTCGTGGTCACCGTGTGGCCGGGGGCGGATGCGGACGATTTGACGGATAAGGTTACGCAGGTCATCGAAAAGGAAATTAACACGCTCAGCGGACTGAAGCGCATCACCAGCACGAGCCGGGACGGGGTGTCCTCGATCAACGCGGAATTTTATTACAGCAAGGATCCGGGGGAAGCGGTTGTTGATATGCAAAATGTGGTCAGCCGGATCCGTAGTTTGTTGCCTTCGGGGATTCGCGAGCCTCGCATTTACCGGATTTCGGACGCAACCCGTCCCTTGCTCACCCTTTCCCTGGCGCCCATGCCGGAAAGCGGGACGGATCTGTCCCAGATTCGCCTCCTTGCGGAGAACCAGATTGAAGAGGAGTTGCTCAATATCGCAGGGGTAGCGGACGTGGACGTCTTCGGCGCGCATCAACCGGAGGTCAAAGTCAACGTTTCCAGAGAAAGCCTGACCGCGAATGATCTGACGCTCAAGGATCTCCTGTCAGCTCTGGCGCGTCATAACGTGTCGGCGCCGGCGGGGATCATTTATTCTCCCGAGCGGGAATATCTGGTCAAGGTATCCGGTGAGTTCTTCGACCTTGAGGGAATCCGCCGCGTGCCCATTCGCTACGCCGATGGAGGAGTTCTGCGGGTGGGCGATGTGGCGCGGGTCGCGTTGGGGCAAACGGAGCAGCGAAGTTTCTACCATGGAAACGGCAAACCGGCCATCGCGATGAATATTTTGCGTTCGGATGAGGGAGCGACCGTCGAAGCAATTGAGAATGTCAAAAAGCGGTTGCCGGTACTCCGTGCCAAATACGCCGATATTGATTTCACGATTACGGATAACCAGCGTCCGCTCATCGATCTGAATGTCAGCGGTATGCGTTCCTCCCTGCTTCAGGCGGTTGCCCTGACCATTGCGGTGATCTTTGTCTTTCTGGCGGATATGCGCGCGGCCGTTGTGGTTGCGGTCAGCCTGCCGATGGCCTTTTTGATCGGCCTGGTCGTATTATGGTTCAGTCCCTACACCCTCAATATGGTCACGCTGTCGGCGATGATTATTTCCGTGGGCCTGGTGGTGGATGGCTCGATTGTTGTGCTGGAAAACATCTACCGCCATTATCGGGACGACAAGGATGGCGACCCCCGGCGTGCCGCTTCAGTCGGGACAAACGAAGTCAATCTGGCGATTACGGGGGGCTTGCTGACGACGGTTATCGTGCTTATTCCCGTCATGTTTACGGGCGGCTACACGCAGCAGATTATGCGGCCATTAAATCTGATTATCTGCGCCACCCTGATTGGCTCATTACTGGTTGCCCTCACCATCGTGCCCCTGATCGTTTCGCGCTTGCTTTCCAAAGGAGAAATGAAGCGCAACTTTATCGAGCGGATCTTTACCTTCACGGAACGCGCTGTGGAACGGCTCGGACAATTCTATCTTCTGCTGTTGCGCCGGGCCTTGCGTCATCGATGGATCGTCCTGCTACTCGTAGCGGTATTTTTTATATTCACCATGAAGCAGGTGAAGCCCTTGCTCGGCACCGAACTTATGCCGCCGATGGATACGGGCATTGTGAATCTGAATTTTGAGACGCCTGCAAATTTTTCGCCCCAAAAAGTGGAATCGGTTTTATCTGAAATCGAAGAGGTCATCCAAAAAACTCCCGGGGTATTGACGATCTCTTCGGTCGTCGGCTCGGAACCGGGTGAAATCAGCTTTGGGGGCGGCGGCGCAACCGCCCAATCCGGGCAAATCAAAGTTACCCTTGTCGCACGCACAGAACGGGAGAACGATATTTGGGAGATTCAGTCCGATTGGCGCAAAAAGATCAGCCAAATTGCCGGAGTCCGGAGTTCGACTATTTCCGAATTCGGGGCTACTCCTCTTTCGACCACCCGAGCGCCGCTGGACATCATTATCAGTGGGCCGGACCGAGACGTGCTGGACGAATTGGCCGGGGATGTTCTTTTGGAGCTCGATGATACGCCGGGCATGGAGGACGTGCAGAGGACCTGGCACATCGACAAACGTGAGTCGCGCATTGTGATCGATCCCGAACTCTCCGAGGTTTATCACCTTTCGCCGACGGCGGTAGCCAACGAACTCCGCACCGCCGTCAAGGGCATCCCCGCCACTTCCCTTCGCCTGCAAGGTTATCTTGATATACCCGTGATGGTTCAATATCGACGCAACGACATTGAAGCGCCCTCGCAGTTGCGGGATGTTTATCTCAACTCCGCGATGGGGCAAGTACCCTTGCGGAGTCTTGCCGAAATTCATCCGCATCGGGCGCAGCCCTACATCACCCGCGAAAACTTAATGCCGACGATTAACATTACCGCGGTCAATAGTGGCTACACCATCGTCGAAGTAGCCACCATGGTAAAAGAAAAGCTTTCGGGGATACAGACGCCGGCAGGTTACAGCATTAAGGTTGAAGGCACGGCCAAGGATATGAAGACGAACCAAATGGCGATCGGCGGCGCGCTGGTCATCGGTTTGGTGTTGTTGTTCATTTTACTGGTCGCCCTGTTCAAATCCTTCCTGCATCCGCTCACGATCATGGCCGCCATCCCCCTGGCGGTGGCAGGTAGCTTCTGGGGCCTGCTCCTTTTCAACAAGCCCATGTGCATGCCGGCTATGATGGGGATGATCTTTCTCGGCGGCACTATCGTGAACAACAGCATTCTCCTTCTCGATTTCATCATCAAAGCCCGTGCCTCCGGGAAGCCCCGCGAGGAGGCCATCGTGCAGTCGGTCCGGTTGCGATTGCGGCCAATTTTAATGACCACCACCTCAACGGTAATCGGCCTCACCCCCCTCATCTTCGAGATGGCCATCGGTCTGGAACGTATGAGCCCCCTCGGCATCGTCGCCGCATCGGGCCTCTTGGTCGGCACTTTCCTCACTATGATCGTAATTCCCGTTGTCTATACCCTCATGGACGGCCTCAGCCAGTCCTCGGCCCGCTTGTGGCATTGGTTCTCGCATCCGGCCGCGTGAGGCAATTGGTGAAACGGACGGCGTCAGGCCTTGGATCCTGATCTAAGCCCGCCTGGTTTTGCGTTGGGAACCTGATGCGGGGACGGCGGGACCTTTATTGCCGAAGTTTCAACTCCAGCTTGTGAAACTGTTTCAATAACGGGTAGGCGTCGTCAACCTTGTGTCGGAGAGGTCTCTTCGGTTTCCGTCCGGTACAGTGGAGCCACTCGTCGGCGTAAGGAACATGTCCTTGCGGGCGACTACGCAGGGAAGCCACCTCATCGCTGGTCATATCGCGAAAGCCGCAGATCTTTCCGCTCTGTTTTTTGCTTATTTGACGCATGGCCCATGTCTTCTGACCGGACCGGTAAGCCGGGACCTCGGGCAATTGGCAAAGGAAGGGGTGAACCATACAGCCCATTTTCGTAAAGTGCTTCCGGGCATGGAAAGCCGTCGTCCGCTCATTCTGCTGGAAATGCCAGTCCACCTCCTGCAACCGGGACTTCGAAGCGATCATGATATCGGTGTAATACATTGTCATGGAACGATCCCGGAACCGTTCATCAAGGGCGTGGAAGAAGGTTGGAAATTCTTCGGAAAAATGGACCTTTCTGCGTCGTGAGCGGCGGGTTGACAAACGAAACAACGGATTAAGGAAAGCGGCATTCGGGAAGGAATTGAAGAATCCCCGAATGTATTCAATATCCGTATTATCGAACTCACGGACAACTTGAGCGTCATCCTGGGTGAAGAGAATAAATTCCGCCTCCGCCCTTTCGTAGGCTTCCTGCAAATTCTGATAAAGCCCCCCGTACTTATTGCCTTTACCGGGCCGGGGCTGAAGGAGTTTCACTTGGTCGGGCAGGTTTTGCAGGACATCCCGCGTAACGGGATCGGTACTATTGTCGTCCACCACGGTCACCCTTGCTTGCGGAATATGGCGGAGCACCGAATTGAGGCAGTGAGTCAAGACCCGACCCCGGTTGAAGGAAAAGATAAAAATTTCCAGAGGGAATTTTTCCATACCGCCCAATTTGTAGCGATCCCGAACCTACGATGTAAACGTTAGAATGGAATTGCTGCGCCTTCCGGCCGGAAGGCTGGCGCACCAGCATCTTTCCGGACCATCCTGAATGGCGAATTCATTCTCCCTCGAGCCCGCGAAAGACCGCGTCGCCGGTCCACCGCAGTTTATTCCGAAGGACGTAGTAATGGGAATACGCCTCGGGCTGGATGAGGTGGAAGCGGCGGTGAATCGCGACCGCGAGCCGGATCGGAAAAGCGGTCGTTTCCGCGAAGACCTCCCGGCCATCGACCGAGA
>CAYFRH010000083.1:0-10826 GCA_964345345.1 uncultured Puniceicoccaceae bacterium | reverse complement strand
TCGCGGAGCTGGACCGTATCCTCCATGGAAGCGGGTTCTTCGCCCATGAAAGGGGTCAATCCACTGGTATCGGCGAGTAGCTTCGGCGCGCGGTAGGCGAAAAGGTAATGCAGAGCGCGGGCGCCAAGGAAGGAACTTAACAACTGGGCGCCTCCCTCCACAAACAAACCCTGCAAGCCTTCTTCCCAGCAACGTTCGGAAAACTCCGGAAAACTCAGGTCCTTGATTGCCTCGGAAAGGCACCAGAAGCGAATCCCGTACTTTTCCTCCAGCTTGCGAGCCTCCGCCTCGCGTTCTCTTGAAGTCACCACCACCGTGCGATCGCGCCATTCATCGGTGTAAACGCGGGCAAGGGATTCCTTGAAGGTAATAAGGTTACGGTCGAAAACGAACCGCCGCGGGCACCATGGTTCCTCGCCGGGCAGGCGGGCGGTCAGTTCCGGATTATCGGAAAAGACGGTCCCCGCGCCCACCGCGATGGCGGGGAAATAGCGCCGCCAGCGGTGGACGTCGGCCCGCGCCTTCTCCCCGGTGATCCATTTGGAAAGGCCGCTGCGCGTGGCCATGCAACCATCCACCGTCGTGGCCACTTTTCCGGCAAAGAAGGGGCCGCCCTTTTCGTGCACCCAGTGGAAAATCATGTTTTGGTCCCGGCATTCCCGCTCGAGGAGGCCGCTGCGGACCTTCACGCCCGCCGCCTCTAAAATCCCGACCCCGCGCCCCCGGTGAGCCGGCCATGGATCCGCCACACCGATTACCACCTTCCGAAAGCCGGCCTCCCGGATCGCATCGGTACAAGCTCCCGTACGTCCCACTGTCGAACAAGGCTCCATCGTCACGGCCATCGTCGTCTCCTCATCCGGCTTGAGCCCTGTCTCGGCGAAAGCCCGCAAGGCCATAATTTCGGCATGGGGACCTCCCAGCGGTTGCGTGCGGCCCCGGGCGACCACTTCCCCGCGATGACGAATGGCGGCCCCCACGGCCGGGTTGGGGTGTGTGCGCCCCATCGCTTTTGCACCTTCCGCAAGGGCGATGCGCATTAAATTTTCGTCGTCCATGAGCTTCCTCTCCCCCGGTGGCGTTCAGTGGGGCTTCACGCCATGACAAACGGATTCTCCTCCCGTTCCTCCTCGACCGTCGTAGCGGGACCGTGCCCGGGATGGATGATGGTTTCCGAAGGCAGGGAATAGATCTGGTTCCGGATGGAGGAAGCCAGTTCCTCGAAGGAACAACCCGGAAAATCGGTACGCCCGATGGCGCGCCGGAAGAGAGCGTCCCCGCCGATGGCAAAGCCGTCTTCCTTAAACCAGAATAAAACGCTTCCGGGACTGTGCCCCGGGACTTCGCGGACCTCCACCGGATGACCGAGGATTTCCAATTCCTCTCCCTGGCGCAACCACCTGTCCACCTTCACCGGCGGCATCTCCAGTCCCGGTAGGGCGAAGTCCGCCATTACCGACGGATCCTCGAAAAAGGTCCTGTCCCCGTCATGGCCGAAAAGACGCGTGCCATTGTCCGCGAATTTTTTCGCATCAAGGGTGTGATCCCAATGCCCATGCGTGAGATAAAGCCCTTCCAGCGTGTAACCACTGCGCACAAGGAGGTTTTCCACGGTGGTAAATCCATTCAGGGGCGCGTCAAAAACGGCCAGCTGTTGGAGACTTTCGGAGGCCACGGTATACAGGTTGGTCCCGAGCGGAGGCAGCTCAAAGCTTTGCAGGTGGAGCTTGTCCATAAGGAGCTACCCTACCCCCGCTCCCGGGACCGGCAATGACCGATCCGCAATTTTTCAGCCCGCCCGGATTTCCCATTGCCTGAATGCGCACGGCTTTCTTGCATGGGCTCCATGACACCTCTGGAAGAGATTCGCCATTCGTGCGCCCACGTCATGGCAACCGCGGTTCTGCGCCTGTTCCCGGAAGCCAAGCTCGATATTGGACCGCCCACGGAAACCGGGTTTTACTACGACCTCGACCTCGACCGGCAAATCACCGGCGAAGATCTGGAACAAATCGAGGAAGAGATGAGCAAAGTGGTGAAGGAAAACCAGCCTTTTGAACGGTTCGAGACCAACCGTGAAGAGGCGGAAAAACTCATTCGCGAAATTGGTCAGGAACGCTACAAGCTGGGCCGCCTCGCCGACATTCCCGAAGGCGAGCCAATCAGTTTTTACCGCAACGGCGAGTTCGTCGACCTGTGCGCCGGAACGCATGTCAACTACACCAAAAAACTGAAGGCCTTCAAGCTCCTCTCCGTGGCCGGCGCCTACCACCGCGGGGATGCCGCCAACAAGCAGCTGCAGCGCATCTACGGAACGGCCTTTCCCAGCAAAGCCGAACTCGCAGAATACCTTGAAAAGCTTGAGGAGGCAAAAAAGCGCGACCACCGCAAACTCGGCCGCGAGCTTAACCTTTTCCAGATCGATGAGCAGGTCGGCTCCGGACTTGTTCTCTGGACCGCCCGGGGCTCGGTTATCCGCAAGGAGCTGCAGGAATTCATCGCCGAGGAACTGCGTCGGCAGGGCTACGCCGAGGTATTCACTCCTCATATCGGCAAACTTGGCCTGTACCGGACCAGCGGGCACTTTCCCTACTACCGGGATTCGCAGTTCTTTCCCATCGTCGAGGGACAAGCCCTCGACCAGCTCGCCGGGGAGGGTTGTTCCTGCGCTGAACTCAGCAACCGACTCAATGAAGGCGAGGTCGACGGCTTCATCCTCAAGCCGATGAACTGCCCCATGCACATCAAGATCTTCGACGCCGAACCCCACAGCTACCGGGACCTGCCTGTTCGCCTGGCCGAGTTCGGGACCGTCTACCGGTGGGAACAGTCCGGCGAACTCAATGGCCTCACCCGCGTCCGCGGTTTCACGCAGGACGACGCCCATATTTTCTGCACCCAAGAGCAGGTGGAGGAGGAAATTCAAGGCTGTCTCGATCTCGTGCGGACCGTTTTTGGAACCCTCGGCATGCGCGATTACCGCGTCCGCATCGGCCTGCGCGACCCCGATTCCTCAAAATATACCGGGGATGAGGCCCTCTGGGACAAGGCCGAAGCCGCTCTCCGCGCCGTCGCGAAAACCCTCGACGTGCCTTACTCCGAGGAGGCTGGCGAAGCCGCCTTCTACGGCCCCAAGATCGATTTTGTCGTCAAGGATGTCATCGGTCGCGAATGGCAGCTCGGGACCGTCCAGGTCGACTACAACCTGCCCGAACGCTTCGACCTCACCTACGTCGGGGCCGACAACAAGGAACACCGACCGGTCATGATCCACCGGGCCCCCTTCGGTTCCATGGAACGCTTCACCGGCGTCCTCATTGAACACTTCGGAGGAAATTTTCCGGTCTGGCTCGCGCCAGAGCAGGTTCGCCTCCTCCCCATTACTGACGAGGAGATGGAAGCGGCCCAGTCGCTCCTCGCCAAACTGAGCGCGGCAAAGGTGCGCGCCTCTATCGACGGCCACTCCGACAAGCTGGGGGCCAAGATCCGGCGCGCCGAAGTGGATCGTGTCCCCTACATGTTTGTTCTCGGAAAAAAGGAAGTCGCCGAAGACAAGGTCACCGTCCGCAGCCGCGTCAACAAAACCGACGAGGGCCCGCGCTCATCCGCGGAGGCCGTGGCCCTGTTGCTCGAACGCATCGGAGAAAAAGCCCTGCCGGTTGCGTAGTCGCCAGCCAGTTCGTACGATCTTCCCCTGACTATGGCTGGATTCGAACAAATACACGACCGCTGGACTCCGCGTCGCTCCCGGGACCTCTACGGAATCGACCAGTGGGGAAACGGCTATTTTCACATTAACGACGACGGTGAGGTTGCCGTGACGCCCTCCGGCGAAGCGGGCGGGAACAGCGTCAGCCTGACGCGCATCGTCGACGGGATCAAGGAACGCGGCTGGTCCCTGCCGGTCCTCCTCCGCTTTGAGGGCATCCTGTATTCACGAATTAAGACATTGAACGAGGCCTTCCGCGCCGCCATCCGGGAATACGGGTATGACGGCGCCTACCGCGGGGTCTACCCGATCAAGGTCAATCAGCAGGAACAGGTTATTGAGGAGATCAGCACCTATGGGCAGGATTTTCACCACGGGCTGGAGGCCGGGAGCAAGCCCGAGCTGATCGCCGCGATGGCCTACCTCAGCGATCCCGAGGCCCTTCTCATCTGTAACGGCTACAAGGACGAGGAGTTCATCGATCTCGGCCTCTACGCGCGCAAGCTGGGCATGAACTGCGTTTTTGTCATCGAGACCGTACAGGAAGTGTCCTTGATTTTAAAGCGGGCGCGGGCGCTCGGAATCGACCCCGTTCTCGGCGTTCGCCTCAAGCTCTCCTCAAGTGGCGGCGGCCATTGGCGCGAGTCCGGAGGCGACCGCAGCGTCTTCGGTCTCAACGCCTATCAGGTCATGGAAGTCGTGGAACAATTGCGGGAAGCCGAAGCCCTTGGCTGCCTGCGGTTGCTGCACTTCCACCTCGGCTCGCAATTGCCCAACATCCGGGATCTGCGCAGCGCCGCCACCGAGGCCTGTCGCTTTTATTGTGGCCTTGTCGAGGAAGGGGCCGCCATGGGTATGCTCGACCTCGGCGGGGGCCTCGCTGTCGACTACGACGGTTCCCACACCAGTTCCGACAGCTCCTGCAATTACACCATCAACGAATATGCCCGGGACATGATCGAGGTCGTAAAAGGTGTCCTTGATGAAGGACAACACCCGCACCCCACCGTCATCACCGAATCCGGTCGCGCCAGCGTGGCCTATTATTCCGTCCTCCTTTTCAATATTCTCGAAGTCGGGCGCCTCTCCGTGGACGGAAAACTTCCCGACCTGCCGGAGGACGCGCACGAGCTTACGGCCAATATCCGGGATACTGCCACCTCCGTGCGCACGCGAAATCTTCAGGAGTGCTTTCACGACGCCCTTTATTACCGTGACGAGATCCGTACTCTGTTCCGGCACGGCAGTATCAGCATCCGGGAAAGGGCCACAGTGGAAGAAATCTTCTGGTACGTTATGCTGACCATCCAGGAAAAGATGAAGAAACTGCGGCGTACCCCGCGCGATCTTGAGCACCTCGACAGCGCCCTTGCCGATGTTTACTACGGCAACCTCAGTGTATTTCAATCGCTTCCCGATTCATGGGCGATCGACCAGCTTTTCCCCGTCATGCCCATTCACCGCCTGAAGGAGGAGCCGACCCGCGAAGGTATTATCGCCGACATCACCTGCGATTGTGACGGGAAAATCGACCGTTTCATCGATCAGCAGGAGATGCGGCGCACCCTCAGGCTCCATGAATGGAAGCCAGAGGAAGAGTATGTCCTCGGTGCCTTTCTCGTCGGCGCCTACCAGGAAACCCTCGGCGACCTGCACAACCTGTTCGGCGATCCACACGTCGTCGGGGTGCGTTTCGACCAGGAAGGCTCCGTAGAGTACTTCCACGAACTTGAGGGTGATTCGGTCGCCGATGTCCTCGAGTATGTGGAATACGATCCGAAAAAGGTGGAACGCCGCTTCCGCGAAAAAGCCGAGCTGGCCGTCAAACAGCAGGTCATCACCGGCCGCGAGCGCAAGTCCCTCATGATCGCTTATCAGGACGGCCTTCGCGGCTACACTTACCACGAACCGGAATCTCCCTGACCCCAGTCATCATGAAACACGTCCTCATCATCGGAGCCGGCGGCGTCGGCAATGTCGTTGCCCGCAAATGCGCGCAGGTCCCCGAAGTATTCGGCCGCATCACCCTCGCCAGCCGGCGGGAGGAAAAGTGCAAGGCCATCGCTTCCGGTATCGATCATCCCGTCGATACGGCCCGGGTTGATGCCGACAGTGTGCCGGAAGTGGTCGATCTGCTGCGCGAACGCAAGCCCGACCTGCTCCTTAACGTCGCCCTTCCCTACCAGGACCTCTCCCTTATGGAGGCCTGCCTTGAAACCGGTACGGATTATCTCGATACGGCCAATTACGAACCTCCCGAAACCGCCAAATTCGAATACCACTGGCAATGGGCTTATCAGGATCGCTTTCGCGAGGCCGGCCTCATGGCCCTTCTCGGCAGCGGCTTTGATCCCGGTGTAACCAACGTCTTTACAGCCTGGATTGCCAGGCACGAACTCGACGAAATCCACGAACTCGACATCATCGACGCGAACGCGGGCGATCACGGAAAAGCCTTTGCGACCAATTTCAATCCGGAAATCAACATCCGCGAGGTCACGGCGAAGGGACGCTACTGGGAGGATGGCCAATGGAAGGAAACCGATCCCCTTGCCGTCCATCGCAACTTCGATTTCCCCGACGAGATCGGACCGAAGGAAATCTACCTAATGTACCACGAGGAACTGGAATCGCTCGTGAAACACTTTCCCTCCCTCCGCCGCGCCCGCTTCTGGATGACCTTTTCGGAAAGTTATCTCAACCATCTTGAGGTCCTCCGGAACGTGGGCATGACGCGTATCGATCCGGTCATGCATGAGGGCAAGGAAATCGTTCCCCTCCAATTCCTAAAGTCGGTCCTGCCCGATCCGGCCTCCCTCGGTCCCACCACGAAAGGAAAAACCTGTATAGGCTGTGTTGCGAAAGGAATCAAGGACGGCAAAGAAAAGACCGTATACGTCTATAACATCTGCGATCACGAACAGTGCTACCGCGAGGTGAAGGCGCAGGCGGTCAGCTATACCACCGGGGTTCCCGCCATGATCGGGGGCATGCTCATGCTGACGGACAAGTGGCGAGGCAAGGGCGTCTTCAATATGGAACAGTTGGATCCGGATCCCTTCATGGACGCCCTCAACCAGCACGGTCTCCCATGGAACGTGACGAGCTGGTAAGCCTGGGCTCGCAAAGCCCCTCACCGGCTTACGTCCTTCACCTTGGGCGATTCCGCAAAAACCTCGAGTGCCTCCGCGAGGTACGGGAGGCTTCCGGCGCGACCATTCTTCTCGCCTTGAAAGGGTTCGCCTCGTTCGGGATCTTCCCTCTTCTGCGCCGCTATCTTGACGGCGTCTGCGCCAGCGGCGAGCACGAGGCACGGCTCGGCCGCGAGCATTTCGGCGGCGAGGTACACACCTTTGCACCCGCTTTCCGTCGTGACGAATTCCCTACCGTTCTCGATTGCAGCGACCATGTCGTCTTCAATTCGGTCGCGCAATGGAGCCACTTCCGTCCCGAGCTGGAAGCCCGTCCCCATCCGCCCGCCGCCGGACTGCGCGTCAATCCGGAAGTCAGTACCGGCAAGGTCCCGCTTTATGATCCCTGCCAGCCCAATTCACGGCTCGGGATCCGGGCCGGGGAGCTCAAGGAGGAGGACCTCGACGGCATCAGCGGCCTTCATTTCCACACTCTCTGCGAGCAGGACAGCGACGCCCTTGAACTGACCCTCGCTGGCTTTGAAGAACGATTCGGCATGTTTCTGCACCGCCTCGAATGGATCAATTTCGGCGGCGGTCATCATATCACGCGCCCCGATTACGACCGCGAGCGCCTTGTCCGGCTCATCCGTGATTTCCGTACCCGCCACAATTTGCGGGTTTATCTCGAACCGGGTGAAGCCGTGGCCCTGGACGCGGGCTTTCTTGTCAGCGAGGTCCTCGACATTCTGCCCCGCGAGCATCCCATTGCCATTCTCGACACTTCGGTGACGGCGCACATGCCGGATGTATTGGAAATGCCCTACCGGCCCGGGATTGTCGGCGGGTTCCCGCCCGGCGAAAAAACCCACACCTACCAGCTCGGCGGCCTGACCTGCCTCGCCGGCGACGTTCTCGGCGACTGGTCCTTCGAGGAGCCCCTCAAGGTCGGCGACCGCCTTCTCTTCACCGATATGGCCCACTACACCATGGTCAAAAACACCACTTTTAACGGCGTTCCCCTTCCCGCCATCGCTTGCTACGATCCGGAAACCGATAAGCTCCGGGTTCTCCGGAAATTCGGTTATCGCGACTACCGCGACCGCCTCGGGTGAGTTTCGGAGGCTACGCATTTATGCGTAGAACGTTCATTTTTTCTTTAAGCAGGCTGAGAATCGCCTTTTAAACTACAATATGAACGGAATTAAAACAAAATTATGCTTCTTCTTCCTCTTGCTTCCATTTTTCGCATTTGCTCAATTCACTCCCATTCCGGGTTTTGAAGAAACCGACCCGTTTGACGAGGCTTTGATCGATGGGGTAGCGGAGTTCAAGGGAACTTACTACCTGACCGACCAGTTCAATTACGGAACTTCCTACTGGACCTCCACGGATGGGGTTAACTTTATCGAGCAATCCCCCTCGGAGGAAATTCCGTTCTGGCCGACCGTCCATCCCGTGTCGGACGGTCTCGCCTTTTACCAGTTGGACTACCTTGTAACGACCAGCGACGGGGAAACTTTTCACTACACTGAATTTGATGACCGGGACTCGTTCGAGACAGAGAGCATCTGGCGGGTCGCGCATTTGGGAGGAGGTGTTTGGATCGCCAGTATGACGGGGAAAATCAAAGACTCCCACCTGTGGCGGAGCACCAATGATGGTGCCACATGGGCCCCCTTAACGACCTTTCCAGAGGAAATTCCCGAGGAGGGTTACGGATGGGTGGATGTAACCGGCAAGGACGGGGTCGCCTTTATTTTCAACTCCGCCATGGGCTCCTTCTGGAGATCCGTCGACAATGGGGTCAGCTGGCAGGAAGCGACCCTGCCCTTCACGCCCTATGGCACTCTTCATTATGAGGATGGCCATATCTGGATCGGCGAAGATACCGGCAAAGTCTGGCGTACCGACGACATGGGTGCCACATGGCAGGAAACTCCCTTGGATCTTTCCTACACTCCCGATGGCGGCTTGCCAGGAAGCTACAAGCTTATCGAGGTGGCGCCCGACGGCGAGTACTTTGCCCATGCTGGTCAGGACAAAATCTTCCGTTCGGAGGACGGCAGGAATTGGACTCTGTACGTGGACAGCGCCAGTTACGGTTTCATAGAGGTGATGGAAGGGAAATTCTGGGTCGTGAACGACAATGCCTACCTGAGCCTAAATGAAAGCTTTTCCACTTTGTATGTGGCTGATCTCAATGCGAAGATTTTCAGTATAGGTCCCTTCACGGGTCTTCAGGACGCGGGCAATGGCGATGCCCGTTCCGATTGGTTCGACTGGTTCAATGTTTCCGCGTATCCATGGATTTATCACTACACATTTGGCTATCAGTACCTCATGGGGCCGGACGAAAACATTTTCTATGGATACGACCCTGACTTCGGAACCTATTATACCAGTGCCGCCCTTTACCCCGTCCTTTACGCCTTTGGCCCCGAAATCTGGCTGTACGCCGACCGCAACAGCACCCAACCAGCCGGTTTTTGGACCCTACCGGACGGCGATTACCTGACCGAACCCGAAGTCGGCGGCGCCTTCCCCTTCGCGTTCACCGAGATGTTCGGGCGTAGCTACACGATTAAGGACACCATAGGAACTCACTCCATTACCTTCAACAATCAAGATGGACCCGTCGACGACGGGGCTGATCTTCTGCTTGTCATCGATGGAACGCAATACACTTTCAGCGAGGTGTCCCTCGCTTACACCGACCTTGTCACAGGGCCGCAAATCGTCGTGCAAGCGGTCGCCATTGTTGGCGACACCGCCTTGGGTAGTACAGCCCAGTTTACCCTGAGACCGGATTCCCAAACAACCGGATCCGTACAATGGGCAGGATACTCGATATTTGGTGGCACCGGCGTGACGATTGGTGGAGAGGGCGTAACCGGGACTTACGAACCCGCGCCGTGAGTGCCTCTCTACTCGGAAGCCGCATGCCAGTGATACAGGTGCCGGGCGGCATACCGCGCCGCCGCGACAAGGTCGGCGTGCGGATTGTCGGCAATGCCGCGTATTCCCCGGCGGTCCTTAGCGGCGCGGAGCCGAGGGCTTCCTCCAACCCTCCCTAAGGCAGCTCGTTATCCACAAAATAATCGAGAAGGGTCGGGTCCTCCTCCCTTCCCTTCGCACGACGGCGAACTTCCGCTTCAAAGGCCTCTTCCCAAACCGCTTCCCATAGATCCGGAAAGCGACCGCCAATGCATGAGAACCCTTCCAGACGCGAGCTCAGCGTCAGGGTGTAAGGAATCCGGGTGTTTCGAAATCGTTCGATTTCCGACCAATTGCCAAAGGATGTTCAGGCCCCAGAAACGAAAACGCTCGGCCACTCGGCTCGTATCCACTGATCGAACGGATCGACGACGGCCGGGTCTTCTCTCGTGACTTGTTCATCAAAATCGAGCCGAAGCAGGCGTACGACGGCGTTAAAACCATCTCCCGGGCATGCGTTGTTTTCGCTTTGGCGTATTCAGTCGGTGGCGGAGTATGCCGGATCATACACGAGGCAGCCGATACTGGAAAGTTCCCTCGACGGTTGGCTTCCCAGCGCGAGCGGAAGCTCCGCAACATCAAGGACGATCTTCGCATGCCCCTTCGCGGCTAAGTGGACCTTTTTTTCAAGGCGTCCCCTCGCCCCGTTGAGGCGGAAGACAAACTGCGCCGGTGCGGCGAGATTTTCCACTTCCAGGTCGATGGCCTCGATGTCCCCTCCCCCGGCCTGAAAAACCCTCATACCGATGAACAACTAGCACTTCACCGCCTTCCGAAAGAAGAACCCCCCGCAGGTCGGCGGGGCAGCTCCCTTGGGGGGGGGTTCGATGGTCAATGCGGCAACTTTCTCCCCTTCTCGCAACCCTCAACGCCCTTCCGCAGTTTGCCCCTGATGGACGGTGTCCGCTACCGGACCTGTCACCGCGGCCGGGCCCGCCTCCTCACGACCGACCCAATCCTCGAGAACCTCAGCCTCCTCGGCATAAAGA
>CAYFRH010000082.1:0-10838 GCA_964345345.1 uncultured Puniceicoccaceae bacterium | reverse complement strand
GCCCGTGGCGAGCGGTTGCTTCCCGGCCGGGAGGTGCAGGGCCCGGACAGCCGGCTCGTGCTTTCGTTCGATGCACGGGAGGTGACGGTGCGGATGGGGCTGTCCTTCGTTTCTGTTGCGCAGGCGCGGGAGCATCTTGGGGTGGCCGCGGAAAAAGACGGCGTCTTCGCGGGCGTCCGGAATACGACAAAAGCGGCATGGGCGGAGATTCTCCGTGCATTGAGAGTGGACGGCCCGGCGGAGAATGGGATTCGGGAGCTTTTTCATACCGCTCTTTACCGCCTGCACTGCATGCCGACGGACCTTGGAGTGGGGGGCAATCCCCTCTGGAATTCAGGAAAACGGCAATTCACCGATCTCTATTGTCTGTGGGACAGCGTACGTGGCGCTAACCAACTGCTGCACCTCCTTCATCCCTCCCTGCACCGCGACCTTCTTACCTTCCTGCTCGATATGGCGGAGCACGAGGGCTGGATGGCCGACGCATGGATAGCCGGACACGCGGGGATGGCGCAGGGAGGCTGTCAGGCGGACATTCTCTTTGCCGAAGCGAAGCTGAAAGGTCTTGAGGGGATCGATTATGGGCGGGCGCTTCAGGCCTGCCGGAAAAACGCGGAGGTGACCCCGCCGGACCCCTGGCGCGTGGGTCGCGACGGTCTGGAACTGCGCAAGCAGCATGGGTACTTACCGGCGGGAGTGCAGTCCTGCGTGTCGAAACAGATTGAATACTGCGCGCAGGATTACGGAATCAGCACGTTGGCCGGAGCACTGGGGGAGGCTGACCTTGCCTCCGCGTACGCACGCCGGGCGGAGGAGCTTTGGAACCTCTGGCATCCGCAGCGTCAGTGCTTTTACCCAAAGGACGCACAAGGCCGCTTTACAGAGGATTTCGAGCCTGATGCCATGCGGTTTCTTGATCCGCTCTGGCGAAGCGATCGCTATTATTACGAGGGCACGCCCGCCATGTGGACGTTGGCGGCACCGCATGCGCTGGAAGGATTGATCGAGCGACTGGGCGGGCCGGATGGCTTTGAGGCCTACCTCGATCGCTTCTTTGCGGAGCGCTTGGTCTTTTGGAAAGAAATCAACATGCCCACGCCGTTCTTCTATAATCTGACAAAGGCACCTTATAAATCCGCCCTCACCGCCCGCAGGATCCTTGCGGAAAAGTATCGACCGGAGCGTGACGGGTGGCCTGACAATGACGATATGGGCGCGCACTCGGCCTTCATCGTGTGGACGGTTTTGGGGCTGTATCCGCGCATTGGAACGGATCGCTATTTCGTGGCCGCGCCCATGGTGCGGCGTACTTATTTTCATCCACATGGCAGTTCACAGGAAACCGTCATTGAGTGCCCGTCGGCCGCTCCGGAGAATGTGGCAGTGAAGGCCGTCGCGCTGGATGGCAAACCCCTTGACCGCCTCTGGCTGACCCATGCGGAACTTTCGGGAGTGGATCGTATAAGGATCGATGTGGAGCCGGTCCCGGAGGTCTCGCCCTCCTAGCGAGCAAGCCCTCCCTCTTTTCGTGCGCCTGCAGCTACCGGCGAGCCGCCGCTGCGGGATCGGGGCGATCGGGTGGGGGCACGAGGTGGCGTAACTGGTCGCGCTGGCAGCGATGCTCGCGCGGAGTGAGCCCGAAATGTTCCTTAAACAGCCTCGACAAATGCTGGCTGTTGGAGAACCCGAGGTCGTAGGCGATACGGGTGACCGGATACTCCGTGTAGGTCAGGTCCTGTCGGGCCTGCCGGAGGCGCTCCTCCACCAGAAACCGGTGGGGTGTGGTCTGCCAATGCTGCCGAAAGATGCGGACAAGCTGGGATTCGCTCACGCGTCCCACCCTGGCAAGATCCGAAAGGTTCCAGCGCTCCCCCGGTTTTTGCCGGACGGCCCAGCGCACCTGACTCAATGCCGGCGGCAAGCTCAGTTCGTCGGACGAAGATTCGGCCGTCTCCTCTGCGAGATACCGTGTCAACAGCAGCACGACCAGCCGGAGGGAGGTGCGTAAAACTTCCGTACCCCAAGGTCCTTCCGTAAGGGCCGCTCCCACCAGGGTTTCCATGGCCGGCTCCAGATGCCACTGGTGGCGCCCGATTACGCAGAGGTCTTTTCTCCAGAGGTTTTCCACCTCCATGCTTTCGGGAAAGTTCTCGGGCAGATCAAAGTTGGCATAGATCAACCCGGTCTCCGCTTGTGTGGAACGGGCTGTCCAGTGGCACACTTCCGGACCGATCAGATAAAAATCTCCCGGTGCCAGCTCAAATTCCCGGGCTTCCTTTTTCGATGTTTGCCAGAAGGTCTTTTCCCGCTGCTGAAAGCTGATCTCAAAGCGGGTGTCGTGCCGATGTTTACCTATCTGAAAGTGCCCCGCTTCCCAGAGTTGCTTTCCGCAGTCAAATAACTCCGGGACCTCTTTATCGGCTTCAAGGAGTTGGAAGCCCGAGATGAGTCCTCTCTTTTTATGGAAACCTTGAGCCATGACTGAAATCTGCACAAAACCGCGCGGCGAGTGCAATCACCCTTTAAACAAAGAAGGTAAAATCTTCTCGCTCCAATTAAAACTTAATTCCAAAAAGAAACCATGAAAAAACGTAATCTCCTTCTTCCTCTGTTATGTGTGGCGGCGGCCCTACCGGCCAATGCCAATCTCGTAGGCCACTTCACTTTTGAAGATCCCGCAGATCTTGCCAAAGAGTCTGCCATCGGCAACGACGGAACTTTGTTTGATGCCCCAACCGCGGTGGCCGGGCGCGTGGGCTCAGGAGCGATCAGTTTCGATGAGGCCGGGCGTTTTACGGCACCGAACGCGACCGAATGGCTTCTCGCCGACACAATTTCGGTCGCCTTCTGGTATAAAACCGATGCTCTTGCGGAACCTCAGAATGTCGTCCGTCATGACGGGCACTTCACGCCGTTACAAGGACACGACCAAGGCCGCACGGTTCTCTGGGACGAGCCGGGTTTTAGTGGAATTACAACGGTTAATTGGAGCACGGACGCCATTCTTGACAACGAGTGGCATCATGCCGCCGTGGTTTGGGATGCGGGTGAATTGAATATTTACCAGGATGGATCGAGTATTACCACTGAAGCTTTGGGCTTTACCGCACTCGAGACCGGTACGACCAATCCGTGGGTTTTCGGCAACAATGTAGCTGGCAATGAAGGATGGGCCGGATCCCTTGATGAAATCCGCATCTACGACCATGCTCTTTCCCCGGCCGAAGTAAGCGTCCTCGCGGTTCCCGAACCAAGTACGACGGTTGCAATTTTCGGGGTCTTCAGCCTCAGTACCGTATTGTTCCTGCGCCGCCGTCGTCGGTAAGTTCACAAATAAGAGTATCGGGCCAACTTTTCCGGAACCTAATGGGTCCGCCTTTCCGTGTGACAGGCGGGCCCTTTTTAAAAGGCTTAATCGAATGGACTCCTTCCCCCACCTTCCCCGCATCCTGAGCTGCGTTGCGCTCGGGTTTTCCACCCTCCTTCTTCCGGCCAAGGAAGCGGTCGATTATGTTGACCCGATGATCGGTACGTTTCCCGGAAGCAGTGGCTCTTGTTTTCCGGGGGCTTCGGTCCCTTTCGGAATGGTCAAACTGGCTCCGCTCAACGGGAGTGGAACCAACGGATACAAACCGGGCAGCGCAACGTACAGCGGGTTTACATTTACTCGTTTTTCCGGAACGGGCGGTACGCCGGGAATGGGAAACCTGCTTATAATGCCGTTATCCGGCGATCCGGAAGGCCGGGTTGGCGGCTGGCTCGACCACCCGGCCCGGAAGGCGACGGAAACGCCGAAAGCGGAATCGTATGCTTTGGAATTCGAGGATGGAACCTTGGCGGAACTGGCGGCTACCAGCCGGACGGGCCTCTTCCGTTTTTCATTTGCTCCCGGAGAGGAGCGGAGCGTTGTCGTGGATGCGGGATTCAAGTTGGGCGGACGTTCGACGCGCAGCTCTCTCACCATATTGGATGCCACGACCTTCGAAGGTTGGCTGCTCTGCAGTCCGACGGGCGGAACACGCGCCAATGCGACGTACAGGATTTACTTCCGCGGTGAATTCAGTGAGAGCGCAACGGAAGCGCGCCTTTGGGAGCGCGCGGTGGCCCCACTCGGAAACGCTCCCTCTTATGCTTCCCCCGACGACAGCGCCCTCGAAGCTGACTACACTGGCGCGCGGTTTTCCTTTGGCTCAGGTCCGGAGCCCGTATTTCTGCGAATGGCGATTTCTTTCGTCGATATGAACGGAGCCCGGCAGAATTTTGCCTCGGAAGGCTTTGCCTTTGATTTCGAGGAAACGGTCCAAGCGGCCCGACAGGCGTGGAGCGATTTGTTTTCCAAGTTTACGGTGGAAAGCGATTCGGAGGACCTGAAAACGATTTTCTACACGGCCCTTTATCATGTCGGGCTCGATCCGCGGGACTTCACGGACGTGGATGGCCGGTTCTTTGGAATGGACGGCAGTATCCACATTGCGGATGACTACGAGTACCGGACCGTTTTCAGCGGCTGGGACGTTTACCGCAGTCAGTTTCCCCTCCTCACGGTCCTGCGCCCGGATGTGGTCGTGGACCAGATCAAGACGCTGCTGCATCAGGGGAATTTCGGCAGTCGCGGGATGCCGGAATGGGAATTTCACTCCAATTACTGGAACACCATGCTGGGGGATCCGGCCGTTTCGGTTATTTCCGATGCGTACACAAAGGGAATTCGCGCCTTTGATGAAGAAGGTGCCCTGCAGCTTTGCCTGCAGAACGCAAATGGCCCGAAGAGTTCCCGCGACGGATGGCAGCAGAGCAAAACATTGGGCTACGTGCCCGGTAATATTTCCGCAACTACGGAAAACGCCTATGCCGACTGGACGATCGCGCGGCTGGCGGAAGCGATGAACCGCCCGGAGATCACCGCCGATTTCGATCAGCGCGCGGGCAACTGGCGGAATACCTTTGATTCCGGCGTCGGCTGGATGCGTCGCAAAGATGCCAATGGAAACTGGCAATCGTGGAGCGGCTTTTCCGACAGTTCCGGAGTGCGCGAATCGACGGTTCTGCAGCAAAGCTTTTTTGTTCCCCACAATGTGCCCGGCCTCATGCTCGCCATGGGGGGACGGGAAAGCTTCCTCGACAAAATTGATATACTTTTTCAGCGCATGCCGGATGTTTCGGAGGAATTTCCGTACGGCAAACCGTGGGGAAACTATCAGACCGCGCGCTACACGCATGACAATGAGCCCGTGCACTTTCTGCCTTTTATGTTCAACGCCGCGGGCGCACCATGGCTCACGCAAAAGTGGAGCAACTACATTGCCCGGAAAGCCTATGACACCGGGCCCGACGGCTTGGTGGGGAACGAAGACGCCGGACAAATGTCGGCTTGGTTCGTTCTCGCCGCTTCGGGGCTCCATCCGCTTGCCCCCGGAGATGGACGATGGCAGATCACTGCGCCGCTTTTCCCCCGTATCGAAATTGCGCTGGACCCGGAGTTCGCTTCAGGAGCCACCTTCACGGTCGAATGCGAGAATTTTTCGGAGGAGAACGTGTATATCCAGAGCGCAACGCTGAACGGTGCCGTCCATGAGAAAGCTTATCTAACCCATGAGGATTTGGCAAACGGGGGGGTGCTGGAGTTGGAAATGGGGCCGGAGCCAAATGTCAGCTGGGGTGTTGGGGGACTGGATCTTTACTGGATAACGGCGGCCCTGCCGGAGGCCAACGAACGCGAACCGTATGAGGAGCAACTTCATGTCGGTGGCGGGGAACCTCCCCATTTGTTCGAACTGGCTGAAAGCGTCACCCTTCCGCAGGGAATCAGCCTGAGCCCGGACGGACTCCTGCAAGGTCGTCCCGATCCCGGCACGGCCGGAGACTATCCCCTGTCGGTGAAAGTGACGGATGCAAACGGTGCGGTGATTACAAGAAGCTTCGACCTTAAAGTGAATATTTATGTCGATACGCAACCATCGCTTGTGATTCCCACCCTAGAGGCATATCCCGGAACATTGTTGACGCGGCAACTTGAAGTTCGCGGAGGCAACCTACCTTTGCAATGGGAAATCACCGAGCTGCCGAACTCTGTACAGGCCGCCCTTTCCCAGGACGGCGAATTACGGATGGTGGCAAGCGAATCCGGTTCGCCTGTCCTTGAAGTGGAGGTGACGGACGAAGACGGCGATGTGGGAAGCGCTGATCTGCCGTTGACCGTTCTCCCCTTTCCGGACAACCTGAGTGCGCTCAAAGATTTGACTGTAAAGGTCCGGGGGGAAAACAGCGAAGCCGGCGAGGGCCGGATGCAGGCGCTTGACGGATCGAGTTCCTCCAAATGGCTGGATTTTAACCCCACTTCGTGGATCGAAATCATGCTTCCACCGGGGTTGATTTGGGAGATCGAAAATTACGCAATCACTTCGGCAAACGACTGGGAACAACGCGATCCAAAAGATTGGTCCCTTTTCATCCGCGGCAGTGACGGCGATTGGATTCCTGTCGATACGAGAACCGGGATAGATTTCCCCGAGCGATTCATGCGTCGCGCCTTTTCCCTCGGTGAAACCACTCCCGCCAACCGCGCGATCCGCTTCGAATTTGCCAATAACAGCGAGGAGATCTTCCAAGTCGCCGAGATCGAATTATTTGGTTCACTCACGCTCGAAGAGGAATGGAAACGATCGATGTTTATTGCCGGCGTCGATCCTGAAAATCTGCAGGCGGAAAATGATGCCAACGGAAATCAAATTCCTCTTCTTCTCGAGTATGCCCTCGGCAGGAAGCCGGAACAGGGCAAAGGAGCTTCTGCCATGCGGATCGAAGTCGAGCCTTTTGATGGAATTCCACACCTTGTCATTCGCTACCAGCGCCGCACCACGCTGGCGGGTGTGCGGCTTGATTTGGAGCACAGCCCGGATCTTTCCCGATGGGATCCCGCGGGAATGACGTTTTCCGGTTATTTTGAAGAAGTGGAGGAAAATCCCGATGGCACAACTGAATCCGTGAAGGCGCGGGTCCCTCTGCCATTGACTTCCTCCTTCCTGCGTCTGCATGTGCTGGAAAATTAGGATACGACGCAACCGCAACCATTGATTGTCGTCCTTGACAGATGCTTTTCTACGGGTGACAGGGCCTTCTGTTTTTTGGTCAAATTCCAATCCCCATGAGACCTCTCTTTTTAGCAATTCTGTTTATGACGGCGACAGTGTCGGCAGCTTCCCTCGTTGACTATGTGGATCCTTTTACCGGCACGCGGCCGGGCTCAAAAGGTTCGACCTTTCCCGGCGCTTCCGTGCCTTTCGGGATGGTGCAATTGGCGCCCATAACCGGTTTTGGGACCAACGGCTACCGACCGAACAGCGAGACGGTGCACGGATTTACCTTTACCCGGTTCTCCGGAACGGGCGGAAAGCCCGGCATGGGAAACTTGCTGGTTGCTCCCTTGGCCGGAGATCCCCGCGGCCGGGTAGGAGGTTGGAACCAGCGCCCACTGAAGCAGGGAAGCGAAAGCGCTTCTCCCGGGTACTACCGCCTTGAATTCGGGGACGGGACGCTGGCGGAACTGGCGGCGGGCAATCGGGCAGGCCAATTCCGTTTCACCTTTCCCGAAGGCAAATCCGCCCATGTTGTCCTTGATGCCGGTTTTAAGCTGGGAGGACGCTCGACGAGGAGCGAAATCGTGGTGCTGGACCATCGGCGGTTTGAGGGTTGGATGTTGTGTGATCCGGTTGGAGGCACCCGTGCGGGAGCAACCTATCGCATTTATTTTAAAGGGGAGTTTGATCGCCCCTTTGAAGCGGCCCGGCTCTGGCAGCGCGGGGTTGAACCGAAATACACCATGCCCGCCAGTGGAGAGTCGCGGGTCCGGGTCCACCATAAAGGGCAACTTGGGTATGAGGCCGAGGATGCGACCGCTGTAAAGAGCGATTGGAGTGGAGCACGCTTTGACTTTGGCGAAACCGTCGAACCGGTGGGTTTGCAAATCGCCGTCTCCTTCGTCGATGCGGAAGGGGCCCGAAACAATTTTGAAGCGGAAGCGTTGCGGGATTTTGATGCGACAGTTGCCGCCGCGCGGGCCGCATGGAACGATTATCTCGGTCGCTGGACCGTGAAAGGCAACACCGAGGATCGTCGCAAAGTTTTCTATACAGCGCTCTATCACACCGCGATCGATCCGCGGAACTTCGTCGACGCGGATGGACGTTTTTACGGGATGGACCACAAAATCCACCTTGCCGGAACGTCCGTCTACCGGACCGTCTTCAGCGGCTGGGATGTTTACCGCAGTCAGTTTCCGATGCTCACGCTTCTCCAACCGGAGGTGGTTGTGGATCAGATCAACAGCCTCATTCATCAAGGCACCTACGGCGGCAGAGGCATGCCGGAGTGGGAGTTCTTCTCAAATTACTGGAACTGCATGGTTGGCGATCCGGCGGTCTCCGTAATCGCCGATGCCTATGTGAAGGGGATCCGGGATTTTGATGCGGCGAAAGCCCTCGAATTAAGCCTGCAAAATGCGAACGGCCCGAAGACCTCACGGGATGGCTATGAAGGATCGAAAACCCATGGCTATGTTCCGGGACATATCTCCCGGACCACGGAAAACGCGTACGCGGATTTCGCTATTGCGCGCCTTGCCGAGGCAATGGGGGAAACCGAAATCGCGGCTGAATTTGATGACAGAGCGGGGCATTGGCGCAACCTCTACGATCCAGCGGTTGGCTGGATGAGACGAAAAGATGCGGATGGAAACTGGATGGATTTCAACGGTTATACGGACGCGCGGGGAGTAACGGAATCAACCACGCTGCAGCAGACTTTTTTTGTTCCCCACGATGTGCCGGGCCTTGTCGAGACGATGGGAGGCCGCGAAACATTTCTTAAGAAGATCGATATCCTTTTCCGAAACATGCCGGATAAAGGCGGCGAATTCCCCTTCGGAAAGCCATGGGGCGATTACCGAACCGCGCGTTATACGCACGACAATGAGCCCGTCCACTTTTTGGTTTTTATGTTTAACGAGGCCGGAGCCCCATGGTTGACCCAGAAGTGGTCGCGGTACGCCTGCGAAAAAGCTTACGGTCTCGGGCCGGAAGGCTTGGTGGGGAACGAGGATGTCGGGCAAATGTCCGCATGGTATGTTCTGGCGGCCAGCGGCCTCCATCCGTTGGCTCCGGGTGACGGTAAGTGGCAAATCACCTCGCCGGAATTTCCCGAAGCCACGATCCGGCTCGATCCGGAATACGCAGAGGGCGATACCTTCGTTATCCGCTCGGTAAACTTCAGCCCGGATAATGTGTATATCCAGAGTGCCACCCTGAACGACCAACCTCACCACCGCAGTTACCTGACCCATGACGAAGTTCGCGGCGGAGGGGAACTGGTCTTGACCATGGGAGCGGAGCCCAACAAAGACTGGGGATTCGGATCCGAGGAGGGAGCCGTGTTCCGGAACAACTGAGATATGGATAAATCCAACACCGCCGGAACAGAGAATCGGTACCTTGTTCCGTTCCTCATTGTCACGAGCCTGTTCTTCATCTGGGGCTTCATTACCGTGCTCGTGGATGCCTTTATTCCTCGTCTGCGGGATGTCTTTACCCTTAGCTACTTTCAGGCGGGGCTTGTGCAGGTAGCTTTTTTCGGGGCTTATTTTCTGGTCTCCCTGCCGGGAGGCGCGATTGTCGCAAAGGTCGGTTACAAGCGGGGAATTGTGATCGCGCTTCTGGTGATGGCGGCCGGCTGTTTGCTGTTTCTTCCGGCGGCATCCGTCCGCGCCTTTCCGCTTTTTCTGCTTGCCTTGTTTGTCCTTGCCGCAGGCATGACCATTCTGCAGGTCGCCGCAAATCCCTATGTGGTGGTGCTGGGTCCGGAGCGTACGGCTTCCAGCCGTTTGACGTTGGCGCAAGGCTTCAACTCCCTCGGTACCGCAATCGCCCCTCTGGTCGCGGCGAGTGTGATCCTTGGTTCCGAAGTGCTGAGCAGCCGTCAGCAGGCCGCCCTGAATCCGGATGCGCTGCGCGCTTATCGGGTGGCGGAAGCCGAGGCTGTTCAGGCCCCGTTTTTCCTTATCGGCTTGATCCTGATCGGAGTCGCCGGCCTGTTCTTTTTGCTTCGATTGCCTCAAGTACGTCATACTTCCGTCTCAGCTGACACGAAAGGCTATGGTTTCGTACTCCGGCATCGGGGTCTGCTGCTCGGTGCTTTGGGAATTTTTCTGTATGTCGGAGCCGAGGTAACGATCGGCAGTTACATTGTGAACTACTTTTTGGCCCTCGATATTCCCGCCCAACTTCAGTCGGGTGAGCGGGTGACGAACTGGATCGAATTGTTAAGTGGGCGGTCCATCGGAGAAATGAACCCTGCCCGCATTGCCGGGACATTTGTGACCTTTTACTGGACCGGGGCGATGATCGGGCGCTTTATCGGAGCCGGCCTTTCCCGTTTGATTCCGCCCCATTTGCTTTTGGCGATTTATGCGGTGGTCGCCGCCTCCCTTTGTCTGCTCTCCGGCTTTTCCACAACTTTTATTGCGGTATGGACGTTGCTCGCCGTGGGCTTATTCAACTCCATCATGTTTCCGACGATATTCAGCCTTGCCCTCAACAGCCTTCCGCACAGCCGATCCCAAGGTTCCGGAGTGCTCTGCGCCGCGATTGTCGGTGGAGCCGTAATTCCGCCGTTGTTCGGGGGGATCGTCGATTTATCCGGTTTCTCCCTTGCCCTGCTTCTGCCCGCGTTGTGCTACGGTTATATTTGCTTGTACGGACTTAGCCGACAGGCATGGACGCCGCGGCCGGAGACGTCGAGACAGGCGTAGCGGCTGGTTTCAATGATTTCCTCCTCATATTCACAGG
>CAYFRH010000081.1:0-11131 GCA_964345345.1 uncultured Puniceicoccaceae bacterium | reverse complement strand
GCTGTTTTGTATCGTTAGGATGGTTATCGGTCAAACCGATCAATTGGGGTATTCATTACGAGAAAGTGCCGCAGTCTCTTCTTAGGGGCTGCGGCATTATTTTTGGATTCTCGCTGATTCGGGTGCCAAACCTGCCTCTTACATTTCTCAGGTTTATCTTAGTAGGATAACCAGAGACCCGATTTCTTATGACAAGCGTTCCCGAATAATATCCTTGCTCCAAGGGCCCCGTGGCTCCGTGTGCATTTAGGCACATATGCGCAAACCTAGGTGAATCAAATATAAGCGGGTTAAACCACCCGGAATGGATTTCCCGTATTCGAAATGAATGGGGATGCGTGCTTTGGAGCAGCCATGATCTTGAACAGAATCACAGCTTTTCCGGGAATGTCGGCAGTCACCGCGGTTCTCCGCCTTGGAAGCTGAGGTTGACGCCGACGGGGGACCGGTTACCTGTCGTGATTATGAAGAAACCATCCCCGACTCAGGGTACCCTCGCCGTTCATGCCGGGCAGGAAGCGGACCCCACCACCGGCAGTCGCGCCGTTCCGATCTACCAGACCACCAGCTACGCGTTCCGCGATACCGAGCACGCGGCCAATCTTTTTGCGCTGAAGGAACTCGGCAACATTTACACCCGCATCATGAATCCGACGACCGACGTCCTGGAAAAGCGGGTCGCCGCGCTTGAGGGCGGAACAGCCGCGCTCGCCCATTCCAGTGGCAGCGCCGCCGTTACGAACGCCATTCTCAACGTTGCGGGAACAGGCGATCATATTGTTTCGGTCTCCCAACTCTACGGAGGCACCTACAACCTTTTCCACTACACTCTTCCCAAACTCGGCATTGAGGTTTCTTTCGTGGACGGGGAGGATCCGGAGGCCTTCCGCGCCGCCATCCGCGACAACACAAAGGCCCTCTTTGGAGAAACGCAGGGCAATCCACGCCTCAATCCCTTCCCGCTCGAGGAAGTGGCCGCGATTGGGCGAAGCGAAGGAATTCCTCTGCTCGTCGATAATACCGCCCTCAGCCCGGTCGTCTGCCGGCCCATTGATTTTGGCGCAAATGTGGTCATCAACAGCTTGACCAAATTTATCGGGGGCCATGGTACGAGCATCGGCGGCATCGTTGTCGACGGCGGCAATTTCGACTGGGGCAGTGGACGCTTTCCCGGCTTTACCGAGGCCGACCCGAGCTACCACGGGCTTGTCTACTGGGATGTCTTTAAGGCTTTCGAACCCTTCGGTGGCGTCAATGTCGCCTACGCCATGAAAATGCGCCTTCAGCTCATGCGCGACACCGGCAACTGCCCCTCGCCGTTCAATTCCTTCCTTCACCTCCAGGGCCTTGAAACCCTTCACCTGCGTATGGAACGGCATTGTGCAAACGCTCTCGCCGTGGCCAAGTACCTGCAGAATCACGACAAAGTAGCCTGGGTCAACTACCCGGGCCTGCCGGACAGTCCCCACCACGGGCTGGCGGAAAAGTACTACCACGGGGGCTTTGGTGCCCTCGTCGGCTTCGGTGTCCAGGGTGGCCATGAGGCCGGACGCAAGGTTATCGAGAACCTCGATCTCTTTAGCCACCTCGCCAATATTGGCGATGCCAAAAGCCTTGCCATCCACCCCGCCAGTACCACGCACAGCCAGCTGAATGAGGAAGCGCAGTCCGCCAGCGGCGTCTTTCCCGATTACATCCGTCTCAGCATCGGTATCGAGGACATCGAGGACATCATTGCCGACCTCGACCAAGCCCTCGCCAAAGTCTAAGGCCGGGCGGGGCTTTGCCGGCTTGCGGATTGGAAAAGGCCGTCATTGACCAGACCTGGCGGAGGGACATCCTTTGAAGATATGGCAGAGGACAGCACCCTTCACCGGCAAAACATTGTCGCCTGCATCTGGGATTTTGATAAGACAATCATCCCGGGCTACATGCAGTGGCCGATTTTCGAGCACTTCCAAATCGACGAAAAGACTTTCTGGAAGGAGGTGAACGAGTTGCCCGCCCGATACAAGGAACGCGGGCTGACGTCGGTCTCCGACGGACTTTACCTCAACCACATCCTCACCTACGTGCGTCACGGGAAGTTTCCCGGCCTGAACAACGCCCTGCTGCGGCAGCTGGGGGGCAAGCTGCTTTTCTATCAGGGACTGCCCCAGTTTTTCCGTACCCTGAAGGAAATCGTCGCCGACAATCCGGTTTACGCCCGCTACGAGATCCGCCTCGAACATTATGTCGTCTCCACCGGACTGGCGGAGATGGTCCGGGGAAGTGCCATCGCGCCCTACGTCGAGCAGGTGTACGGATGCGAGTTTATTGAAAACCCTCTTCCTCCGGACTTCCTGACGCAATCCGAACTGGAAGTCGACACGACGCCGGAAATCGCCCAGATCGGGCACCTTATCGACAACACCTTGAAGACCCGCTTCATATTTGAGATCAATAAAGGTACAAACAAGATCGAGTCCATCGATGTAAATTCAAAGGTGAATCCGGAGGACCGGCGCGTTCCTATTCGGAACATGATCTACATCGCCGACGGTCCGAGCGACGTGCCGGTCTTCTCCGTGGTCCGCAAACACGGAGGAAAAGCCTACGCCGTCTATGAGCCGAAAAATGAAAAGGAATTCGCGCAGAACGACGCCCTCCGGGCGGACGAACGGGTCGACCACTTCGGTCGCGCCGATTTCCGGGAAAAAAGCGACACCTACATGTGGCTGACGACGCATGTGCGCAAAATCTGCGACCGCATCGTCGACGAGTGTGAACGGGCCCTCAACTTCCGCGTCGGCCGCCCGCCCCGACACATTCACCATGCCAACCGCCTTCCGTCCGACCCGTCCGGTCCCGCCCAGGACGATTTATTCCCCGGTGAGGAGACCCGGTCCCGGAGCCCCGAGGCATGAACAGAGGCCCGGGGGGAGACAAGGCGGCGCTGGAACGCAACCTGCGCCTGTTCGTTCGGTTCCGGCTATTCTTTAACGCCCGGTTTTACTATCCGGTCTTCACGATTCTCTTTCTCGACTACGGGCTCAGCCTTGGACAATTCGCAATCCTCAATGCCATATGGGCGCTGACCATCGTTCTCGCGGAAGTACCTTCCGGTGCGCTTGCCGATCTCTTCGGGCGGCGCGCCCTTCTCGTTTTCGCCTCCGTGACCATGATCCTGGAGATGGCCGTGCTGGCCTTTGTTCCGACCGGGAATGCTCTCCTGCTCTTTCTTGCCTTCCTCTTCAACCGCATCCTTTCCGGACTGGCGGAGGCGGCCGCCAGCGGAGCAGACGAGGCCCTTGCCTACGATTCCCTGAAAGCCCTCGGGCGTGAAACGCAGTGGAGCGACCTTCTCGAGAAAACCACCCGCACCCTGTCCGTGGGCCTGTTTGCCGCCATGATCACGGGGGCCTTTGTCTACGACGCCAGCGCGCTCAACGCCGTGCTCCGTTTCCTCGGCGTGGAGGCCGCCCTTGATCCCTCCCTGACCATCCGTTTCCCTCTCCTGCTCACGCTCGCGGGAGCCTGTATCGCCTTTGTCACGACTCTGCGCATGACGGAGATCGATCCAGAGGAAGAGAAGAAGGAATCTGCGGAAGGGGCAACCGGCGGCGCTCTCGTTCGTCCTTTCCGGCAGATTCTCGCGGCGGCCCGCTGGACGCTCGACCACCGCTTCGTCCTTTTCGTCATCCTGGCGGCCCTCGCCCTCGACAGCGTGGCGCGGCAGTTCGTGGTTCTCGCCAGCGAATACTACCGGACCATCCACCTTTCCCCGGCATGGTTCGGGATCATCGGCGCCGCCATGTCGCTGCTCGGCATCGCCGGAGCCCGACTTGGCAATCACCTCGCCAACCGGCATTCCCCCTTCTTTAACTTCTGCTTTCTCACCACCCTGCTTTGCGGCAGCCTTGTCGGGACCAGCTTCACCATCCCCTACTTCGGGGTCGTTTTCGCGGCAGGTTCGTTCGTCATGATGAGCCTGGTCGGTTTTCTTTCCAGCACTTACCTCAACCGCCATGTCGATTCGCGGCGACGCGCGACCGTTCTCAGCTTCCGGGGACTTGCCCTGAACCTCGGGCTGGGCGTGGCCAGTCTTCTGTACACCGGCTGGATCGCCTTTCTGCGTTCCGCGTCCGCGGAGGAGCTTTCCGCGAAGGCACTCGAGGAACTCGTCTTTCGCCAATCCCTCCCCGCCCTGCCGGCCTACCTGCTCTTCCTTTTCGTCCTTGTTCTGCTGCTGGGAAGGCGCTTGATCCGACGAAGCTACCTCTGCTTCCAGGCAGGGGCCTGAAATCCCGCATCCCGAAGCTTATGTCACCTGCCTACTACTACCCAGTCGAATCCCCCGCACAACCGCGGGAAGAAACCGCCGACCTCATCGTGTACGGGGGAACTTCCGGGGGCGTGGCCGCCGCCGTCCAAGCCGCCCGGCTCGGCCGCAAGGCCATTCTCCTTGTCTTCAACCGGAAGGTCGGCGGCATGACCGCAGGCGGGCTCGGACGCACCGACGTCGGCAATCAGGCCGCCTTTGGAGGAATCTCACGCGAGTTTTTCCGGCGTGTCGGCGCTTATTATGACGAAGAAATCAGCTGGGTCTTCGAACCCTCTATCGCGGAGAAGGTATTTGAGGAGTTGCTCCGGGAAGCCGGCGTCATGGTTTACCGTGAACAACGCCTTGCCTCCGCGCAGTGCGGAGAAGGGCGCATCGAAAGCGTCACCATGGAAACCGGCGAGATCTACCGGGCACCCTATTTTGTCGACGCTTCTTACGAAGGCGACCTCCTCGCCGCCGCCGGGGTGAGCTTTCACGTGGGGCGGGAAGACCAGGAGGTGTACCGGGAAATTTATGCCGGCAGGCACTTCGGCCATCCGAACCACAACTTCCAGACTTTCGTCGATCCGTACAAGCGCCCCGGAGAACCTTCCAGCGGTCTCCTGCCGGGGATTCAGGACGTTGAGGCGGGAGTGCAGGGCGAAGGGGACCACTGCATCCAGGCCTACAATTTCCGCCTTTGCCTGACGCAGGCGAAAGACAGAATTCCCTTTCCAAAACCAGACGGCTACGATCCGGAACGGTACGAACTCCTCTCCCGCTACATTACCACCGGTATCCACACCTCCCTCAACCTGACCGCGTGGATGCCGAACGGTAAGACCGACACCAACAACCACGGAGCTTTTTCCACCGACATGATCGGGGAGAACTGGGAATGGCCGGAGGCCACCTACGCACGACGGGAGGAAATCTATCAGGAGCATGTCCGCTACATGCAGGGAATGCTGTATTTCCTTTGCCACGACAAAAGCGTGCCGGAATTCATCCGTGAGGAAACGCGCCGATTCGGCCTTCCCGCCGACGAGTTCACCGACAGCGGCGGTTGGCCGCACGAGCTTTACGTGCGGGAAGCCCGGCGCATGGTCGCCGACTACGTCATGACGGAACACAACTGTATCGGGGGTGCTGTGCCGGAGGACCCGGTCGCCCTCGCCGCCTACACGATCGATTCCCACAACTGCCGGCGGCTCGTTTATTTTGACCGGGCCTTCAATGAGGGCAATGTCGAGATCAAGGTGCCGAAGCCCTTCCCTATCAGCTACCGCGCCCTCGTCCCCAAGCGCGGCGAGGTCCAAAACCTCTTTGTCCCATGGGCGCTTTCCTCCTCCCACATCGCCTTCGGCTCCATCCGTATGGAACCGGTATTCATGGTTCTCGGACAGGTCTGCGCCACGGCGGCGGACCTTGCCTCGGAAAGCGATTGCCCCGTGCAGGACGTCGACTACGACCGCCTTCGCCCCCGTCTTCTCGACGGGGATATCCGCCTTTCATGGCCGGTCGAAGGCGACACCGACCCGAACAAGGGCGTCTTCAAGGAATTCTGGCGCAGCGCCTATAAACCGTGGTGACCACCTTGCGGGATAACGCCGGCCATGGCAGCGTGAGTCGAAATGGATCCCTTCCCCAGCTGCACGGTCGTCTGTCCGACTTGCCACGAAGCCTTCACCGTCCCGGGGCCTTCTCCTGAAGAGGTCCCGGTGACGTGGGACTACGACTGCGAGGTCTGCTGCCGGCCCATGTGGTTGGATTTTTACGAGGACGAGGGCATCATCTGCGCGGAGTCCCGGGAAGCCGACTGATACCAAATCCAATTTGGTTTGCGCACAAATCACCTGTTTCCTTGCAGAGCGATGGATGACCCGGTGCGAGGTTCAATTGCTTTCTCTCCGTCTACTCCGGGCGCTCCGTGTGAGATCACATCAGTTGGGCGATCCATAGTAAATGAGGTATAAAGGGTCCGCTTTTGACAAGCTGGGAAGTTCGGTGTTCTATCGCATCATGCGAATATGGCTGTTCGGATCTCTCTACGTTGCCGTCATTGTCCCTTCCTACCTCCACGCGCAGGCCCCCTTCCCGGATTCAATTCCTTACGAAGACCAGGTTGTGACGGTGGAGGACATCGCCGTGCTGCCGGACTCCAATCCAGGCCAGCCTCCCCGCATCAGTGTGGTCGCCACGGATCCGCAAGGTCGCCTTTTCGCCAACGACCAGCGCGGGCCCCTTTACCACGTCGATCCGCAGACCGGTGATGTCCGGGAATACCTTGACTTGCGCTCCTACAGTGAACTCGACCTTGTCGCGACCTTCGAAACAGGATTCCAGAGTTTCGCTTTCCACCCCAACTTCGCGGAAGAGGGCAAGGCCGGTTTCGGGCGGTTCTACACCATCCACAGCAGCGGCAACACAGAGCCGCCCCCGGACTTCGCGACCGAGCGGAACGCCGGCTTCGACACTCTTCTCCTCGAATGGGAAACGGATAATCCGGACAGTCCTGTTTTTGTGCCCGCGCGTGAAGGGAATCCCTACCGGGAGATCCTCCGTGTTCGCCAACCCTTCGGCAACCACAATGCCGGGCTGATCGCTTTCAGCACGGTTGCCCGTCCCGATGATCCGGAATACGGCCTGCTGTACATCGCCATTGGCGACGGGGGCTCGGGGGGTGATCCACAGGAAAATGGCGAGAATCCCGGAAATCCCTACGGAGCTATTCTGCGTATTGATCCGTTGGGTACCGACAGCGGGAACGGCCAATATGGAATTCCCCCGGCCAACGCCCTCGCAGCAGATGGAAATGCCGAAACTCTCGGGGAAATTTTTGCTTACGGTCTGCGGAATCCACAGCGCTTTTCGTGGGATCTTGTCACTGGAAATGGCTACATTGCCGACATTGGCCAGAACGCGGTCGAGGAAATCAACCTCCTTGCCAACGGCGCTCATTACGGCTGGGACCTGCGCGAAGGCTCCACTACATTCGAAAGCGGAAGTGCCTCGGTCGACCTCGTCGACCCGGTGGCGGCCTACGGTCACGCGAACACCTTCGCGGCTCCCTCCGTCGGTATTGGGAACCGCGCTGTCACGACGGGGGAAGTCGCCCGCGGTTCCCTTATCCCTTCCCTTGAGGGCAAGCTCCTCTTGGCCGATTTCCCAACCGGCGTCCTTCTGACCCTCGATGTCGATAAGGATTCTCTCGACGGCGGACAGGACGGGTTGCGTGAAATCCGCCTGCGTGAGCCTGGCGGGGAGACCGTCCGCCTGCTTGACCTGGTCAACCGAAAACGTCAGGAACGGGGCCTTGGCCCGTCCGGGCGCACGGACGTTCGCTTCAGTATCGGTACACCGGGGGTTCTTTACCTGAGCAATAAGCATGACGGCGTGCTCCGCCGCCTTCGACCGGAGGCAAAGCCCTCCCTTTCACTTGTTCCCGACAACGACGAAACGCCGGGCAAGGTGCACTTTCGGGGAATCCTTCAGTCTTCCGCGGACTTGCAGAGCTGGGAAACCTTCATTCCCCAGCCCCGCAGTCCACAGGAAATTTCAATCGCGGAGGCTCCGCTGTTTTTTCGCAGCATCCGACCATAAATCCCGCCGAGATCCGGCGGAAGCCGGGCTTAGATCGCCACCGTCTCCAGGCTGGTCATGCGCTCGCGCACCGTGTCCGCCAAGGGCGTACTGAGGTAACGCTCGCTCGGGCTGGCCGCCACGACCACGATCATTTTGCCCTTGTTTTCGGGACGCTTCGCCACTTCCACAGCCGCCCAGACCGTCGCTCCGCTGGAAATTCCCAGCGGCAAGCCGTCCGACAAGGAAACGGCGCGTGCCGTCTCAAAGGCGTCCTCGTTCGTCACTGTCACCACCTCGTCAATCACATCGACATTGAGGTTTTTGGGAATGAAGCCGGCTCCGATCCCCTGGATCTTGTGTGGACCGGGGCTTCCCCCGCTAATCACAGGACTTGCCGAAGGCTCGATAGCGATCGACTTCATCCCCGGTTTGCGTTCCTTCAGGACTTCACTGACTCCTGTAATTGTCCCACCGGTGCCCACACCGGTCATGAAAATATCAAGCTTGCCCTCGGTCGCTTCCCAGATCTCTTCCGCCGTGGTGCGACGATGGATTTCCGGATTCGCCGGGTTGTCGAATTGGCCCGGCATGTAAGCGTTCTCGCCATGCTCCTCCATCAGTTCTCTTGCCTTCCCGATGGCGCCCGGCATCCCTTTCGGACCCGGTGTCAGGACCAATTCCGCTCCGAGTAGTCCCAGCAATACCCGGCGTTCCATTGACATCGTTTCCGGCATCGTAAGGAGACAGCGATAGCCCTTGGCCCGGCACACGAAGGCAAGCCCGATGCCTGTGTTCCCGCTCGTTGGCTCGATGACCACGTCACCGGGCTTCAGTCGCCCTTCGGCTTCCCCGGCCTCAAGCATCGCTTTCGCGATCCGGTCCTTGATGCTCGACAAGGGGTTGTACCACTCACACTTCACGTAAATGTCCGCCACCGCGCCTTCCGCGGCTGCGTTCAGCTTTATGAGGGGAGTTCCCCCAATCGTGTCCACTACCGATCCTGCCAGTGCTTTCATCGCTCTTCTCCTTTTTCTCTTGGTTTATTGGGTTTATAAGGTCGAAAACCTAATTATTTGTGCGCAATGAACTTGGTGTCAAGTCCCTGGCAAAGGAAGCCGAAAGCGGCTTGTCTGACCTTCAACGCCTTCTGGGCCCGTAACTACGGATAGGGGCGTTGCGATTAGCGGAGGCGTTGCGAAGGCGGTAAATGATGCGGGCCTTATCGACGTCCTTCGGCGTCATTTCCATCTTCACCGTATCCCCGACAGTGATTTTGATAAAGTGCTTACGCAGCTTTCCGGAGATGTGAGCAAGGACCTGATGGCCGTTTTTCAATTCGACCCGGAACATGGTTCCGGGGAGGACGGCGGCAACTTTGCCTTCGACTTCAACAACTTCGGATTCAGACATATAGGATGATTGGAAATGTTCGCAGAAACGGGAAAAAAGTAGATAAACGAAAAAGAGGCGCTTTGAAAACGGGGAAGTCAAGAAGGAAAGCGGAGGGATTGCGGATTGCAGGAAGGGGAACGGCCAATCAGCCTGAACGAAGATGGAGAGTGAACCCGCCCAACCCTGTCCCTTTCCCAAGCTGCATCCTTCGGAGCTTCGCCGCGACGAAGACTATTTCATGTCACTGGCCTTCAACGAGGCGCGAAAAGCATGGGAGGAAGATGAGGTCCCCGTCGGAGCCATTATTGTAATGGAAGGACAGGTCCTCGCCCGGGCGCACAATCAGGTCGAAGGACTCGAAGATCCAACCGCGCACGCGGAGATGCTTGCCATCACCCAAGCTTCGCGGGCCATCGGGGACTGGCGGCTGAATGCGGCAGACCTGTACGTAACCAAAGAACCCTGCCCCATGTGCGCGGGTGCCAGCATAATGGCGCGCCTGGGAAACGTGCTTTACGCATCCCCGGATCCCAAGATGGGATGCCTTGGGGGAGCCTGCTCGGTTCAGGAGCTGCCGGGGTTAAACCATCGCCTGCATGTCCGCGGGGGCGTCCTCGCGGAGCCGTGCACGCAACTGTTGCAGGCTTACTTCCGTGGAAAACGGAGTGCCGGTTGACGACGCGGAGCGGGCCGCATAGCTTTAATTCTCTTATCAAAACAAACAAAAGAGTATCATCATGACCTACACATTACCGGAACTTGACTACGCCTACGATGCGCTGGAACCGCACATCGACGCTCGTACGATGGAAATCCATCATACAAAACATCACAACACCTACGTGACCAAGCTCAATGACGCGATCGCCTCCGGGGGAGTCGACGCGCCGGACAGTGTATTCGATCTTCTTCCCATGATCGGCAGCCTCCCGGACTCGGTACAAACGGCCGTGCGCAACAACGGAGGCGGCCACGCCAACCACAGCCTCTTCTGGAAGATCCTTTCCCCGAACGGAGGCGGCGAACCCGTCGGTTCCGTGGCGGAGAAGATCAAGGCAACCTTTGGAAGTTACGAGGACTTTAAGAAAGAATTCGCCAACGCGGCGACGACGCGGTTTGGCTCCGGCTGGGCATGGTTGATCGCCTATCCGGACGGAAGCATTAAAGTGGCCAGCACTCCGAACCAGGATAATCCCCGCATGGGCGAAGCTTTCGGCTACTGCGGCGGTACCCCCGTACTCGGTCTTGATGTATGGGAACACGCCTATTACCTCAATTACCAAAACCGGCGGCCCGACTACATCGCGGCTTTCTGGAATGTTGTGAACTGGGACAACGTCGAAAAGTACTACCGCGAAGTAGTCTCCTGATCCCGACCGCAACGGCTCTTTTCAGCCCGGTTCTCCTAATTGGAGGCCGGGCTTTTTTATGTTCCATAGATCAATTTCCCGCCCCCTATCTGCCAAGGTAATTGTCCCCGCCAACTTGCCCGGCCGATATTATTCAACAGCCTGCGAGATCATCGGACAACAAAACAGTATACCGTTTCAGTTTCCTTTGGGCCAAGGGGACATCCCGACATGCATCATAGTTGAAGCGTTTATTTTCCCCGGCAAGGGTGCGGGTTTGCGGGACGGTCAACCCGGCGTGGCCGGGGCCATCCCTGTCAAAAGCTAACCCCAACTACTGGAATCCATTTTACCAGAGATCGGACAACTACCCTGGCAGATAGGGCTCCCTCCGCCGATTAGTCGGTTGGTTAACATCCGACTTCAAAGGCAGAGCCCCTTCGGCCCTAATGGTTACCAGCCCACTCCTCACCCGACGCTGTCAAGGAGGTTGCTGAGCGGA
>CAYFRH010000080.1:7171-11299 GCA_964345345.1 uncultured Puniceicoccaceae bacterium | reverse complement strand
GCTCGGCCGGAGGGCTGCGCCAAGGGTTTCTTACTAATATGTGCAGAAGTAACTACATTATAAGACTCATCTGCTGATCGTACAGGAAGGGAGCCCAGCGCGGCGGGGAGGCTGCCAATCCCGAAAACACATCTACACCTTTTAATAACTTGTTCCATCTTCCAGTTGAAACCACCCTACTCCGAGGCGGAAGAACCAGCGATGCGCGTTATCCAGCCCGGATCCCGGCGCGTAATACAACCAATCCTTCTCCTCATAGGCGAAGAGCCACGGATAGAATCCGGCATGCGCCCAGAGGTAGCCGAACGCCTCATCGTAAAGGAACATCCCGGCGGCCTTGGGATCCTCGGGAAGGACAAGGCCCAGCGATCCATGTTCAAGGTGATAGAGGCGCTCCGGCTGGCGCGGATCGAGGTGGTACCAGCCCAGCCATGCGGACTCGTGCCAGTAATCGCCGTGGTCGGTCGCGCCCGGATCCGGCAAGCGTAAATCATCCGGCCGGAAAAGCCATCTCTGCTCAACGAGCTTTCCGGCCGCGTCGCTTTGCTCCGCGCTGACAAGCTCCCATTCCATATCCGGAAGGAGTCGCCATCCATCGTTATCGGCTTCCAAGTTTCGATAAACCGGTTCGGTTGTAGTGATAGTGATGGGGGAAAGCGGATAGCTTTCGACGCCGTAAAGGCCGGCCGGAACAAAGAGTTCATCGCCGACATAACGACCATTTTGCCAGCGTTGGCCAAACAACTGCGGATTCTCCATCTCTAATTTTTCGACAAGGGGAAACAGCCCGTTCGGTGCATCCGGAAGAAAGGCGTAGACCGTTTCCGGTCCGGTCACCAAATAATAAGGCGGTAAGCCGCCGGCAAACCTCGGATAACTTGTCGGGAGCGTCTCTTCGTTCACAAGGGTGAAGTCCCCCGCCTCGACTTCGTGATACCAGATATCGAGGTGCAGCCTGTGTTCTTCTCCGTATTCGTGCTGCTGCCGCACGTGGAAGGGCGGTTTCCATGAGAGACTGTGGGTCGCGATTTCCTTGTCGCTGTCGTTGTCCGGTTCAGTCACTTTCCGGTAAAAATGCTTCTCAAAGAGAGGAAAGGCATTTACCAGATCCCATCCCCAGACGTCGACCATGCCCGCCTCGGGTTCAAAGTAGAGAAAATAGGCTTCCTCCGCACGGGCCGGCATGACCGCGCGCAGTTGTTCCGGAACCCGCGTCTTCGGCAATGTCACCGGCTTGCGTGGAACCCGCAAATCCACGGCGACCAGAGCCGAAGAGCCCTCGTAAACGGGGTACTTTTCGGGACGCTCGATGCGCTTGTACTTCGTCAGGCTGCTCAGCAGGTAGGGCTCCTCGAAAATCCACGGCTGGGCATGCACATGGTGGTCCTCGAGCGAAAATGTGTCGTAGTGATAAACTTCGACACCGCCCTGTCCGTCCGCTCCCCCGACAATATAGGACAACTGCTGTCCGTACCAACCGTACCACGGCTCGATCACACCATACCTGTAACCCAACAGGTAGATAGAGGGGCCCTCTTGGGAGGAGGTCCACAAAACCGCGCCGTCCCTTAATTTGTGACCCTCGAAGTTCCGCCCGAGATAGGGGACCTCGGAAAGGGACGTCTCCCCGGTCAGGACCGGCTCCATCGGGTTGGTCAAATCATACCGCCGTACGAGGAGATGCTGCTTTTCCGGAAGGTTCCACGGGTCTTCCACCTCTCCATCCGCTTTTTCCTGGAGGAGCCAAAGGTCGGTCCCGCTCTGGCAATACCCGAGAACGCGACCGGGTTCGAGAACGCTCTCCCCGGCAAGGTCGTTCGGAGTCGCCTTGTCGGTCACATACAGCCGTGGAGTGGGATCGGGATCCGTCGGGGCGTAAGGAACGCGCCACCATCCCCATCCATAGCCGTGGCCACCGGCGGGCTCTTCGAGTTGGACCAGATACTCCGGCAACTCGATCAGGTGCTGTGCGTTCCATGCGAGGGTGGCCCGGCCGGCCGGAACCGGAACGGAGGGATCGCTCACATCCGTGCTGATCGCCTCCCGTCCTGAAATCGTCACGACGGTTTCCCCGATCAGGATACCCCGGCGCGGAACATCGAGATGGCGGATCCGGCCCTGCAGCGTCAGGGTGGTGTCGTCCCATTCGATGAGTTGCATCGCCTGGACCCGTTCGTCCCTTTCCCAGCTCCATGTCGTGAAGGGAAGCATACAGAGCCCCGCCTCGGGAAAAAAGGAGATGGCCTGGTCGTCGTACTGGGCTTCACTCCGCGCCCATGAGTCCTCCCCAAGGGCGACCCGGTCCAGAAGGGACATATTCGCGGGGTCGGCCACGTCGAACATGGAAACGGTCAAATTGCGGTCTTCGACCCCGACGGCAAAGAGCCGGTCGTCCACCCATTCGATGTAGTTGGACCATCCGGGCACCTTCAACTCCCCGGCAACCTTCGGTTCGCTCGGATCGCTGTTGTCGATCGCAAAGAGCGGATCGACGAAAAGAAACGTCACCACGTAGACGATGTTCTGCCGGAAGCGGGTCGCGAACAATGTCTCGCCCGGGGCAAGGGACAATTCGCCGACTTTGCGGAAATCCCCGTCCTCAAGGGCGAAATTTTCCATGAAGGTCGTACGTTCGAACCGCCCGGTGGTCCGGTCGGTTCTTTGCGAGAGCGTCGTGAGAATTCCGTCGGAGAAATTCATCTTGAACTTGTCCCGCACGACTCCGCGCAATACCGCCGTTCCGAGCAGTTCGGGCACACCATCCTCTCCGGGCTTGAGGACGGAAACCTCCGAATGCCAGCGGGTTCGCCAGTTCCTTACCGATTCATTCCGCTTGTTCAGGCTGAGAAGAATACCATCCGCTTGGGCAGTCAGGACCGCGTCGAGCCAGCCTTCCCCCGCAAAGCTCTGCCGGTCAACGACGCGCTCCTCCCCGGAAGCCCCGCTCAGGGCAATCGTGGTCAGGTGGATCGTCGGCGCCTGAATCTCCCGATCCTCCGCATTCAAGACGGTGCGCCATTCGCGGGTAAGCAGGTATAGATAATCCCCATACCGACGGCTGTCCATGTACCTTCCGCCCTCGATTTTCACTTCGTCCCGGAGTTCGATCGCCGAGCCGTCAAAGTCGAGAAAACGCAGGGCAAGGGTTTCGGAAGCGCTGTGATACGGAGCCGAGCCAATGAGGAGGACTTCCCCTTTCCCGAAGGCATAGAGATTTTCTCCTCTCGCGGGGTAGCGGTGCGACGCAAGGCTCACCGGTTCATTCGGTTGCGCGAAATCGAGAACCTGCAGACCGCGGTACTGATTATAAAAATACAGAATGTCGCCTTCCCATGCCCAGATATCGGCTTCTTCAATGACCGTTTCGCCTTTGTCATCGCGACCCGGTCCAACAGCTCCATCCTCAAGGAAAGCGAGTCCGCCGCCCGGGAGGTGATCGCGTTTGGAGACGCTTGCCGCCTGCGAGGGAGCCACTTTCCCGGCGAAAGGGGAGTCTTTATTGGTGACCAGCACCCGCAGAGACTCACCGGCCCGCTCCTCAGGAACGGCGATCTTCAGCCACCCGGCAGAATCCGTCTCCCGATAACCGGACGCGGCCGGGACCCAGCGCTCCGCCTTCTCCTCGTAGGCCTCCACACGGACCTGGCGGATTTCGTCATCCACCGGCAACAGGACCGCTTCTTTTCCTTCTACCGGCGGCCCGGCAAGAATGTTTCCCACGAGCAGGGCAAATAGCCCCGCACTCCACCTGATATTTTTTTGCTTTTTCATGATCCCCTCCAACTGACCGCGTGTCTTGATAAAGGTTCCGCTAATTTTTATCGTCATCACGCTGTAAATTTCTATTGAAATTTCTTTGTTGGATAGATTAAACACCCCAATTGGGAATGAAGCAAACAAATCATTTGGACTTATGATCCGGTTTCCGCAAAGAGGTTTTTCCTTGGTGGAGGTCATGATTGTTGTCGTCCTAATTGGACTTCTGGCGGCGATCGCCATCCCGAGTTACCAACGGGTCCGCCTGCGCTCACAGGCCACCAGCATAGCGGAAAACCTTCGCACCTACGCCCACGCCTTCGAGGTATATGCAACGGAAACCGGCCAATGGCCGCCGGACAAGCTTCCCTC
>CAYFRH010000080.1:0-7071 GCA_964345345.1 uncultured Puniceicoccaceae bacterium | reverse complement strand
GCGTACGCCGCCCATGCCACGGGTGTCGTCGTATCCATGGGCGCGCTCAGCTGCTCCCCCGTGACGGGGTCTTCGACCAGAAGGCCCGCCTCCGTCGCGACCGGCAGAGCGGCGAGGTCATACGGATGGCAGCACAAACCGCCCTCCAGCCCCAGCTTCCGGAATACCAGCGGACGAAGATCGGCGAGGAACCGGTCCCGTCCGACGATCATTTCCACCAATTGCCCGCCGGTGGTAAGGTACTGGTCTTGAAAAACGAGCGGGGAGCGGCCCGTTCCCTCCGCATACAACTTCTTCCACAAGGCCTCCTCAAGGGCGCCGAGAAGGCCGAGGCCGTCCGGAAAAAATCGCACGATGGAGGCGAAGCCATGTCGGCAATCGGCCGCAGAGGAGGGACGCGGGAAAAAGCGCGTCCGTTCGCCGGTGCGCAGGTCGGCCGCTTCGGCAATGAGCCCGGCCCCCCGCACCACGCTGAACTGATCGGCCCGCCAATGGCGCGATGTCGGCAACTCGGTCATGGCCGCGATCTCGATTTCGGCAATGGATGTCATTGGACCCCGTTGGGGAGCCACTCCCGCCAGCGCCCATGCGGAACGCTTGTCATACATGAGGTTGCGCGTCCCGTCGATCGGATCGAGTAGACACTTCCACTCCGTCCGCTCCACCGGAGTCCCCGCCGGAAAAGTCAGGGACCCCCTTTCTTCCGTTCCCTCCATGACCAGTTCCACCGGCCAGCTCTCCGGCCAATGCCCGGCAAACCATCGAAGGATCAGCTCCTCACTGATTTTATCGACATGGTAAATGGTATCGGCGGCGCTCTCCATGGCCACGGTGGCAAGGCGGCCTTCCTGATCGCCGTCCCGCTGCGCACAAACCTGCGCGCGCAATTCCACCTGCAAAAGGCAAAGCAATGTTCGTATCCGCTCCTTCCGTTCCTCGCTCATTGAAACAGAAAAATTGATGCCGCGGTGACGCAGGGCAATGCGGAATCCCCGCATCGGTCTCCTCCCTTGTCATCGCCGCAAGCCACCGTTTGCTTTACCGTATCTTGGGGTCCTCGGGGGTACCTCGGCGGCGTCGGTGTCCTCACCCTGTGCACCACGCGCTCAAATTCAGCCGGGACGCTGCTTTGAGCCTTGCTCACCGCGGTCTCCATGGTACTGATCAAGCAATACACCCACGTTCCCTTCTTCACCTTCGGAACGGTTTCCCTCGTCAGTAGATCGATTACCGGCTACAGCTTCAGCCTGATTCTCAACCGGTTCCCCAACCTCGTCCACCAAAAGGATCTCACCGGCCTTACTCTCTGGACCCCCGCCTCACCGGAGAGTTACGATTCTTCCAGCGAGGGGATGTAGAGACTGCGGAGGAAACCAGCGAAAATCGAGTCGAGGTAGGCGAAACGATCGGCCTCCGCAAATAGAGAAAGGAGGAGAACGTAACCGGTCTCTTCCACTGGGACGATCAGGAAGCGCTGCTGCCAGTTTCCTGGAGATTCCCTGTCTTCGATGGAAACCACACTCTGCAGGGAAATGTAGCCCAATACGGGCGGTCCCGAGTTCTCCGTTTCGTGAAATTCCTGCTCTACTTCTGCGGGAAATCGATTGCCCGCTTCCTCCATCCATTCACCCAAGCGTTGGTTCCAGACGTCGTCCGCAAATTGGAACGGGCCTTCTTCGCGGTAGACCCAAAGCTGGATACGAGCCTTCCGAAACATCTCATGGCGAAAGGTCACGGCCGCCCCATCGTTCCGTCGGGAAACAAGAAGGAACTCTGTCGGCGGTTCCCCCACCATGCGGAAATCCCCCCTGAAATAGAGCCGTCGAAACCGGGTCGTTTCAAAATACTCGTCTTTTTCGGTTACCTCAAGGGTACCGTGGGAAGGGGGCGGCGAGATCAACTGGGCAAAAGTCAGGCTCGCGCCGGCAGGAAGAAATGCCAAAAGAAGGTAAAGAGTGGGACGAATCCTCATATCCCGAAATCGTTTTCCAGTTCGGCCAACTTCGCCGCATACTCGCTTTCAGTCAGGTTGCGGTAGTTCACCCGGCGAAAGGTACGGGTATTTGGGGTTCCCGGAGGATAAAAGCCCTGCGCGTACAGCGAATTGAATCCCCAGTTCCGGCTCGGGGCCGTGTAGCGATTTCCCCCATACTTCCAGGTTCCCTTTGCAACCTCGCTCTCGAAAAGCGCTACCATACTGCCCCGGTACCGCAGCGCAGTACGCCAGTCTTCGAGGAAGCGCGGAAAATTCTCCACGCCTCCGCTATACTTGTTGTTGTTGTGCTTATCCGAGGGGACAAGGCCGGTCAGGATCGCCGCCGCCACCTCCGTCATGGTGTTGGCACGTCGTTTTTTCAATCCCTTGATGCTGTCCTCATCTTCCCAATCCTCGCTTAGAACCGTGACCGCATCGGCCACGAGCGCGGCGGGCGGCTCCTTCGTCACGTCATTGACGTCCGGTTCGGTGGGGCTTCCGGTGTGGCTTTTTCCGTCAGCATTGTAATGGCCGTGTACATACAAGGGCGCGTTTGTGGCGAGGGTCATGCCGTAAAGGTCGTCCTTGTGCTTCCAATCGGGATTGGGAATCTCCTTTCCATTTACCAGTTTGAGACCCCATCCCGTGACCGCGGGGACGACCCCGTCGGGCCGGTCAGGATCCTTTTGCAGGGGAAAATCGACGTAGACGATGCCGTTCCACCATTCGTCGGGTTTCGCCCAACCGTTGTTTCCCCAGTACTTTTTCCCTTTGTTCGGTTTGTTGTTGGCTTCCACCGCTTCTTTCAGCTTACCAACATCAATCTCAACAAGACTCATACCCCGGCCTTCCCGGGCGTCGTAAAGCCCGCCTTCCACATCATCCTTTTTCGCCTTGAAACTTTCCACATTCAGGAAATCGGGTAACGCGTCCGTTTCTTTAAAGAGGATATGCTTTTGCGGCTCGCCGTTGTTAAAGTAACTAAGGTTGCCTTCTTTGTCATAGCGGTAGCGGTAGACTTCCACATCCTTGCTCCAGATATTGACGTCCACGACCATGCCGGCTTTCTGCGCGAACTTCTGCTCTTCGAGGCCAGCGTTGTAGTCGGCCGCTGTCTGATTCTGGAGGGGCTGGATAATCTGGTAGGCATAATTCAGGGGATCATCGATGGCGGGTGTATCCGGGTTGTCGGGAACGTAATCGTCGATGGCGACCGGATTGTGGTGTTGGATGCCATGCTGGTATCCCTGCACATTCCCGTTCCATCGGTTGCTGGCGAGGGTTCCGAAGTCATCGAGACGACTGTCGATCCAGCGATTTCCGTCGTGCATGCTGACCTGATCCCCGAGGCCGTCGTGAAAGCTGACCCGGCTGTTGCTGGTTCCCTTCGAAATGCCGGGGTTGGGTCCATGATAAATATGCCCGGTGGCGCTGACGTTTTTAAAAAAGTCGAGGCTCTGATTCGCTTGGATGTACATGTTGCCGTTGGCATGAACGGCACCATAGATATCCATGTCCTGTCCCGGAGCAATTTCCATGTCCATATTGTAGAAAATGGCATGGGCGAAAAGCGGGGCGTCGCGCACCTGCAGCGATTGCTGAACGTAGGCGCTGTGCCGGTAGCCAGTATTTTCGTCCTCGACCGTCGCCTTCCCGTACACGCTTACCTCGCGAATAAAAACCAGCTTGTCACGCAACGGATCGAATTCATTTCCGGGAGTGCGGCTGTCGATAAATTTCCATTCTGCCTCAGGAATTTGCCCGGCGATCAACTCCGTATCGCGCGTGTTCCATGAAACCGTCGGATCGTACGGATTCGCCGGAAGGTTGATTTTTGACCGGGCCATTCCGTCGCCCCCGCTGAAGAGGCCGTAGAAATCATCCGTGAGGACGATCGGATTTGCATCAGGAGAAAGACTGTTAATGGGAAATGAAGTTCGTTGCTCGAAGCGGTTCACGAGTTGACTGAAGCCGCACTCCACCGTGGCCTCGGCCGCTTCCTTGGCCTCCAGCAGGAGACGCGAATCATCGTTGAAGCGCTTCTCCGTGATGGCCAGTTTGCTCAGGGAACTTAACACCAACCCTGACGTGACCGCGATCACCAGAATCAGGACGAGGACCGAACCTTCTTTCGTTTTTTTCATCCTATGTTTCTCCTCTTATCCGCGGGGGGAAACCGCGTAGTTGTAAGTATCGGTAATCCACTTAGCCTCATTACCGTGGATAATCTCCGCTTTCACCATGATTGTCCGTTCAAGGTAGTTAAAAAACAGCTTTCCGTTCGCCAGTCCCCGGGAAAGCTGGACCACCGTCGGATAGGTGCCCGAAGCGGCCACATCCTCGAGGAGTTCCTCCGGAGTCGTGTCGATGGTGGATACATACTCTCCGCTCGAGCCGGCCGGGGTGCCCGTAAGGGAGGGATCATGAAAATTTTTCTCAAAGCGGTAGACCGGCCCGACATTGCTTCCCTGGTCGGGGTGACGGAAATACCCAACCAGGCGCGTGTAATGATCCGGGCTGTTCACGTTGGGCCAGGGCTCCTGAAAAATGAGGAGCAGAAGATCGCCGCTATTTGCATCCCGCAGCCGGTCACCCTTTTCGTCGCGATCGCCCGGTTTCATGCTCTTGTAAATAAAGAAGTGATTGGCGGCGCGGGCATTATCCGCCATCTCCAGCGTGAACTGGCGCACATCGGCGTTGATATCCAGTTTTTCACTGGTGATAAAACCCGTTCGGGTTATGTCCATCATCAGCTTCGTAACGCCGATCATGACAAATCCCGATATGGCAAGAGTCATGAGCAGTTCCACAAGGGTGAAACCGCAGCTGACGCGTGAAAATCGATCCTTGTTTTTCATACCTTTCCTCAAAAAGTGGGGACAAAGGACCGCATGGTGCGCAGCGAACGGTCCCGGCGAGCCCCGGTACGGGCATCCTCCCAGGCGTAGTCGATACCAATGCCGAGAACGCGCCCGTTTCCGGAAGCGGCGAGGTCCTCGATTTCCAGCCACACATGTAATGGCATTGTTCGCTCCGTCTTGCCGTCCCGGTCTTCATCGATGACGACGCTTTTCGTCGTCCACTGCTCAAGATAAAGCGGATCCGGTTCCCCCTCGCTCAGCTTTGTCGGTAAAGGCGTAGACGGATCCCGCACGCTGATGAGAATGCGCTCATACTGCATACTCTTAAGTTGCTCAAGGTAGCCGCTGACCACCGAATTCGCGGTCACTTCGCGGATATTCGTCTCCGCGATCCCCCGCGTCAGAACAAGGTTCTGCGAAATCCCCATCGCGACCAGCGCCAACAACCCCATCGCGATCATCACTTCCACGAGGCTAAACCCGTCCCGCTGCTTCTCCGTTTTCTTACCCATGCGTTTCCTTTCCATTCCCTTTATCCCGAAGCTGCGAAGTGGCGGGAAGGCAAGCAAGGGGCCGACTGGCACAATTTGCGGATTTACGGAAACTTTACGGTTTCGTTGGTCGGGCGCTGCCGTCAGCTTGTTGAGCCATTTTTGCCTACCTCTTGGACAAACCTTTCCAAGGTGGGTAATTTTGTCTTATTTTCCCGTTCGAATTGTTTTCATTACCCTCTAATATCCAATGAGATATATCAATAAAAACCTGGCATTTCCAATGCAAGACAACTCCCGCTGACAAAGAAGCAAAAACCTTAAGAACAAAAGGAGGTAAAAAATGAACCTGATCAAATATGAACCCTTCCGCAACGATCCATGGAACGAGCTGGATCGTTTGTTTGAAACCAGTTTCCCGGAACTTTTTGGCCTGCGTCCGGGCCGGGCGGGAATCGGACGTAGCATTCCCTTGGATCTCTACGAAGAGGAGGACAAGCGGGTTGTACGCTTCGAGCTTCCCGGATTCCGGAACGAGGACATCGAGCTGGAACTGGAAAACGCGGTTCTGTCGCTGAAAGCAAAGCGGGACAAGAATGCCCGCACCGGTCAGGAAGCCGAAGAGCTGAGCCGGACGGTGACCGTCGGCGACGATGTCGATCCGGAACATGTCCGCGCGACATTCGAGAACGGACTGCTGACGGTTGAGCTGCCCAAACGGGAAAAGGCAAAGCCGCGTCAAATCAAGATTGCCTGAGAAAGGAGAGCCCCATGAACACGGAAGTAGCCAACAAAGAAAACACGGAACTTAAGGAACGCACGACCGCCCGTCGGCCCTATTACACGGTGTCCGGCGATAAAAAGGAATATAACGTCGAGGTCTTTATGCCGGGTGTGGCAAAGGACGCTTACGACGTTACGCTCAACCACGATGAGCTGGTTATTGAAGGGCGGAAGTCCGTCCTTGTTCCTGAGAAAGCCCATGTACTCCATCAGGAGATTCCGCCGGAAGACTACAAACTGCGCTTGCAGTTGAATGTGTCGGTCGACGAAGAGAAAATCTCCGCAAAATCGGAGGACGGTATTCTCCGGATCACCCTTCCGGTTGCCCGCGAGGCACAGCCGAAGCGGATCAAAATCGAATAACCGCGAACGCGTTCCTACGGTCCCTGTTACAAGCCCTTTCCCGCCCGGGAAGGGGCTTTTTTTACATCACCCCTGAGTACCGGATTCCGCCTCGGCGACTTCGGCTTTTCCGGTGGTTTTGTTGAATCGCATGGAAATGATGCGACTGACACCCTTCTCCTGCATGGTGGCCCCGTAAATGGTGTCGGCGACACTGATGGTGCGCTTGTTGTGGGTGATGATGAGGAACTGGGAAAACTTCAGGAACTGTTCCAGCATGCCGGTGAAGCGGCCGATATTGGCATCATCAAGAGGGGCATCGATTTCGTCGAGAACGCAAAAGGGGCTGGGCTTGACCATGTAGATGGCGAAGAGAAGGGCCACGGCGGTCATGGTTTTCTGCCCCCCGCTGAGCAGGGCGAGGTTTCCGAGCCGGGTTCCGGGCGGCCGCGCAGTAATATCGATACCGCTTTCAAGGACATCCTCGGCGTCGACGAGGTGGAGATCGGCCTTTCCGCCGCCGAAGAGCGTCTCGAATGTGTAATGAAAATTCTTTCGAATCGCGGCGAAGGTCTCCGCGAACATGGTCTGGCTGGTTTCATTGATCTCGTCGATGGCC
>CAYFRH010000079.1:0-11313 GCA_964345345.1 uncultured Puniceicoccaceae bacterium | reverse complement strand
GCAAGTGCAGGCGCAGAAGCGGTACCGACGAACCGCTCGCGTCCGAGAGAGTCTGCAGGGGGAGGTTACGATGGTGCGGATTGGCGGCGGTAATGACAGCTTTCATACAAAGCTCAGGTAGGGATTTTCTTCTGCTCGTGAAGGACTATCCGGCGGATGATCTCTTCAAAGGGTACGGTATTGCGCCAGCCAAGGATGCGCTGTGCTTTGCCGGGATTGCCACAGAGGGAAGCCGGTTCCACGGCGGTAACGAGGGAAGCGTCGTAGTCGACATGCTTTTCCCAATTCAGGCCGACGGTCTCGAAGGCGATGCGGACAACGTCCCGCACGCTGTGCAGGCGGCCGGTGGCGAGAATGAAATCGTCGACGGCCTCCTGCTGCAGCATCAGCCACATGCCGTACACATAATCCTGCGCCCAGCCCCAGTCGCGCCGGCCGTCGAGGCTGCCCAGCTCGAGCCGGTCCTGCAGACCAGCCTGGATCTGGGCGGCCGCGCGGGCGATCTTCATTGTCACGAAACCGGCACTACGCCGTACCGATTCGTGGTTGTAGAGAATGGCGGAACAGGTCTGCAGGCCGTAAGCGGAACGGTAAATCCGGGCGACCTGCATGGAAAAGGCCTTGGCCGCACCGTAAGGAGTGGACGGAATGACCGGGGTGCCTTCGTCTTGCGGCGAATGGGGAGGCGAACCGAAGATTTCCGAGGAAGAGGCATAAAGAAACCTGGGCGGATGGTCGAGGTCGCGCAGAATCTCAAGCAGCCGCAAAGTCGCCATGCCCACGCTCTCGACCGTGGTCTCCGGCAACTCGAGGCTGACGCGCGGGCTGCTTTGCGCGGCCAGATGGTAAAACTCGTCCGGTTGCGCGCGGACGATCAGCCGCCGCAGGTGCGTGCCGTCCTCGAAGGAACCGATGTGGAGGAAAAGCCGTTTGTTGTAGACCGATTCGTCGGCGACAAGGGGGGCAAGGTTGCCAAAGGCTAAATTTTCCGGGCGGCGGACGAGTCCGTGAACGGTGTAACCTTTTTCCAGAAGGAGTTCGGTCAGATAGGAGCCGTCCTGACCCGTGATCCCGGTAATGAAAGCTTTCATTTCCGGTCAAGAGGTAACGATGCGCACCTCCGGCTCAAGGAAAATGCCCGTGCGCGCCTGTACCTGACCCTGGATACGCGCAATGAGGGCTCGGACATTGGCCGCCGTCGCCCCACCGTGGTTCTCGATCCAGTTGGCATGCTTTTCGGAAACGACGGCGCCGCCCAAGCGGAGCCCCTTGAGCCCCGCCTCCTCGATGAGGCGCCCCGCCGGCTGACCATCGGCGGTTCCCTTGTAGACGGGACCCCCCCGCGGACGGGGCAGCGGCCGCTTGCGTTTGCGCATGGCCAAGTGCTCGGCGGTGGCCTGGCGTAGCGCTTCCGCACTCGCCCGTTCACGAAAGCGGAAACGCGCGGCGAGAACGACGGCCTCGCCGCCACCAAGATCGGTATGGCGGTAGCGGGGATGGAAATCGCGGTACGGATGCCAACGGGAGGCATTTCCCGCTCGCAGGACCTCCACTTCCTCGCAGCGGTTCGCCGTCTGGCGCTCGTCGCCGGGACCAAAGCCGGCGTTCATAACGGCCGCGCCGCCCACCGTGCCCGGAATGCCGATATAAAAACTGTACCCGCCATAGCCGGCATTGGCGGCCTCCCGCGCAAGCCGCGGCAGGGCGAGCCCCGCCGCCGTTTCGAAAAGGCGGCTGCCGTCCGATGAAGGCGGATGCAGGACCGGTTCCGGCATGTAGTGACGCAGCACGACCGTGAGGCCGGGGAGGCCTTCGTCCGGAAGCAATACATTCGATCCGCGTCCGAGGATCGTGAGAAGGCAGGCTTCCGCTTCTGCCCATGCGAGGGCTTCAAGCAGTTCCGCGCGGGTTCGCGGCGCGGCGTACCATTGCGCCGGACCGCCGATCTTCCATGTCGTCAGCGGCGCGAGGGGAACGTCGCGCTCGGGACGAAAGGCCATGCGCCATCAGCCTTCCGCGAGCAGCTTTTCAAAAAAGCGGATCGTCCGCTGTAGACCTTCCTCCAAGGGAACCTTCGGCTCCCAGCCCAGTTTGTCGCGGGCAAGGGAAATGTCGGGCTTGCGCTGCAGCGGATCGTCCTCCGGCAACGGCTGCTTTTTGATTTTCGAAGAGGAACCGATCAGCCGGATCACCGCTTCCGCCAGCTCGAGGATGGTGAATTCGCCGGGATTGCCCAGATTGACCGGCCCCGTGAAATCCTCCGTTTCCATCATGCGCACGAAGCCCTCGACAAGATCGTCCACATAGCAGAAGGACCGTGTCTGCTGTCCTTCGCCGTAAACGGTAATGTCTTCGCCGCGCAGGGCCTGCACAATGAAGTTGGAAACGACGCGCCCGTCATCGGGATTCATGCGCGGTCCGTAGGTGTTGAAGATACGGACAACCCGGATATCGACTCCGTTCTGGCGGTGATAATCAAAGAAAAGGGTCTCCGCGACACGCTTGCCCTCGTCGTAGCAGGCGCGGATCCCGATGGGATTGACGGAACCGCGGTAGCTTTCCACCTGCGGGTGGACCTGCGGATCGCCATACACTTCCGATGTACTGGCTTGGAAAATACGCGCTTTCACCCGCTTCGCGAGCCCGAGGCAGTTGATCGCCCCCATGACCGAGGTCTTCACCGTCTTAATGGCGTTGTACTGGTAATGGACGGGCGAGGCCGGGCAGGCGAGGTTGTAGATCTGATCGACCTCGATCTTAAAAGGATCGGTCACGTCCCAGCGCATCAACTCAAAGCGCGGATGCTGGAGAAGGTGACGGATGTTCATTTTGTCCCCGGTAAAGAGGTTGTCGAGGCAGATGACCTCGTGCCCCTTGTCGAGAAGGCGGTCCACAAGATGGGAACCGAGAAAGCCGGCGCCGCCGGTGACGAGTATGCGTTGGTTCATGAATAAGGATTCCTTTGCGAGCAGTTTTTGCGCGTTGCCGGAGAGAAAGCTATCGCCCTCACGAACGCAAGCGTCCGGAGCGCAGGGTGTCCTTGAAGTCTTCGTAGGCGTCAGCGATGCCGTCGCGCAGAGCTATGCGCGGCCGCCAGCCCATTTCACGCATGCGCCGGTTATCCATGAGCTTGCGCGGCGTGCCATCCGGCTTGGTGGGATCAGTCTTGATCTCGCCCTCGAAGCCAACCACCTCGGCAACGAGGCCAGCGAGGTCACGAATGCTGATTTCCTCCCCACTGCCGAGATTGACCCAGTCGGGCGGATGTTCCTGCTGCAGAAGGAAGAGGAGCCCATCGGCAAGGTCGTCGACATGGAGAAACTCCCGCCGCGGCGAGCCGGTTCCCCAGATCACCACCTCGGGGGCGTCCGCCTCCTTCGCCTCGTGGAAACGGCGGACGAGCGCCGGGAGAACATGGGAATCCTGCGGATGGTAGTTGTCGCCGGGTCCGTACAGGTTGGTCGGCATAGCGGAATGGAAGAGGACGCCGTATTGGCGTCGCAGGTACGAACAGTACTTCAGCCCGGAAATCTTGGCGAGGGCGTAGGCCTCGTTCGTCTGCTCCAGCGGAGACGCGAGGAGACATTCCTCCGGCATCGGTTGGGGAGCCTCCCGCGGATAAATGCAGGAGGACCCGAGAAAGAGAAAGCGCCCGCAGCCATTCCGAAAGGCCGCGCGGATGCAGTTCATTTCCGCCATGAGGTTCTCGTAGAGAAACTCCGACGGGTAGGTGTTATTGGCGTGAATACCGCCCACGCGCGCGGCCGCGAAAACGACCGCAGCCGGCTTTTCGGCGGCGAAAAAATTCTCCACCCCGCGCTGGTCGAGAAGGTCCAGCTCGGAACGCGTGCGTCCCAGCAGGCGGGTGAAACCGTCAGCCTCAAGGCGACGCCAGACGGCAGAGCCGACCATCCCGCGGTGGCCGGCGACGAAAATAGAAGTTTCCTTGTCCATGTTACCTTTTGCGGTTGCGGGGCTCAGGGCAGCGAATTCCGGACGGTCTCAAGGTCCGCCTCGGTCATGAGCCGGACGAGATCCGCAAAGGTCGTTTGCGGTTCCCAGTTCAGTTCCTCGCGGGCCTTGCCGTAATCGCCGATCAAAAGATCGACTTCGGAAGGACGGTAGTAAGCTGGATCGATGGCCACGCGCACCTTGCCGTCGTCATCGCGGCCGACCTCGTCGGCTCCGTGCCCTTCCCAATGAAGGGGCATGCCGGCATGGCGAAAGGCCTCTTCGGCGAATTCGCGCACGGTGTGGGTTTCGTTGGTGGCGAGGACGTAATCATCGGGCCGGTCCTGCTGGAGGATGCGCCACATGCCCTCGGTGTACTCGGGGGCGTATCCCCAGTCGCGCTTCGCATCGAGGTTGCCAAGCCAGAGGGTCTCGGCAAGCCCGTAACGGATGCGGGCCACCATCTGTGTGATCTTACGCGTGACAAAGGCCTCACCGCGGCGGGGGGACTCGTGATTAAAAAGAATGCCGTTGCAGGCGTGGATTCCGTAAGCTTCGCGATAATTCACGATGATCCAGTAGCCGTACAACTTGGCGACGCCGTAGGGGGAGCGCGGATGAAAGGGGGTCGATTCGTCCTGCGGGACCTCCTGGACCTTTCCATACAGCTCCGAGGTCGAAGCCTGGTAAAACCGCACCTTCTCCTTCAGCCCCACCTCCTTGATGGCGTCGAGGAAGCGGAGCGTTCCGATGCCGTCGACCTCGGCGGTATATTCCGGTACCTCGAAGGACACTTTCACGTGCGACTGCGCACCAAGATTGTAGATCTCGTCGGGAGCGACCTTGTCGAGGATGCGGTTGAGGTTGGAGGAGTCGGTGAGATCGCCGTAATGGAGGAGGAGGCGATCGCCGCCGACGGCCGGGTCGAGGTAAAGGTGCTCGATGCGGGCACGGTTAAAGGAACTGCTCCGGCGCACCATGCCGTGAACGATGTATCCTTTCTCGAGCAGTTGCTCGGTGAGATACGATCCGTCCTGGCCGGTGATACCGGTGAGCAGGGCCACCCGTCCCTCGCAAGTTGGCTGGGATGCTTGTTGCTTGGTCATGGGAAGAAACTTGGACTAATTAGGCCTCTTCAGCGAACCATTCCGCCGGCGAGGGTCTCGTGAGTAAAAGGATCGATGAGGGCGACGGAACCGGTAAGCCGGTTGCGCGTGTATGCATCGATGAAAAGCGGACTTGCTACGCGCAGGTGCACGCGCGCGATTTCGTTGAGGCTAATCTCCTCCTCACCTTCGATTTTGTGCAGGGTATTCACGTCAACTTTGTATTGCACCTCGCGGACCACCGCCTTCACCTCCCGCGTAGTGTGGCGGAGGAGGCATTTGTCGCCGGGCCGCAGCACCCGTTTTTCCGAAAACCAGCAAAGCATGGCATCGATATCCTGCGTCACTTCGGGCTTGTTGTTCGGCTTCACGAGCATATCGCCACGGGAAATATCAATGTCATCCTCGAGGGTAATGGCGCAGCTGTGCGGGAAAAAGGCCTCATTCAATTCCGCCTCGTGGGTGTGGATGGCTTTCACCCGTGAGCTGAAGCCGGAGGGAAGAACAGTCACGTCGTCGCCCGGCTTGAAGACCCCACCGGCGACGCGTCCGGCGTAGCCACGGAAGTCGTGCCATTTGTCGGAATGGGGCCGGATGACATACTGAACCGGAAAGCGGGCATCGACATGGTTGGCGACCGGCCCGATGTAAACCGTCTCAAGGTGGTAAAGAAGGCTGCTGCCCTCGTACCACGGCATGTTTTCCGACTTGTTGACCACATTGTCGCCGTGGAGCGCCGAAATGGGAATGAACGTAATCTGCGGGATGTTCAGGCGCGAGGCGAAGTCCTTGTAGTCTTCAACGATCTGGTTGAAGCGTTCCTCGCTGTACTCGACGAGGTCCATTTTGTTGATCGCCACGACGACGTGCTCGATCTGGAGCAGAGAGGCGATAAAGGAGTGGCGACAGGTCTGTTCGATGACGCCGTTGCGGGCGTCGACGAGGATAATGGCGAGATTGGCCGTGGAGGCCCCCGTCACCATGTTGCGCGTGTACTGGATGTGGCCGGGCGTATCCGCGATGATGAACTTGCGGCGCGGGGTGGCGAAGTAACGGTAGGCGACATCGATCGTGATCCCTTGTTCGCGTTCGGCGCGGAGGCCGTCGGTGAGCAGAGCGAGATCGACGTTCTCATCGCCGCGGCGACGGGAGGTCTGTTCCACCGCTTCGAGCTGGTCCTCGAAAATGGACTTGGAATCAAACATGAGCCGCCCGATCAGGGTCGACTTGCCGTCGTCCACCGATCCGGCGGTCGTAAAGCGCAAAAGCTCCATGTCCAGGTAGGCATCGCCGGTGCCGGCGGATGCGGTTGCCTTGTCGTGTTCCTTCATGACGTGGGTAAATTGCGAATGGGCGGCTTAGAAGTAGCCATGTTTCTTGCGGTCTTCCATGGCGGTCTCGGAGCGCTTGTCGTCGGCCCGGGTTCCCCGCTCTGTCTGGCGGGCGGCCGCCACTTCGGCAATAATGTCGTCGATTTCGCGGGCTTCGGAAAGCGTGCACCCGGTGCAGGTGGCATCCCCGACGGTACGGAAGCGGACGGTCTTTTCCTCCGCTTTTTCGCCGTCCTGGAGGGTGATGAAGTCGGTCGCAGCGAGGAAGCTGCCGCCACGTTCCACCACTTTCCGTTGATGGGAAAAGTAGATCGATGGCAGATCGATGTTCTCGCGCTTGATGTACTGCCAGACATCCATCTCCGTCCAGTTGGAGAGCGGGAAGATGCGGAAGTGTTCGCCGGGATGCATCTTGCCGTTGAAAAGGTTCCAGAGCTCGGGCCGCTGGTTCTTCGGGTCCCACTGCCCGAAATCGTCGCGATGCGAGAAAAAACGCTCCTTGGCGCGGGCCTTTTCCTCGTCGCGCCGGGCCCCGCCGATGGCCGCGTCGAAGTTGTTCTCCTCGATGGCATCGAGCAGGGTCACCGTCTGGAGGCCGTTGCGGGAGGCGTTGGGACCTTTCTCCTCCACGACCCTTCCCTTGTCGATCGAGTCCTGGACGGAGGCGACGATGAGGCGGGCGTTGATGTCGGCGACAAAGCGGTCGCGAAAATCGATCGTCTCCGGGAAATTGTGGCCGGTGTCGACGTGCATGAGAGGAAAGGGAACCGGCGCCGGCCAGAATGCTTTGCGGGCAAGGTAAGCCACGCAAATTGAGTCCTTGCCGCCGGAAAACAGCAGGACGGGGTTCTGAAACTGGGCGGCCACTTCGCGAAGGACGAAGATCGCCTCCGATTCGAGGTGCTCAAGGTGCGTGACGGTGTAGGATCGGTGAGTCATCAAAATGCTGATCAGGTCGCCTCAATCGCCGGGAGCGGCCTTGCGGTCGGAAGCAAGGCGTTGGTGGAGTTGCTCCACGCAGGCATCGAGATCGTGGGTTTCGGTGTCGAGAACAACGGCCGCCCCGCCCTCTTCCGGTTCCTCAAAGGCGGAATCCCTGCCCGTGAACTGCGGAATGTCGCCGGCCGCCGCCTTGGCGTAAAGGCCCTTCGGATCGCGCTGCGCGCAAGTGGAAAAGCTCGCGGAAACGAAGATCTCCTCAAAGTCTTCCCCGCCGACAATGGAACGGGCAAGATCGCGCAGGCTGCGCCGCGGGCAGATAAAGCTGGTGATCGTAACAAGGCCGCTGTTCAGGTACAGCTTGGCCACTTCGGCGATGCGACGGATATTTTCGGCGCGGTCCTCGTCGGAAAAGCCGAGGTTCGCATTCAGCCCGGTCCGGATATTGTCGCCATCGAGGACCTGGGTAAGGACGCCTCCGGCATGGAGTCGCCGCTCGAAGGCGTTTGCGATCGTCGATTTGCCCGAGCCGGAGAGTCCGTACAGCCAGAAGACGCGCCCGCGTTGCCCGAGGAGGCGTTCTTTGTCCGCCCTCCCGAGCATGCGATGAAATTCTGGATGAATATTTCCCATGTGCGACCGTTCGCCCGGCTGGCCGAACATAAGCCGTCGAAATGGGCAATTCCCTTTAGCACTGTCAATCCATTAGTCACCGACGCACCCCTATCGGAACCACCGGTTTATCGTTGCCATGAAAAAGCGGGGCTCGAATCTACCAAATCACCGCTATTGAATCCATGGACTCGATTGACTGGCCAGCGCTCCTCTCCATCCGCTCGGGACCGTTCACTCTCGGGCAGCTGCTCCTCAGCTTCGGGATCGTCCTGCTCACCCTGATCGCGCGCAATCTCCTCACGCGGATCATTTTCAAGGGGTTGAAAACGGCCGCGAGCAGGACGCGCTTCGCCTACGCCGACCGCTTGATCGAGGCTCTGGAAAAGCCGACTTCAACCTTCCTCCTCCTCTTCGGCCTGTACCTTGCCGTACTCCCGCTGCCCCTCGAAAGGGAATGGGCGGAACTGCTGAACACCTTCTTCCGCGTCCTTTCCGTGGTCGCTCTCTTCTGGGGGCTGTTCCGGCTTTCCGATATCCTCGTCGACGTCATGACGAGCCTTTCCGCCCGGACAGGTTCGGACAGCTTCCGCGGCTTCGGGGATCTCGTTAAAAAATCCCTGCGGGTCTTTATCGCCCTCGTCGGAGCGGTCATGGTCATCGACAATCTCGGCTACAACATCGGCGGTCTCATTGCCACCCTCGGCATCGGCGGGGCCGCCTTCGCCTTCGCGGCCAAGGACACGATCGCGAATTTCTACGGCTCCATCGCCCTCGCCCTTGACCGGCCCTTCCGCGTCGGCGACTGGATCCAGGTCGGTGACAGGGTCGACGGCGACGTCGAGGAGATCGGCCTGCGTTCCACTAAAGTGCGCACATGGCCCAAAACCGTCGTCTCGATTCCCAACGCCGTCCTCGCCAATGAGATGATCGACAACTGGACGCGCATGCCCAAGCGCCGGGTCAAGCAGATCATCGGTGTAACCTACGAGACCTCGCCCGATACCATGGAGGCGCTGGTCGGCGACATCCGGAAGCTCCTGCAGGAAGACGAAGGCGTCCATCAGGACTTCATTCTCGTCAACTGGACCGATTTCGGCGGCAGCTCCCTCGACATCCTCGTCTACTATTTCTCCACCAGCGTGAAGTGGGGCGAGTACCTCGACGTGCGCCAGCGCATCAACGTCAAGATCGCCAAAGCCGTCGCCGCCCGCGGCAGCAGTGTCGCATTCCCCACCCGCACCCTCTACCTCGAAGGCGATGTCGCCCGTCGGCTCGCCGGTGGCCACGATCTCCCCGAGGACCACGGCCCCCAGGAACCCTCGTAAGGTGCGGATCGGTTCCGTTGAACGCTTATCTACGGCTCCACAATCCGCAGACGAAACAGGCGGGGCGCCGCACCTTCCTTCAAGGGAACGCGCACCTTGAAAACACGGGAGTCCATGGGGAATTTTAATTCATTCCCGGGAACATCGACCACTTCCCAACGGTCTTGAATCCCCTCAGGCTTTTCCTCGAGAACAAACCCCACGTTCGGGGCCTGTCGCGCCTGCATGAGAAGGCTGCCCTCGTGGACCGAGGAGGCGATATTCCACGCGCTGCCGCTGTCGAGCGGGTTGCGGGCGAGCAGGTATTCCCCGTAATTCGATAAGGCATCCCCATCCGGATCCTCCTCCTTTCCGGATTGCCCGGGGAAATCGGCGAGACGATCCTCCGCCCATGCTTCGTATCGATGAAGATCCGGAGCCTCCTTAAGAATCCAGTTGTAGAGGAGATTGATCGCCTCCCGGTTCTTCTCGAAGGTGGCCAGTGGCGGCATCCTACCGGTTTCCCCATGAAGCCGCTGAAACATGACCGACCGGCTGGAACTGCCGGGATAGACAACGGCGTCGTCCCCGTGCCGGGAGGGCCGGACCGGCTCTCCATAAAGGATATTGGCCATCCGCAGGGAAGTGCTGGCCCGGGCATCCCAGTTTCCGAGAGCACTGCCGCCGGGTTGGTGACACTGCGCGCAGTTCGCATCAAGGTAGCTCTTCACCCGGTGCGTCAGGGAAGCCGAGTGGTCGTCGGCCGAGGCAAGCGCCGGGAGCGCATGGAGATAAGGAGGCGGCTCTTCAAGATAGCCCATTTCCACAAGAGCGGCGATCTGGTTGCGCACTTCCTCACCATAGGCGTACTCCATGTTCAGCTGGCGGGTATTAAAACCAAGGGCATAGCCACCCTCGGGAGTATGACAGGTCAGGCAGCTGCCGCGGCTCGGGTAAAGCCAGGTCTGGTCGCGGGCCACCCCCTCCTCGTCAATAATCGGAATGGTCTCCGTAAATCCCTCCGCCGGGACCAGCTGGGCGTCGGTTTGTTCCTCATTCCACTTGTATGTGATGCCGTAGACGGCCTCTTCCGTTTTCACAAGGAACCGGGTTTCGAGGCGAATCCGCGAATCGGAATCGCCCCGCTCGCGTTCGAGGTCGAAGTGCTTGATCCACACCATCCCTTCCGGAAACTTCCAGTTTCCGTCACGGGAGAACCGCATTTTTCCTTCGGGGACGGCATAAAAGCGGCGCTTGATGGCATGGTCCGACCAGAAGGGCACATTCACGGAAAAGGGCACAATGCCATCTGCCGGAGCAAGGGTGGCAAGGCTGGAGAATGCCCCCGTCTGACTCAACCACTGCGGTGGCGATTCTCCGGCGGCCTCCCTGCGTACCAGCTCGTACAGGCTCCAGTCGTTGAGATTGGAAAGGATAATGCCTCCGGTGCGGGGATCCGTCCGGATATCAGTGAAACCGAGGTCCAGCTGGACAATGGGCGCGGGTTCCGCTTCGGGCGACTGCGGGTCCACCGCCCAGACGTTGCCGAGGATAAAATCGAGAACCAGCAGCTTCCCGATCAGCTCCGGAAACGAGGTCCCAAAATAGAATCCGCCCACGATGATGGAGTTGGCAACCTTACGATCAAAAGCCTGGAAAGGGGGTGTGAACTCAGCCCCTGCAGGGATTTCACCCACGCCAAGGCCGCTGGTGGCCTCTTCGCCTTCATAATAGGGCCAGCCGTAATTCCCTCCCGCTTGGATGTGATTGATCTCCTCCCACGTATCCCAGCCGACATCGCCCACCCAGAGATCCCCCGTGGCCGGATCCGCCGTCATCCGAAACGGATTGCGCAGGCCGACAGCCCAGAATTCCGTACGCACTTTGTCCGGGTCCACGGGCTTGCCGTTGAAGGAGGTCGCCCCGACAAAGGGATTGTCCGCCGGGATGAGATAATTTCCCACTGAGGCCGGGTGCTTGTTGGGCGGCAAATTACCCGGGCGTCGGTCCACATCGAGGCGGATAATCGCGGAAAAAAAATCCTTGTCGATGCGTTGGGCATTTTCC
>CAYFRH010000078.1:0-11338 GCA_964345345.1 uncultured Puniceicoccaceae bacterium | reverse complement strand
CGTGACGGTCGGTCCCCTCACGAACATTCGCAATCTCATGAAGTCCGGTCCCGATAAAGTGTCCGAGCTTTCCGGCAAGGAGCTTCTGACGAAGAAGGTCCGGGAATTCGTCATTATGGGCGGGCAGTTGCCGGAGGCGGCAAAGGCACGCTACAATATAAAAGCCGACCCGGAAGCAGCGTCGTACGTTTTTGCAAATCTGGACGTTCCTGTCGTTTACGCGGGATGGGAGGTCGGCATGGCGATCAAGACGGGGATCAAGGTGGGAGACATGGACCCGTCCCATCCCCTCCACCGCGCGCATCGCCAGTATTTCAACAACGCCCCATGGGAGGTGAACGCAGACTGGCTGACCGAGGAGGAAAAGGGCAAGTTCCGCAGCAAAGCCAGTTTCGACCAAGCCGCCGTTCTGTATGCCGTCAGGGGTCGCGTCGGCCGCTACTGGGAACGGGTCGGGGACGGCTACAACGAAGTGGATCCCGCAAGCGGAAAGAATCGCTGGGTGACTGCGAAGGGCAAGGAGCAGTCCTATTTACGGCTCATCGTTCCACCGGAAGAGCCGGCCAAGGAGATCGAGAAGATCATGATCGGGGACATGCCCTGATCCCCCCGACTCCCCGGCTTCCCGTCCGCCGTGGAGTTTGCTGATGCGATGCAATGTATTTGAAATTCAATGAAAGACCGTTCATGATGAAAACCACACCTTCTCGAATCCGGGCTTCCGCGTTTTTCCTCATCGCTCTGGCAGCCTTTTTCACCAGTGCCTGCGGCCCGTCTTCTTCCTCTTCCTCCGCCTCATCATCAGACAGCCGGGAGAAACCGGAGATCGCCCTCATTATGAAGTCGCTTGCCAACGAGTTTTTCGGGACCATGGCGAAGGGAGCCCGGGCGCACCATGAGAAGCATACCGAGGAGTACGCCCTGATCGTCAACGGGATCAAAAACGAAACTGATCTGGGCCAGCAGGTAAACCTTGTCGAGCAGATGGTAGCGCGTGGGGTGGACGCTATCGTGATTGCGCCGGCGGACTCCAAAGCCCTCGTCCCTGTGCTCCGGCGGGCCGAACGGGCCGGAGTGCTCGTGGTCAACATAGACAACCGGCTGGACGCCGGGGCCATGCGGGAGGCGGGCCTCACAGCGCCCTTCGTAGGGCCGGACAACCGCGCGGGAGCCCGCTTGGTTGGCGAGACCCTCGCCCGTAATCTGCAACCCGGTTCGGATGTGGCCATCATCGAGGGGGTTCCCACCGCTTACAATGGCCAACAACGCCGTCTCGGGTTTGAAGAAGCGATGCAGGCTGCCGAGATGAACATCGTCAGCGTACAGGCGGGCAATTGGGAGCTGTCCCGGGCGAACACCATCGCCAGTGCGATGCTGAACCGTTTTCCCGAGCTTGCGGCGATCCTCGCGGCCAATGATAGCATGGCCCTTGGGGCCGTCGCGGCCGTGGAAGCAGCCAACCGCGAGGAGGTCCTCATTGTCGGCTTCGACAACATTTCGGCCATTGGGCACATGCTCGAGGATGGTCGCGTCCACGCCACCGCCGATCAGCATGCCGACAAACTCGCGGTCTACGGCATCGAAACTGCCCTCGGGATCCTCGCCGGAGAAGTCCCTCCGGAGGACCGTACAACCTCCGTTGATGTCATTACGCGCGAAACTCGCTGATGGCAAAGCGCCTGGAAGTGAGGGGACTCTGGAAATCGTACAACGTTCCGGTCCTTCAGGATTTTGATTTCACCCTCGAGGCCGGAGAGGTGCACGCCCTCGTGGGCGGCAACGGGGCCGGCAAATCCACCTTTGCCAGAATCCTTTGCGGCCTTACGCACCGGAATGCCGGCGATTGCTTTCTCGATGGTGCGCCCTACGCACCCCGCTCCAAGCAGGAGGCAACCGAGGCCGGTATCATCATGGTGCTTCAGGAGCTTAACGTGATTTCCACCCTTTCGGTGGCGGAAAACCTCTTCTTTGATCGGCTGCCCCATCGCTGGGGAGTGATCGACCGGAGGCGCCTGCGTGAGGAGGCCCGGACCGCTCTCGATCGCGTCGGTCTGAAGGACCTGGACCCCGACCTTCGCGTGGCAAGGCTCGGGGTCGGTACACAGCAACTGGTGGAGATCGCCGCCGCGCTTGCCCAGGACTGCCGTGTCCTTATTCTGGATGAGCCTTCTGCGGCCTTGACCGCCACCGAGAGCGAAGAGCTTTTCTGCCGCATCCGCGATCTCCAGAACAGCGGAGTCGGTATCATTTACGTCAGTCACCGGATGGATGAGATCCGTCGCATCGCGGACCGGGTAACGGTTCTGCGTGACGGCCGCTGCATCGGCACCCACAAGGCGCGTATTGTTCGCAACACCACCCTTTTCGAGGAGATGGCGGGGAAAACGGAACCGCGGCAGGCTGCCCCCCGTCCGACCCGTTCCACCGCAGCCCGCGTCGTTTTGGATGTGCGCGAGATCCAGGCGGGCGATCGCGTAAACGGAGTCAGCTTCAAGGTTCGTGCGGGTGAAGTGCTGGGGATCGCCGGCCTCGTTGGCGCCGGACGGACTGAATTGTTGCGGACCCTTTTCGGTGCCGATGCAAAGGAGGACGGGGTCGTTCGCTTGAACGGAGAACCGGTTGACATCCGTTCGCCGCGAGATGCCGTCCGTGCGGGCATCGTCATGATCCCCGAAGACCGCAAAGCCGACGGCTTGCTTCTTCCCCAATCCATCCTTGCCAACGTCACGCTCGCTTCCCACGAACGCACTTCGCGGAGAGGGTGGATCAAGCTCCAGGACGAACAACGTCTCACCGAGGAGCAATGCGCACGTCTGGACACGAAGCATGCGGGTCTTGAACGTCCCGTCGCAGAGCTCAGCGGAGGGAACCAGCAGAAAACGATCATGGGCCGCTGGTTGCTGCGCGAGGCCCCGGTCCTTCTTCTCGACGAGCCGACCCGAGGGGTTGACATTGCCGCCAAAAAAACCCTCTACCGCCTATTTGAGGATCTTGCCGCCGAAGGTCGCGCCATTGTCATGGTGTCGAGTGAACTCCCTGAGCTCATGGCCGCCTGCAATCGAATCCTTGTTCTCTCCGCCGGCCGTCTGGTGCGCTCCTTCGAGCCGCCCGACTGGAGCGAAGAGGCCATCACGGCGGCTGCTTTCCACGGCCATCTGGAGTCAGCCGAGGCAACCCTTTGTCGGGCGCAAGAACCATGATTGCCTCCTGGAAGCGTTGGGTTGGCGAATATGCCACCCTTTTCGGCATCTGGCTGGGTTTGCTGGCCTTCTTCGCCTTGACAAGCGATCGCTTCCTGACCCCTGCGACCTTTTCCAACCTCGCCTCTCAAATCCCCACCCTGACCGTCATCGCGGCGGGCATGACCTTTGTCATTATTACAGCGGGCATCGATCTTTCGGTTGGTTCCGTGCTGGGTTTTGCGGGCTCCGTTTTCGGGATTTGCGTGGCTTCGGTCGGCATGCCCATCGGTCTCGCTTTGCTTTGTGCGCTTTGTGCCGGTACCCTTGCCGGCGCTGTCAACGGGTATATCAGCGTCCGATTCCGGGTGCCCGCCTTCATTGTCACCCTCGGTATGCTGGAAATCGCCCGCGGTCTAAGCTATCTCCTGACCGGTTCGCAAACCATCTATCTGGGCGATGCTCTGCAGGGCCTTGCCCGCCCCCTGCCCGTAATCGGCCTTCCGCCATCCTTCCTCATCGCCATCCTGACGGTGGCGCTTCTTCAGCTGATCCTCGTCCGGACCGTTTTCGGCCGTCGGCTCATCGCGATTGGCACCAACGAAGAAGCCGTACGCCTCGCCGGCATTTCAACGCGCGGGCCCAGAATCGCGGTTTTCGCCATTACCGGATTCCTCGTCGGTCTGGGAGCCCTCTTTTACACCGCGCGGCTCGGTTCCGCAGATCCCAACGCCGGGACAAGCCTCGAATTGTCGGCCATCGCCGCCGTTGTCATCGGCGGCACCAGCCTCATGGGCGGACGCGGCTCCGTCATAAGCACATTCCTCGGCGTCCTCATCATCGCCACCCTGGAAACCGGTCTCGCCCAACTCGGCGCCTCGGAGCCTTTCAAGCGTGTGGTTACCGGCAGTGTGATCATTGCAGCAGCTGTTCTCGACGGTTGGCGCAGCGGACACGCCCGCAGCTTGCAGTCCCTTGTGCAAAGAATCGGTAAGAAATACAAAGAGACCGCTTCGCGAAAGAACGAGGCATCCCCACGATGAAAGCGGTAAGCCCGGATAAACGGAAGCGTCGCTCATATAAACCGGTTTTCGCAAACGCTTGTTTACCGAGAAAAAGGTGGTTTTTTATCACACCAATTAGCCATCCGCGAATGAAAAAACCACTTCTTGTCTCTTTCCTCCTCGCCCTTTTAACCACGCTTCCGGCCGAGCCGGTCAACATCATCTTTGACACCGATATGGAATCGGACGTTGACGACCTAGCCGCCCTTGCGATGTTGCACGGGCTGGCGGGCCAGGGTGAGGTCGAAATTCTGGCAACGGTCAGCTCCAGTTTGAATCCGTGGTCGGCACCGACGATTAATGTCGTCAACACTTACTACGGACGGCCTGATATCCCCATCGGCAACGTAAAGACGAAGGGAGTATACCGGAATTCGCGCTATGCACAGACGATCGCCGAAAACTACCCGCAGGCTCTCGGAACTGGCGAGGACGCCAGGGATGCGACTGAGCTTTACCGGGAGGTCTTGAGCGCGCAGCCGGATGGAAGCGTAGTGATTCTCTCGGTCGGCTATCTGACGAACGTGTCGAAGTTGTTGGCCAGTCCCCCGGACGAGATCAGTCCGCTGTCCGGAAGGGAATTGGTCAAGAAGAAGGTAAAACACTACATCTGCATGGGTGGTCGCTACCCCGCGCAACGGCGCACCGGAAAGTGGGGAAATTTCAAACCGGATCCCGAGGCCGTGCTTCATGTTGCCGAAGCATGGCCGACGCCGATCATCTTCACGGTCGGAGGAGACTTCGCCCGTTCGATTCCAACGGGAAAGATCCTGTTCACGGAGCAGGTGGAAAAGGGAAATCCGATTACCGAAGGTTACCGTATTTTCCTCGAAAGATGGGACCGGAATCATCACCACAGCGCGGACCTGATTGCGGTTTATGTCGCTGTGCGCGGGCATCAGCCTTATTTTGTTATGAGGGAAAATGGCCACTTCCATATTTTTGCGGATGGAACCTGTATCTGGCGATTCCGGCCAAATCGGCCTGATCATTTTGTTGTCCACGATTTTGCCGAAGGCGTGGATCCATTGAAGGTCGCGGCTGATTTCGATACCTTTCTCAAGCCATGAGCGATGTTTCCGACCCCTCCCTGAACTCTTGGTTCATTCCCGTTATTTTTCCAGAAAACATGTGCTAAAAATTTAAATACAAGCTGATTTATGAAACGAATCCTTTTTATATCTTTTAACATGGTGTTGATACCCTTATGTGGTTCTCCCCAACATTATGATCGTTCCTCTAACGGCGAAAGAGAAGAAGTTCAAAAGAACAGAGTTTGGATAGAAAATTTAAAGAAGGGAATCAACAGTGAAGAAGATATGATTAATCGTATTTCTGTTTCAGAAGAGAATCCTTTTTATTGGCAGTACAAGGATACACCTGTTATGTTGCTGGGAGGAAGCTGGCAGGATAATCTTTTTAACCATCCGATGGGTTTGGAGGCCCATCTCGATAAATTATCGTCGGTAGGGGGTAATTATGTACGCAATACCATGAGCCATCGTAACGTGGGCAATGTTTTTGCCTATGAACGCAATCAAAACGGTCTTTTTAATCTGGATCGGTTTAATGAGGAGTACTGGAGACGGTTCAGAAATTTTCTGGAATTGTGCTACCGTCGGGACATCATCGTACAAATCGAAATCTGGGAACCACATGATTTGTGTGGGGATCACCAGTCCTTTGGTGGATGGTCGCACAATCCTTTTAACCCGCAGAACAATATCAATTACACGTTAGAGGAAACTGGCATGCCGGAAACTGTTAACTACAGACCGGGCGAGGAGCCAAGTGACCATCCGATTTTTCGTACTGTTCCCGAATTGAACCACAACAAGCTGGTGCTGAAATATCAGCAGGCTTACGTGGATAAAGTGTTATCGATTGCTTTTCAGTATCCGAATACGTTGTTTTGCATCAGCAACGAAAGCGGCGAAGTAATGGAATGGAGTAATTATTGGGCCGATTATGCACACGCGGCAGCCAAGGCAGCCGGGATAAAAGCACACGTTACGGAAATGCGGCGGAAACCAGACATAAGATCCATTGATCATCAAACGGTATTTGATTTTCCTGAACGTTATACGTTTCTTGATATTTCGCAGAACAATGGCCATTATGGGCTTAAGCAAAAACATTACGACAATATCATGTATGTTCGTGAGTATATCTCAGGGAATCAACGCCCGGTAAATAATGTAAAGAACTATGGGTCCAACCGGCATGGTGAAAATGAATCCATTGCCCGTTTTTGCCGGATGGTTTTTGCTGGATGTGCCAGCGCACGTTTTCACAGGCCGCATCCCTATGAAAACCCGGCAGCTCATGAAGCATCATCGGAATGGGGACTCGGGCTTAGCTTCCAGGCACAGCAAGTGATTCAGTCCATGCGCTGGGTAATAGATCAAATTGAATTTGCCGCCACGCGTCCAGCCAACGATTTGCTACTTGATCGTGAAGAAAACGAGGCCTACCTTTTGGCCCAGCCTGAAGAACAATATGCCATTTATTTTCCCAAGGGTGGTGAGGTAACCCTCGGTTTAACTTCTATGGGAAAGTCATGGGAAATCAGGTGGCGGAATGTTCTGGATGGACAAGTTCGGGAGGTAGAACGTATTGAAGGCGGGGCTTCTGTTTCAATTAAGACGCCTGGTCGGGGACATTGGGTTGCCGTCATCCTACCAAAGGAATGAAGGTTCTTTGTTACGACGGAATGGTTCGATCTATCAAAGCGGAAGGAGAATCGATGTGGGGAACCCGGGGCGCCCGTAAATCCCCGGCAAGCCCTTCCATCTCCGGAATGAGCTCTACCTGTTGTTGAGCGCAAGGGAGTAGGCTGTCAGCGGCGGGTTCTCCGATTTCCAAACAACTTCGTAGGATGAAATTGAGTAACCACCCAAGGCTTTATCTGACGCAGGGTCACTACAACAGGCTCAATGAAAAGGTGGCCCATCCCGTCGCGAAGCAAGCGAGGCATAATCTGAGGTTGCTGGCGGAGCAGTATCTGGATGACGGGGTGATTGCGTTTGATCCGACGGTGCATAATGCCCATTTGATTCGTGCACGTAAAATGCAGTCCAGGGTGGTGAGCCTTCTGGCGGAGTATAAGCGAACGGGAAGGGCGGCCTACCGGGAGGCCCTTCTTAGGGATGTGAAGAGAATATCCGAGTGGGAGTACTGGTCGTGGCTCGCCATGCGGGAAGGGGATCCCCGTCCGGAGGCGATCTTTGATCTCTCGTATGGTGAAAACTCGGCGACCCTGGCCCTTGCCTTTGACGCCTTGTACGACGAGTTGTCAGCGCCGGAACGGGAACTCTTTGTCGAGACGGCGCGGACACGTTCCTTCAAGCCTTTTCTGTATTGGATGCGGGCAGAAGAAAAGCCTAAGTATTTCAAGCATCCGCAGACCAACCACAATACCGTCTGTTGCGGCGGCGTCGGCATGCTGGCCCTGGCAATGGGGGAGTTGTGTGAAGAATCTGCATCAATCCTTGAATTCGTTGAAGAAAGCGTTGCACCTTTTTTCGAGGCCCTTGGAAAAGACGGCGGATGGCCCGAGGGGATCGGATATTGGAATTATGGCATGCGCTACGGGTTCATGTATCTGCTGAGCTGGGAGCAGTCCACCGGGAAGGAGCATCCGCTCCTGTGCCTCCCGGGTACGGAAGCGACTCTGAAGTTTCCCCTGTTGTTCTCGCCCCATGGGGTTCCATGCAGTTTCGGAGATGGCAACCGGTTCTCCGTCAAACCTTTCCATTACGCGGCGGCGGAACGCCTTGGGGCCGACGCGGTCCTTGCGGAACTGGATCGCCGGATGCTGGCGAAAACGATCCCGGGAACCGCAGATGGCCCTTGGCCGGATGATGCCGAGCTGGCGCTGTTGCATTCTGGAGAGACGAGGGAGGGCTCTCCCGATGGGTGGATCAACCATTGCCTTCTCGACGGATTGGAATGGGCTTATTTCGCTGACCGGCTACCCCGGAGTAGGCTCTACCTTTCCGTTCGCGGGGGCACGACCCAAGTCCCGCACGCCCATCGGGACTTGATGAGTTTCTTTCTGGTCGCCGGCGATGAAAAACTAATCGAGAATGTCGGGGTCGACGATTACATGGACACGACCTTCAGCAAATATCGTTTCGATCTCTACGAGACTTCGGCACACTCCAAGAATACCGTCTTCATCAACGGTGTGAGCATTGGGGACAAGGTGAAAGCGAAGAGCCGGTTGATCCAGCGCCGGGGTGCGGTCGGCTTGCGACTGGATGTGACAGAGGCAATGGGATCGATACGCTATGGTCCGATGGCGACGTTTTGCGGTCGTGCGATCCTCATGGTCAAGAAGCGCGGTATCCTTGTCATTGACCGGGTGGTCGCCGCGCATCCGGCATTGGTGGAATCCCGCTTGCACACATTTTGGAAGACCACGTTTTCCCAAGCCGGAGCCCGTATTCGCGGTAAGAAACACCAGCTCCAGGTGTCATTCGCGGCGACGCAGGACTTTCGCGTTAAGCCGGGTATGGGAATACCATCGCACCCGGAAAGGGCTCCCGATACAATGATTCGCTGCGTAACCGAAAAGAAGGTGAAATCATCCACGATCGCCTCTTTTCTTCTTCCAGACGGGGAAGCCGATGTTGTTCTCGCTGAGCGGGGACGCTTTACGACCGTTACGCTGTCCGGGGATGTCTCCGCGCGCCTGCGGTTTGAGACGGAGTCCCTGGCTTTTTGAAAGACCGTTTAACACGCAAACAATCTGGATCCATCGGATTTTGACCGGCCTGCTCTTCTTAAGGAGAAAACGCTGGGAGAAGGCCGAGAAATCCCTAAAACCACCAAGAACTTGCCTCCTTCAAACGGAGCGAGGTTTGTCAAGACCTTTGAGAGCCTCGTTTCCTATGTTGAAGTCTCGCAGAACAACCAAGATGTCGCTGGTGCCTTCAAATCAAACATCACTTCATGAATAAAATATTCGTGCCATTGCTATTCCTATGCTTCGGACAACTTTCCTGACAGGTAGGGGAAGGATGGTTCCGTAGATCTTACTAATGAGGCTTCCCGATTGCTTCGGTATTCAATTCATCCGATATTTCGTGACTGCGTGTCGGCCAGGAGTCCGCTTCCTCCTTTTCGGTCGCATCAACGTCCAGAAGGTATTGATGCAGGGACTGGGCGAGCCTGTTTTTGATGCCGGGATACAGCGTGGAAACATCATATTGTTCAGCCAAGTCGTTCCTCAGGTCGAAAAGGTAAGTTCTTCCGGAGGTGAGTAAGGTCAGGAGCTTGAATCTTCCGTCGCGATCAATAACGACGGAATGCGGTTCTCCGATTCCGGTTTTGGAGAAATACGGCAGGTGAAAGATGAAATCCCTTGTATTCCGGTGGACCGGCTGGAATCCGGTAAAGAGGGTCACCAGACTTCCGCCATCGAATTCATCGGGCAAAGGCTCTCTTCGACCGGCCAATTCGAGGACCGTTGGCATGATATCATATCCGACAACAGGACGATCACATTGCGAGTTTGCCGGCACTCCCGGTCCCGAGATGAAAAAGGGAACGCGGATTCCTCCTTCCAGCAGATCCCATTTTCCTCGGGTCAGCGGGTAATTATAACTTATCGAATACCGCCCTTCTACCGGGGGAATGCGTGGCACTGCACCATTGTCCGACAAAATGAAAACGAAGGTATTGTCCTTAATATCGAGTGCCCGCAGCTGGTCCAAGACCATACCGATACCTGTATCCAAATCTTCCAACATGGCGGCGAAAATCGCATTATCATGGACTTTGCCGGTGGGCAGGTTCTGGTATTTCTCATAAGTCTCTGGTTTAGCGATTAGGTCGGCGTGGGTCGCGTAGTAGGAAATCTGTAGAAAAAAGGGCTCCTGCGCCTCGACCCTGTCCGCCATGAATCGGTTCGCCCGTTGACTGAGGGAAAAGGTTTTCTTTGGATCTTGCGCATTGGTTTGCGCCCCCCATCTGATCTCCGCCTCCTTGGTAAATCCGCCTTCGACGTTTTTGGTGCTACCATCACTGAAATCGTAGCCAAGTAGTTCCGGGGCCACGTCGATATGCCACTTTCCGAAATGCGCGGCCACGTAATTGGAATTCTGCTCCTTGAGCATCTGCACCAAAGTTGGCTGGTTGTGGTCGACGATGTTATCCCCTTTTCCGACGCGTGTCGTGTGTAGGCGCGCCGTGGTTTTGCCAAATTGGAGACTGTATCGGGTTGGCTTGCAAACCGGAGCCGGCGCATACGCCTGACTGAAGCGCATGCCGGAGGCGGCCAACCGTTCCAGGTTTGGAGTCTGAATGTAGTCGCTTCTCGATTGATGGTTATCCTTGTCCATCCGGACCGAGGTCTGCGTCCAGCCGTGGTCGTCAGTCAGTATGATAATGAAATTCGGAGTATCGGGTGAATCATCACTGGCCTGGAGCAAGGAAAGCGCGAGGGTGAGAACGGCGAAGGTCAGGTTGCGAGGAAGGATCTTTCTCATGGTAATGCTTTTTTGGGGGATACAAAAACAGAATGCGGACATAGAGAAGCATTCTTTGGGTACTGCCACCCATTTTTCTGCACGCCGCGTGGAAAACCGGTTGAACCGCGGATCCCTTTTGCCTCCGGGCTCCTAACGACTTCCAATGAGGCTGGGAAATCAAAAACTTCAGCCCTCAGGCCATGGCTCTGAAAGCATCCCCGAAGGTCTCCAAAAACATACGGAACCCTACTTTAGAGCAGATTCCGGCTACCTTTTCATTGCCGTCAACGCCACCAGCACCCGGGCGGTAGGTCCCATCGACATCTATCCAACCCTCCTTGAGCTTACCGGCCTTCCCAAAAATCTCACCAACGAAGGCCGCAGTCTCGTCCCCCTGCTGAAGGATCCTGAAGCAGAATGGGAATACTCCGTCCTCACCTACTTGGGCCGCAATAACACCGCAGTTTGCTCCGAACTTTACCGTTACATTCGGTACGAGGATGGTTCCAAAGAGCTCTCTGACCGTAAATCCGATCCCAACGAATGGAACAATATCGCCGACGCCCCGGCGACCGCCGCTATCCGTGCCCGGCTGCGTCAGCACTTTCCAGTGAGTCAG
>CAYFRH010000077.1:3119-11531 GCA_964345345.1 uncultured Puniceicoccaceae bacterium | reverse complement strand
CCATGGCATTGCCGCCGTGCGCGTTGGCAAGAAGACAGCCGGAGATGTCGACATCCTCCACGTTCCGGCTGAAATCGCTGAGCGCGCCACGCTGCCCGTGACCCTTCTTACAGGCTTTGATGACGACGCAGTCATCGTTGTTGCGGAGAAAGCAGTCTTTCACTCGGACCCGGCGCGAACCGACGATGTCGATTCCGTCGGAGCACATGACTTCACCGATCTGTTTGACGTTCTCAACCACGGCATCCTCACAGGCCCCGAGCTCGATCATCCATCCGCTTGGCCGCAGCATGACAAGGTCCCGTATGTCGATATTCCGGCAGTGGCCGAAAAGCATGCTGATCCGGCTCGATCCTTCCGCCCGGGAATACATCGAGCCGTCAAGGATGCCGTGCCCGCAAACGCGGATATCCTGCTTCCCGAAGGCCTCGATAGCTCCGCGGACGACCGCGCCACCTTCGATATAGCAGGTCTCCCCGTCTCCGAGTTCAAGGACGCCGACCTCATGAATCTTGCCGGAGGCGAAATAGTGGACGGAGGGATCCCCGGGCACCGGACGCTCCGTTTCCGGTGCCTGTATCCAGATAAAAAGGTAGGGATGGCCCGGTATTTCGACGGCGATTTTTTCCCGCCGGGAAAGAACAAAGGAGAGGCGGTTTCCATCGGAATCGGGAGTGATGTCCTTCCTGCGGGGAAGGATCAGGCTGCCGGCGGGAATCTTTTCCGGGGTGGTTACGGCAAAGGTCAGCGGACTTTCCCCCTCATCCCACGCGAGAAGAGCGAAATGCGCGTCCCCGGTCGGATACACGGGGATCTCGCGGCCGTTGACCGTAAGACGGAAGATGGCCGAGCGACCGAGCTCTTCCGGAAGTGGATACGTTTCGAACATCCCCGTATTGCCGCGCAGGCGAGCCGCCCGCGCAAAGAAATCTTCAGGTGAAACCCTTGATTAGGAAGAAGTACTCTCTCAGCCTTCGGCCCTGTCCCCGTGTTCAAAGATCCCACAGGCCCGGACGAACTCGCCCGCAATGACAAGGTTCGCGAGATGGGTGAAGTGGGTTCCGTCGGCATAGAAGCGATGATACTCGCTTTGCTGCCCAAGGATATTCGCCTTTTCGTAAAACGCCTCCCCGATATCAAGCGTATCCAGACCCGCGCCTTCGGCTTCGAGTTCGCGAAGGACCTCATGGTAGGGATGACGCCGCCCGTAGTGTTCGCGCAAAGAGGCGGAGGCCTCCGGGAGGGCTTGTCCAAGAAGCAGGAACACGACCCGTCCGCCCATGGCGGTGACCTCCTCCCGGTATCTCCGTAGGGTATCGCGGAATTCGGGGATCGGAATGTTCCGGCTTGCGTCATTGGCCCCGAGGGTGGCGATGATCCAATCCGGCTGAAGAGGCCGTGCGACCGATTCAAGCCGATCCGCGAGGTCCCGGCAGGTGGAACCTCCGACGGCTCCGTTGCGGAAAGTGAGGCCTAGCTCGGGACGCCATGCGAAAAAAAGTTCCGCACTGATGTCGGCCCATGAGCGATGGTTATTGCTGAGCCGGAGCCACGGCCACTGATCGAGGGCGGGTTGCCGGCGGCGGTGGGTCAGGCTGTCTCCCTCGAAGAGAATGGTCTGCTTGGGCTGGAAGAGGAGGCGATCGACGGGCATAAGCTACGGTTAGGGAAAGGGGGAAGGTACCGTTTGCTTTCGGGATGTTTACAGGTTTGTCCACCCTTCTTCCGGTGAGTAGACAAAGGGCCATGCTTCCCTGGAAGTGAAGAAGTAACGGTTACGTTCCACATCAAAAAGCCAACCGGAGCGGGTCTTTCCCTCTGGAAAAAGATAGCACCAGCCGGTGTTCGGAAGAAAGACCCACGGATAAGTCGTGCGGTCATGGTAGTACCATCCAAACCAATCCTCCCACCAGTCGGCATGGAAATGGGCCGGGGGATTGGTGGCGTAGCGGCTGGCAAACGTGACGGCATAGATCCCGCTTTCCCCGGCCGGCACTTCAAGGTTCCGCCCGCGACGCGTGAAATTCCCGTAGTCGGTGCCGTCTTTCTCCACGGATTCGATCACAAGGCGCTCGTCTTCAATGGCAAGCGGCCATAAATGGATACTGCGGTCTTCTTCTTCCGCCTCGAACCGGTAGTGCAGCGTCACCGGCCGGTTGTGGTAATAGAGATTCCCATACAGGTAGAGGAGATAGAACAACTCCACGGAATGGTACCCGGCCTTGAACATGTTGCCTTTGGTTGCGTTGGTAAGAACGCCGGTGTTGGATACGACGGAAAAGACTTCCCCGAATTCCTCATCGTAAAAGTTTTCCATGAAGAAGGACATGGCCTCATCTGCCATGCGCATGTAGTTGGGATCATGGGTTAGGTACCAGTTCATGAGCCCGCCGGTCACCGCTTGTTCCACGGTCCACCAATCGGCGTTGCCGCTGACCGAGCCGGTGAAAACATTCAGCCGCATTTTCATGATGCCGTTTTCATGATCCCAAGGATCGATGCCATTGGTTCCGTCAAAAGACCAGATTTCGTCCATGAGGAGTCGTCCTGTCTCCCGGTACACCGGTTCGGGTTCCATGAGAAAAACCCGGGCAAGGGACCATGCGGTTTTCAGATGATGGCCGATGCTGGTTTCTTCGCTGGAGAAATCGACGTTCCAATTCGCATCGTAGTCGCTCGGAAAGCTCACGACTTGGCCATGATCGGCGAGGACCATGTCCTCGGCGATATTATCCCCCAAAGCGACGAGGCGCTCACGGCGCATCGGGTCGCGGGTCATCAGGTAATTCGTGAGGGCGTTGGTGGTGATGGCATCTACAGTCGGCGTAAAGCCTTTGCCCGTTTTCGTATTCCAATCAAGCGAAGCCCGCACGAAGTACCCTTCTCTTCCCGGACGATCATCCCACAATTCCTCGTCGTTGATCGCATTTCCCTTTTCCAGCCACTCCTCGTGAAAGGGATCCTGTGTCGCCTCGATCAAGGCGGAGGTTCCCAGTAACATGTAATGCTGCCAGAAGGACCAGCGGTCACTGTTGTACCAGATTCCGGTAAAGACTTCGCCGTTTGGGGAGGCTTGGCCCCACCAGCCGCCGTTTTCCTCGTCCCAGCCTTTGTCGTACAGGAACCGCAAAGCACCGTCGGCGAAGGTGAGGTAGGATTCGTCGCCGGTAATCATGAAGGCCTTCGCCATCGCGTAGGCATTCCGCGATTGGGCCAGAAAGGCTTTGTTTGCGTTGAGTGGCGAGCCGCTGCGGTTGACCTCGGAGAAAAAGCCTTCATCTTCGTCGTCCCACGCCGCCAGCCAGAAATCCGCACTCTCTTCCAGAAACGGGAAAATCTTCTCGGGCTCCTGCAGAAATTCGCTCATCTCCTCCTCCGAAAAGGACTGCCCGACAACCGGCGGGACCAGCGCGGTAAAAAGGCAGGCAATCATACCTAGGGAACATGGTGAAGAAAGGCGGTGGGAGGGGTACATATGCTCTCAGGCAAAAAGCTGGAAATGCTTTCTCCACGTCCGCCTTTGTAAATCCGTTCACTCAACAGTTTTATCGACAGCGGGGTTACACCGATGGAACTTTTTATTCCTCACTGTGACTTTGTTGGTCAACGTTCCTCAAGTTAGAGGTAGCGGTGCTTCCCCAAATCCCAACAACATTTAATCCCCAAAACATGATGTATTATCCCCCCCACTTCCACCAATCGGCGTTGCTCGCCTTGGGCGTGATGGCCGGTTCATTCCTCAGCGCACAGCCGTTGGCCTACGATGGCTTCGCTAACTATCCCGAAGATTATCCGGGCGACGGATCCATTCCCGACAAAAACACGCCGTTTGTCGAGTTCGACGCCAAGAATGACGGCCTTATGAACGTACAAAGCGACTCCGGGCTTTCTTTTGGTCGGCTCCCCACCGAGGACGGGCTTCTAAATATGTCTTCCGGGGGTACGGAAATGACCGTCCGGGTCGACACCTCAAACGATGGTTCCCTCGGCGATTTCATATCCTCGGAAGGCGTCATTGGAAAAGATGGAACGACCTTGTATGTCAGTTTTCTTTATCAAATCACCAACCCGGCCGGGCAGGGATTCTGGGAATTTCAAAATACGGCCAACGGGAACAGCCGGTTCGGCTTGAACCATGGTTGGGGGCCCAGCACTCCGCTCGGATTTGATGGAAACAAATTGCACGACCAGGATGGTCAAATCCACTTTCTTGTCGTGAAAATCGACTACCAACCCGGGGAAGACGAGGTGACGGTCTGGTTGGATCCCAATCTCGCTTCCTTGGAGGGTGGTGCGACGCCGGCGGTCACAAATCTGACAACGGATGCCTCCTTTGACAGCTTCTGGTTCAAGGGGCAGGGGGTTGAATCGGATGCGCAGCTGTACCTCTTCGACGAACTGCGGATGAGCTCGACTTGGGAGGACGCTCTCGGCGGAGTGCCTCTTTTGCCTCCCGCTCCCGTTACACAACTTACCGCAATCGGGGCCAGCAATGAGTCCGTGGCCCTTTCATGGGAAGACAGCAGCGCTGTGGAAACGGGCTACGTCCTCGAGCGTGCAACCTCGGAAGGGGGACCGTGGACGGAAGTGACAACCACTGATGCCGATGTTACCTCTTTTCTCGATACCGGTCTCGAAGCCGAAACCACTTATTTCTACCGTGTTTTCCCGACCGGGGCCAACGGCGATGGGAATCCCTCCCCGGTCGCCGAAGTTACGACGCTGGCCACTGGACAAGACCTTCCCGAGCCTCCGCAAAATGCCGATGCCAACCTGAGCGAGGGAGCCGTCTCCGTTCAGTGGGATGCCGCCTCCGCCGAAGACGAAATTTTTGCCTACCGGGTTTACCGGGCCCTTGATGACGGCCCGTTTCAGCTGATTGCCGAAATCAACGGGGACAGTGAAGAATTTGAGGACCAAAAGGCCCCCACCAATGCGGAACTTTCCTATCGGATTGCCGCCGTCAATGAATTCGGCGAATCCTTCAATGCGCCCGAGTTTACCGTCGGGCAGATCCCCGAGCCGAACAGCGGCCCGACATGGGTCTGGTTAGAAGGAGAAAATTTTGACAGTTCCAGCGGTGAGCTTCCTTCGACGACATGGCTGGAACCGAGTAACGGGGACGAAATTGCCGCCTCTTCCGGGGGGGATCTCTTCGGACGCATCTTTTCGGAGGAAATTCCGGAAGGCGGGTTTACGCTCAGCTACAATTTCACCGCGCCGTCCGACGGAAATTTTTTCCTATATGTCCGCCACCTCTGGAGCTACGGTCCATTTGTCTGGCGGATCGATGACGGAGAATGGATTAAGGCCGACACCCCTCAGCTTGCCAAGCTGGAGGAAACTCCGTATCGCCGGTTTTTCCCTCTCGTATGGCAACAATCGGAGGGAACCGTTCCGCTGACGGAGGGACAGGAGCACACGCTTGAGGTTCGCTTCGACCCGGACTCGGATTTCCCGGAAGTCGAAGGTGCCTCCCGGGAAAATGTCAGCCTTGATGTCCTTCTTCTCTCCCGGGTTCCTTTCTCGCCTTCGGGAAAGACCAAGCCGGGTGTAAATCTCGCCTTCACCGAAGAAGGCTTCTGGCCTTTCGAGCCGGGTCAGGATACCTTCACCAACGAAGCTGTGGTCGACATGTCGTTCCTGAACGAGGACGTCGCCGGGCAGGATGGCTGGGTTCAGCGAATCAGCGATGATTACTACCTCGGAAACGGAGAGAAAACCCGGTTTACCGGGGTGACGGTGGGTTCCGGCAATGTCTCCACTTATGGAGCCCAGGGCCGCTTCCTTGCCAAGCGCGGGTTTAATACGGTTCGTTGGCATACCAACATCTTTTCCACGGATCCGGAAGCTCCTTCTCCCGCGGCTGTGAATGAGCAGAAGATTGCGGAAGCCCAGCAATTGGTTGCCGCAATGAAAGAAGAGGGGATCTACACAAATCTCTCCTTCTTTTTCATTCTGTCTTTCCGCGTCCGTGAACAATGGAACATCCCCGGCTACGACGCGGCTTTTCTTGAGGAAAATGACAGTGCCCCCTTCGGGATCTTTTATTGGAACGATACGTTTAAAGACGCCTACAAATCATGGGTACAGGAATTGATGACGCGACCGAATCCTTACGTCGAAGGCAACACGCCGCTGGCCGAGGATACTTCGATCATGAATTTCGAAATCATGAACGAAGATAATGTGTTCTTCTTCACCTTCCTTCCCTCCAACTACCCGGAAGAGCAGCGACTCATTCTCGAGGAAAAGTTCGGTCAATGGGCCATCGACAAGTTTGGTTCCATCGAAAACGCCTACGCAACATGGGGAGAAGGTTCGGCCTTTCCGCGGGATAGTGTGGAGAACGGACGCCTTGAAGTAAGATCTCCCGCCACTCTTCGGGCCCGTCCCGATGCGAGGGGTGCGCGAAATGCCGGGCAATTGGAATTCATGATCGACCTGCAAAAAGGGTTTTTCGAAGAGATTACCAGTTTTGTCCGCGATCTGGGTTACCAAGGTCCGATCAGCCCGACAAACTGGAAGACCGCGAACGACGACATTCTGCGTGACGTGGAGTATTACACGTATGCGGAGACCGACGTGATCGATATCCACAATTATTTCAATGCGATCTCCAATAAAGCACAGGGATTCGCCCTTGCCGAAGGGGACAGCTACGCGAATCTCTCGGCCGTCGACAGGCCCGGAAGCATTTCCACGGCCTTTGAGCAGGTGGAAAACCGCACGAGTATGGTTTCCGAGTTTATCTGGGTAAACCCGACCGACCTCTCTCCGGAGAGCGTTCTCATCTCTCAAGGCTATGCCTCTTTGCAGGACGTGGACTCGCTCTACTGGTTCGCACACTCCAAAGTAGGTTACGCTTCCGTCCTCGATGTATGGGAACCTGGACGCCCTTCCATCATGGCCCAATTCCCCGCCGCCAATCTTCTGTATCGGCGTGGGGATATCATTGAGGCTCCGACTTCCGTACGCGAAGGTCGCAGTTTTGATTCCCTCCTTGCAATGGAAGAAACTCTGATTGGCCAAGGATCCGGTTTTGATCCGACCCGGGACGAGTTTTACGATCCCGATACGGAAACGGGAAAGCTCGGCATGCAATCCGCTCTTGTGGGTAAAGTGGAAGTCGCTTTCGGGGATTCCGATGTCGATTTCGTCCATCCCGAGCTTGAAGATCTCTGGGACGAGGAAAGTGGATTCATCCGCAGCCTGACCGGCGAAGTTGAACTCGATCAGAACGCTGGGATCGTGACCTTTGATTCCGCCCGCAGTCAGGGCGCTACCAGTTATCTGGGCAGTGCCGGGCCGATTGAACTGAGTGACGTCACCATTGATGTTCGCAATGAATTCGGTGCCGTCCTCGTAACGGCTCTCGACGATCGGCCCATTGCCGAGTCGGAAAAGGTCCTCATCCAGGTTTCCACTGTGGATCAGCCTTTTGGATACGAGACCCGGCCCGCCGTCGTCGATGGCATGGACGGATTTGAAATCACCAATCTGGGCAGCCCTCCGTTTAACATGGAGAAAATCGACGGGGAAGTATACCTGCAAGGGTTCGCGGGTGCTTCCGCTCAGTACCTCAATGAAAATGGATATCCGGTGGCCAGTCCGGTCCACATGGACGATGGCGAGGATCTCGTTGTCGATCTTCCCTTCAACGCCGTTTACACGGTCGTAACCCGCGAGGTATCCGAGACATCAGCCCCGTACATCTACACAGCTGAATTGCCGACCGCGGTCAAAGATCACAGCTATGAAGATCCGATCCAAGGCAACAGCCCCGCCGGTGACGTAACGTGGACACTTCTTTCCGGAAGCCTGCCCGATGGCATGGAGTTGGAAGCGGACGGCACGGTCACGGGAACACCGACGGAAGCGGGCCTCTTCGCGTTTACGGTACAGGCTGACGACGGGGAGTCGACGACGACCGCCGAGGTCGCCCTTCGCGTTCTCTCGGAAGAGGAGCCCACCGGCATCCGGCTTACGGTCGGAGAGTGGTTGGACGAGCCCGATCTCGGTCGTATCTTCGGTCTTTCCGAGTCGATCGGGTTTAGCGAAAACCTCGGCTTCCTCTTCACGGCAGTCGCTCCGTGGCTTTATCAGTATGAACACGGCTGGATGTTTTTGATCTCCTCCGCCGACGGAGTCCGTTTCTTCTACAATCCCTCCCTCGGATGGATGCACCATCGCGAAGAGGATGGTCCCTGGTTCCGCTACTTTGACGGTACCGACTGGCTCTGGCTGAACTTCCAAGGGGAGGATTCTGATCAGTAAGCCAGTCCGGCCAAAATTCCCTTCTTTTCTTTCCGCAAGGTCCCTCTCCTTTGATGAGGGGGGCCTTTTTTTCGGGGGGGGGGATTTAATCAATCCGTTGAAAGAAAAAATCCGGCGTTGTTTGCCGCGTCGGCT
>CAYFRH010000077.1:0-3019 GCA_964345345.1 uncultured Puniceicoccaceae bacterium | reverse complement strand
GGGATTTAATCAATCCGTTGAAAGAAAAAATCCGGCGTTGTTTGCCGCGTCGGCTGTCGGACAATAAAAAGGATGAATCCGCTTTTGGGATGAACCCGTGGAGATGCCGGAGACCAGCGATCCGGATACCAATGTCTACGACATGCGGCTGGTTCAGCATGAAGATGGCTGGATTTACGGTAGCTGGCTGGATTTACGGTAGCTGCTCTTCGACACCATCGACGAGGACGAAGAAGTCCTTCAGGGCGCCTGCCGGAAAATCGAGGCCGTCTGGCAGGCCCGCTACGCCGCCTACGACCGCATCTTCGCTGAAGCGAACGGCGGTCTGCGCTCGTCATGGATGCCGATCCCTTCGAAAAAGTCCTACTTTTCGCTCCAGAACGATTTCGGCGCCCTCATCTCGCCCGCCATGTTTGAGACCTTTGCCCTTCCGGGGCGGGCAACCCGGAGCCGAACGATCCCTGCTGGTGGGATCTCTACAAGCGGATCATGGACAACGGGAAGAAGGTTGTCATCCTCGGTTTCCTGCCGGAGGACACCGAGGGCATCCGCAAGCTCTTCGCCAGGCTTCCCGCCGAGGCCTTCTACATCCTCTCCTGGGGCGAGAAGGCCAAAGGGGAAGCCTTCCTGAAGGCCGCTTCCGGCGGCCGTTGAGCCGACAAAAACCTCCCCCCGCAGGAGGCATCCTGCGAGCAACCATTCTTTCTTATGGAAATCACTGCCCACCTTCTTGCGCAGCTCCTCGCGACGCCCCCTTCGGAATACCGGCCCCAGCCCCTCTGGGTCTGGAACGGAAAAATGACCCGAAAGCGGATCGGGGAAATGATCGCTGTCATGGCGGAGCAGGGGATGGGGGGCGTCTTCATCCATCCCCGTCCCGGGCTCATCACGGAGTACCTTTCCGCGGAGTGGTTCGCGCTGTGGGGCCATGCGCGGGATGCGGCGGAGGCGCACGGGATGGACTGCCATATTTACGACGAAAATTCCTATCCTTCGGGCTTCGCCGGCGGACACGTGGTGGGATCGGATCCGACCCTAGCCGGGACCCACCTCGAGCGCCGCACCCAGCCCCGGCTCGCCCACGAGATTGCGCCGAATCCGGCCCGGCCCTTCAGCGCATGGATGCCGCAGGTGGACCTTCTGCATCCGGAGGTCGGGCGGCGTTTCCTGCAGCTGACGCACGAGGCCTACGCGCGCTCCTTCGCCCCGGAATTCGGAAAGAGCATCCGCTTTGTCTTCGCCGACGAGCCGTCGGTGGCGCCGGCCGGCGGAATTCCGGGTTCGCTGGACCTTTTCGAGGTCTTTGCCCGGCGCAACGGCTACCGGGTGGAACCTGCGCTCGAGGACCTGTATTCCCCGTCCCCGACGGCCACGGCGACCCGCTACGACTACTGGAAAACCGTCCAGGCCTGCTTTGAGGGAAACTACCTCAAACCGTGTCACGACTGGTGTGAAAGCAGGGGACTGGCCTTTACCGGACATTTTCACGAATCGGCATGGCCCCTTCCGACGCAGCAACCGAGCACGATGGCGGCCTTGCGCTGGATGCAGGCCCCGGGGAACGACCTGCTCGGCTTCCAATTCAAGCCGACCTCGCTCGCGGACAACGGCATTTACCTCCTCAACCTGCGCGAACTGGACAGCGTGAAGCGGCAATGCGGGCGGCGCCACTCCCTCGTGGAAACCTGCGGCGGCGGCGGGTACAATTTCGGTCCCGCCGATTGCAAGCCGCTGGAGGATTTTGTTCTCTGGTCGGGGGTCAACCTGATCAACCCCCATCTCGTCCACCAGAGCCTTGCCGGATCGCGCAAGTATGACTGGGCGCAGACGATCAGCGACCATGCGCCGTGGTGGCGTGGCTACCGTGAACAGGCCGACCATGTCGCCCGGGTCAACGTCCTCCTGAGCCATGGGACCGTCCACCGGCCGGTTCTCGTCCTCCATCCGAGTACCAGCGGATGGGTGCTGTACGAGGGCCCGGCCGAGGGGGGCGGGGAGAAGACGGAACCGGAGGCCGTCCGCGAGCTGCGGGAGGACCAGGTCGACCTTCTTCTTCGCCTTGAGAGAAGGGGCATCGGGTACGACCTCGGCGACGATTGCCTTCTTGCCGAGCAGGGGACGGTCGAGGGCGACCGCTTGCGCGTCGGAGAGCTTTCCTACGAGGTCGTGGTGATTCCCCGCGGCACGCGCAACCTTCCCGGAAGGACGCTTGCCCTGTTGCGGGATTTCGCGAAGGGCGGCGGAACCCTCATCTCGGAGACGGAAACGATTGCTCTCGTCAATGGACGCAAGGAGGAAACCGGCGGGCGGCCCGGGGATTTCGCCATGGTGACGGAGTCGCGGAAGGCCCTGCTGGACGCGCTGGCGCCGTGGGTTTCCGGAGAGATCCGGCCCGCCGCGGAGGCGGACTGGGGAGAGGTGCTCTGCCGCGAGGTCACGCTCGCAGGGACAGGGCGGGCGGCTTTCCTTTGCCACCCCTTCGACGGCGAGGTTTCGATCCGCCTCGACCTCGGCGAAAGGCGTTGGACGGTGGTCGATACGCGCACCGGCGAGGCGGGGGCGACCCTTTCCGGGGAGGTGGACCTGTCCCTCGGGCCGCGCGATCACCGCTTGCTCCTCGGTGCGGAGCTGGCAAAGGAAGTCCCGCCCCGTCCGAAATGGGTTCCGCTGCGCGAGGCGGTCCCGGTCGAGCTTGCCGCCATCGAACCCGCGGGACCCAACGCCCTCGTCCTCGATTACTGCGACCTCCGGCTCGGCAACGAGGAGCTTTCCGACCTCAACACGATCAGGGCCGACCAGGCCGCCTACCGGGCGCACGGCTTTCCGGTCAACCCGTGGTCCTTTTCCATCCAGTACCGCCGGGCCTTTATGGAGCGTCGTTTTCAGCAAGGGAGCGGCTTCACCGTCGCCTATTCTTTCACCATCGACTCCTCCACGTTCGGCAACGGCCGCGCGGAACTCGAACTCGCGCTCGAGCGCCCGTGGCTGTACACGGCGGAGGTCAACGGCAGGACCCTTG
>CAYFRH010000076.1:0-11648 GCA_964345345.1 uncultured Puniceicoccaceae bacterium | reverse complement strand
CCCTCGCGGATCATGCTCCCCAGCTGTTCGTACGCGACAAACTCGTTCGCGACGAGCTTGACCCCGAGCAGCTGGCCCATCGGGAGCAAATCGCCCGGATCGATGCCGATGATGAACGCGATGGGGGCGAAAATCAGCCCGAAGATCGCCTCCAGGCCAAACTCCTGAAAAGTCCCGTTCGTCCATTCCGCGATGAGCCCGTTGAGTCCGGTCACCTCACCGAAGTTGGTGGCGAGGAAATTGAACAGGGCGATAAAGGCGAGGAAGGTGATGAGCATGGCCCCGATATTCAGGGCGAGCATGAGGCCCTGCGAAGTTCCCTGGCAGGCCGCGTCAAAGACATTGTCGCCGAGCCGTTCCTTACTCACTTGGAGCCGCCGGTCCACTTCTTTGGTTTGCGGAAAGAGAATTTTCGCCGCGACAATGGCCGCGGGAGCGGAGAGGAAAGAGGCCGTCAGCAGGTGCTTCGCGAACGCCTCCTGGCTCTCCGGATCAGAGCCTCCGAGGATCCAGACAAAAGCCCCGAAAACCCCGCCTGCGATGGTGGCCATTCCCCCCGTCATGAGGCAGAGGAGTTCCGAACGGTTCATGCTGGAAATGTACGGCTTGACCATCAGGGGCGCCTCCGTCTGCCCGACGAAGACATTGGCGGCGGCGGCGAGGCTTTCGCTTCCGGAAAGGCGCATGGAGCGCTGCAGCATCCAGGCAAAGCCACGGACAAGAACCTGTAACCAGCCGAGATAGTACAGTACGGAAGTAAGGGCGGAGAAGAAAATTACCGTCGGCAGGACCTTGAAAGCGAAAATGAGCCCGAAACCGGAGAAACTGCTACCATCTTCCGCGATGCGCGCATTAACCTCGTCCCAGAACGTCGGTCCGGCACCGAGAAAACCAAATACGAAGCGGGTACCCGCGTCCGTGAAGCCAAGAAGGGCGACAAAAAAGCTCGAAATCCATTCGATCGGTTTATCCGCGTTGGGAACCTTGAGGATCAGCACGGCGAGGACCAGTTGCAGGAGAAGGCCGGCAATGACGAGACGCCAGTCAACGGCTCCGCGGTCCCGGCTGAAAACCCATGCGATGCCGGTCAAAGCGACCAGGCCGGCAAGGCCGCGCACGGCGTCAATGAACCACTCCATGCCGAACAGGGAGGGAACTCCCGGCGGCCTGCGCAACCTCAAACATCAAGCTGCGTAGCGAAAAGGCGCGCAAAGTTGGCGGCCACGCGAACGCGCAGCCCGGAAAGTTCCTCTCCACGAAGCTCGGCGATGCCGGCATAAGCGGTCCGAATTTCCCGCGGATCGTGAATCCGGTTTCCCTCCGGATCCTTTCGGGGAAAGCGGCAAATTGCGCGATCGGGCACCATGTCGGGCGCATCCGTCTCAATGAGCAGGCGATCGGGGGGACATGCCCGGACGGCTTCGCGCATGCGCTTGCGGCGCGGGGAAAGAGCATAAGCGGAAAAAGAAAAATGGGCCCCGAGCTTGAGCAGTTGGCGCTGAACTTCCCCGGAACCGCCGAAGCCGTGGACCTGAAAACCGCGTTCCGGCAACGGTTCCTCCTTTAAAATGCGCAACAAGGAATCCCATGCCCGCAGGCAGTGAATGACCGGGGGAAGGCCCAGCTCCCCGGCAAGTCGTAACTGCCGGCGAAAAACCCGCTCTTGGGCATCCTCATCTCGGGGCTCAATCCAGCGATCCAGCCCGATTTCGCCAATGGCAACGACGCCCTCGGAATCGGAAACCAATTCGCGCAACTGCTTCTCCCAATCAGGGGTCAGCTCCAGGTTCACCTTCCACGGGTGAACTCCAAGCGCCCGCAAAAACCGCTTTCCGGCCGGAGGCCGCATGTCCGTAATATCGCCCCAATCAGCGGGCGAAGTGCCATTGAGCAAACTTAAATCCGCCTCCACCATTTCCGGTTGCATGGCAAGACGCGGATCCTGGAGATGGTTGTGGGCGTCAATCAGCGGCCCCGACGCTGGCGGGGAACCATGCACGGGGTTCAGGTACCGGCGTCCTCAAGGCAGCTTTTCGCAAACCGCTTAATCCGGTTGTCGACCTGCCCGAGCCCGTTGCGTCGATTACTGGAAAGGTGTTGATCGACACCAACTTCTTCAAGAAATCGCACATCCCCCTGCAAGATCGCCTCCGGTGCTTCCCCGCTGTAGTAATCGCCAATGATGGCGGCAATCCCCTTCACAATGGCAGAGTCGGAATCGGCGCGGAAATTGCACTTACCGTCCTTAAACTCCGGCACCAACCACAACTGCGACTGACACCCCTCCACGCGGAACGTTTCCGTACGCAATTCCGGCGGCAGGGGCGCATGATGCTTTCCGTGGTCGACGATATAGGTAAAACGTTCGAAACGGTCGGGAAGAAGACTCATTTCCTCCACAAAACGATCGCTCTTTTCCTTGAGGGCCATAATAAGAATTTCGACGGAAGCCATCGCCTTGTCAACGGCCAGCCGATTTACATCGAACGGATATCAACGTAATCGCCGGATTTCGAACTTTTTGGAAGTTGGGCGAGGATCGGCGCAATTGCCTCCGCCGCCTTGTCCGGCTCCGGCATGTCGTCAGTTCCCCGAGCCGCTTTGAGCCGCTGCACCGTCGTGAATCGTTTATCGTCGGAAATGCCGCTGATGTATTCCTGCATGGCGGTATCGATCAGCCCCGGGGCGAAAGCGGTGAAATGCGTGTTCGGAAACTCGGCCGCATAGAGCTTAATCAACATATTAAGGGCGGCCTTGGAGAGGCTGTACCCGTTCCACCCGCGACTTCCGCTGACGGAGGCCCCCGAGGAAATGCCCACGACCTGCCGAACGCCATCCGGCACCGACAGCAACTTATCGAGAATCCATTTATTCGCCCAAAGGTTGATTTCCATTGTCGTGCGCATTTCGGCAAGATCCGCCTCGCGCATATCGGCGATTGAACCCAGCACACCGGCATTCAGGAGGACGAGGTCCCATGCCGGGACGTGGCCACAAAACGCCTGTAGCGCCTGCGGTCCCGCCTCGTCGTCGGCGAGATCGATTTCGGCCCAGTGAAAACGGTCACCGTAGGCTTCCTGCAGGTCCGCCGGCGGCGTCGACCGGCTGCAGCCGTATAGGGTGTACCCCCGCTGCAGGTACCAGCGGGCGAGGCCATACCCCAGTCCGCGGCTGACTCCGCTTAGAAAAACGGGAAATTCGGTCGATAGCGTCATAGCCCAACCATTTCCCGCACATGCAAGTTTGTCAAAAGCAGGCTCAGCCGTCCATTCCGGTTTCAGCCCGCGGCAGCGCGGGCGGTGAACTTGTGATGAGGTCAGGCGTGGCACTGGGCAGGCGTTCGGCCCGCTTTTTCGCCAGCTCCCGCATGTCCACCGCTACGTCGGAATCCTCGTAGATTTCATCCCCGATAAGGTGCTCGATAATGTCTTCCATGGAGATGACCCCGGCGGTACTGCCGTATTCGTCGACAACGACCGCAATCTGGGCATGTTTGCGCATAAATTGCTGCAGGGCCTGCAGGCCCGAGGCCGTCTCGGGCATGAAGAGGGCCTCTCCCTTCAGCTCGCCCATGGTCCGCTCTTGCGCGCCCTCGCCGTACGCTTGCAGAATATCGCGTCGCCGCACCATCCCGATAATATCATCAATGGTCTCGCCGTACAGCGGAAGGCGGGCAAAAGGAATATTTTTCAGGTCATGACAGACCTCCCCCACGGTCAGGTTTTCCTGGAGAAAGGTTACGACGGTCCGCGGTGTCATGATCGATTCCACGGAAATATCGTCGAGGCTGAGCGCGTTCGAAATCAAGTCGCGTTCATCGCCGCTCAATGCCCCGCTCTGGGCGCTGCGCTCGGCCAGCAGCCGGATTTCCTCCTCCTGCTCCTCCTCCGTCGGGAGCTCCTGCGGCATAATGATGGTCAACATCTTGCGCGCGAAAAAGGAAAACGGCTTCATCGCGATACGGATAACCAGCAAAGGAAAAACAAGAGACACCTGAAGAGGCCGCCGGTAGGCTACGCCGATATTTTTCGGAATGATCTCCGAAAAAAAGAGAATCCCGAGCACCATCCCCGCCGAAAGCACACCCAGCCACTTACTGTCGAAAAGATCGGCGGCGAGCGCGCCCACCACCGTGGCCCCGGCCGTGTTGGCGATCGTGTTCAGGGTCAAGATGGCCGAGCTGGTCTCATCGATACGGATCTTAAAGTGTTCAAGGAGCGCGCCCGCTTTTGGGTGTGTCTTTTTAAAGCCCTCGATTTCGGCAGCCGTCGTACTAAGAATAAACGCTTCCAGCAGCGAACAGAGCGCGGAGACGCCGAGGGTGAAAGCGATGGCAAGGATAAGGGCAATCATACCCGCCCCCGCGTGCACAAGAACCGGGTTAAGTTCCGGTTCGGTTGGATTCGATCAATGTCCCGCGGACATCTACTGTCGGGCTCCGTTTCTTCTGGGTCGGTCAGGTGCATGGAAGACAAACTCAATTAAAATTGACGCAATTGCCGGCCTGTTCAAGCCCAATTCCTGCAACGATGAGAGTTGCAAGGGGGTGAAGAGACTGCAAAACAGAAAGTCATGGAGGATCCAATCCCCGTCCTTGACAACTTCGCGACCAAGAAGAAGCCGATGTACCCCGTCGGCGAGGGTCTTCGCCGCTACCTTATCCAGTACGGTCGCGAATTTGAAATGCCGGTTTCCTACACGCGTCTCCTCGAATGGGCGGAAGCGATGCCACTGTATGACGACGACGGAACCGACACTCTCTGGCGCACTGTCATTTACCGGCCGGAAGTTTGGCGGCGCCTCAACAAGCACCTGACCGGCATTTACGCTCTTCTCAAAACGGAGGGCGACACGTCCTTTGTTGATCACCTCTATGTAGACCGGGTGGATTATTGCACCTTCGGCAACAGCAATCCTTTCCGTATCCGGGTCGTCAATGCCTACAACGAGAATCAGGATTACTATTACATCAAAAAGTCCGACGCTTCGCGGATCTACGGTCTCGAGCTGGAGCACCTGCTCTCCCCCAACCGTATGCACTATTTCGTGGCCGAGGACATTCTCGTCGAGGAACATGTTGTGGGAATTCCGGGAGATACCTTTGTCGACAACTGGCTCGGGGATCCCCACCTGAATAAGATCCGGCTGGCCAAGGAGCTGGTCAAATTCAATGAACGCTGTTTCATCCGCCTCCTTGGAGACATGCGCGCCTACAATTTCGTCGTGGATGTCACTCCCGATTTCGAGGATGTCCAGATCCGCATCCGGCCGATGGATTTTGACCAGCAGTCCTACAGTGGCCGGTTAAAGTTCTATCTTCCGCAATTTTTCAAGGACAACAAAGCCCTCGTCCAGTTCTGCATGGAACAGCTGAATATTCCCACGGCCAAGCAGTACCAGAAAGAAGAACAGTCTGTTATTTTCCGCCGCATCCAGTTGGCGGAGTCCCGCGTTAAGCGCCTGCTCGGCTGTATGGGGGAGGATCGCATCTCCACGCCCGAAAAGGTCGCGCAGTTACGACAAGGCCTTGCCGACCATTACAAGAACAAGTCCTTTCTCCGCTGCGAACGTATGGGTGAGCTGCTCCGGACCTCCCTCGATATCATTGAGACCAACGTGCGGCGCTACCGCAAACAGGTCGAGACCGCTTTCGAAGACGATATTTAATCACGTCAGGAGGCAGACCTGACATCCGGGTCCGTGAACACCCTCAATGAGGATTCCCTCCACGTCGGCCGTCTTGCTGGGGCCGGTGGCAAGGATGATGCTGGGATCGGTACCGAAGCGGGCCACCGCTTCCCGTACGGAGCGGACCAGACCAGCGCGCCGGATGACCGCGACATGGATCCATGGGGCAAGGGCACCCAGGCGGTACGGCGATGCCCGGTCGGCAAGGACGACGCTCCCCGTCTCGGCAACCGCCCCGTCGGCAAGGGTAATGCCGAAGTCATAGGAATCGATACGCGCACGATCGATCGCAGAGGAAAACGGAAGTTCGCCGAGGGCTTCCCTTGCTTCGCCGGCAAGCTGCGGATCGACGTAGCCTTCCGCCGCTCCACCCTCCACTAGCAGGTCGCGCATCCCCGTCCAGCCATCGAGGAATCTTCCGTTGGCCGCCACCACCTGGGCGGCAAAAAGTTCCTCATTGCCGGGAGCCTCTTCCGCATGCAACTGCTGTGCCTCGCTCAAAGCGGGATTCCACTCGGGGTACGGCGTTTTTTCCACCATCGGGGCAAGGGCTTCCCGTATGTCTTTAAATACTTGTTCGCGATCGTCCATTAGTTTTCGGAGTCGGGGCCTTTGCCGGACCCGTTTTGGTTATGACGGCGGCGCATCCACTTGCGGAAGGCTCCACCGCGGAACTTCGGCAGGTCGCGTGAACTCTGCCATGCACGCGCGCTCGGGTGGACATTGAAAACCACGTGCGGCGCGACGTTCATGGCGTGCCCGAGACGCAAAGCCGTTTTCCATGCGGCCGGCTGGGTGGCGAGATGGGACCAGATTCCGAACGGTGGCGTATCCACACTGGCCCGCGGGGCCTTTTCCCGTTTTCCCCGGTCGCGCAAACGCAGCAGAAGGTCCGGAATGGGAATGTCCACCGGACACACCTCATTGCAGGCCCCGCAGAGGCTGCTCGCTTTCGGAAGGTCGGCCAGTTCCGGGAACTGTTTGCCCTGCAGCAGAGGACTGAGGACCGCGCCCACGGGGCCCGGATATACACTGCGGTAGGCATGGCCGCTCGCCTGCCGATAGATCGGACACACATTGAGGCAGGCCCCGCAACGAATGCAGCGCAGAATTTCCCGGCAGTTGCTGGCAAGGACCTCCGAGCGCCTGTTGTCGAGGAAGACCACGTGCAGTTCCTCCGGTCCGTCTTCCTGTCCGGCGGCGCGCGGACCGTTGATAAATTGCGTGTAGACGGTCAGCGGCTGCCCCGTCGCGGAACGACCGAGAAGCCCCAGAAAAAGCGGTAAATCGGCATCGCGCGGAACCAGCTTTTCGATTCCCACAAGGGCAATCTGGATTCGCGGGGCGGCGACACTGAACCGGGCATTGCCTTCATTCGTAACGAGGACGATGCGCCCGCTTTCGGCGGAGACAAAGTTCGCTCCCGTCAGGCCGGCGTCGGCGGCAAGGTATTTCTGGCGCAAATGATTCCGGGCACGCCGCGTAATCGTCTGCGGATCATCATTATACTCTCCCAGGCCCTCCCGCTCAAAACTGCGCGCGATTTCCTGACGGGTTTTGTGAATGATCGGCGTGACGATGTGGCTCGGATGATCATGGTCGATCTGCACAATATATTCACCCAGATCGGACTCCACCGCCTCGACCCCGTTTTTTTCGAGGAAGGGAACCAGCTCCGTTTCCTCGCTGACCATGCTTTTGGACTTGATGAGCCGCTTTGCCCCGCGCTCACGGAGAATGCGGAGAATCAGCTCGTTGGCGCTGTCCCCGTTCGAGGCGAAATGCACCTGCGTTCCCTGTTTGCGGAGCGCCTTCTCGGCCTCTTCAAGATACTGGTCAAGGTGTTCGAGCGTGTGCTGCTTGATCTGGCCAGCGGTCCGCCGAAGCTTGTCCGGGTCCGGAAAATCCCGCCCCAGCGACTGGTACCGCTTCTCCGTTTTGGCCTTGCTGGAAAGGTACACGGCCTGGCCGACACCTTGACGGAGGTCCCGTGCGTAATGGTCGATTTCCTGTTTCATACTTTCTCTTCTTTATTTTCGAGGGCGGACTGCAGAATCTGGGCCACGTGCACGTGCGGAATAGCCTCTTTCCGCCGTTTCATCATGCCGCCGAGGTGCATCAGGCAGGCCATATCGAGGCCGGCGATCACATCCGGTTGCGGTTCCGTGAGATGCTCGATCTTTAATTCTCCCATCTTTTGGGAGATATGCGGGAAGCTTACTGAAAAGGTCCCACCGAAGCCACAGCACTGTTCGAGCTCCCCGACTTCGGCAATTTCCACTCCGTCGATGGAGGAAAGCAGGCGGACCGCGCTTTCGTAAGAATCCGATCCCCGCGTGTGACAACTCCGGTGAAGACTGATCCGGGCCTCGTAGCGTCCCGGCCACTCCGTGACCCCGAGACCGTGAACGAGGTAGTCGCAGAATTCCCATGCCCGTTTCGACCAGCGCTCCTGTTCCTCGCGGTCCGGTTCATTCTCGAAAGCCAGCTGGGCTCCGTGTCCGAGCATGGCACGACAGGAGCCCGAGGGCAGCAGGATCGGCTTATCGCCGTCGAAGACCTTCCGGGTGTACCGCAGCACCCGCCTTGTCGCCTCCCAATCTCCGGCATTGAAGGCCGGTTGGCCGCAACAGGTCTGGCCTTCCGGAAAATCCACCTGGCAGCCGAGATATTCGAGGACCTCCACGGTCGCCATCGCGGCTTCTGCATAGAAGGCATCGCATAGGCAGGTCGCCATCAGTTGAACCTCTTTTCCGGTCGGACGGGCTGCGTGCGCTTGCGTCATGCCATGGAATTTGGGGAGCTGTTTTGCTTGAAGCAAAGCAATTTGCCTAAGGCTAAGCCGTTGTGCTTCCGAAAAGAGGCGATGTTCGACATCGCGTAGAAAAATATTGTAATTTCTAGGGGGATCTGCTTAGGGTCTTCCTTACAATGTTATGGCGGAATCTTTATTTTTAATCGAAGACGAAAAACTCGTCTGCGAACTGCTTGGCGAGTTTCTCCGCGAGGAAGAAGGCATCGAATTTCTTGGGGAGGCCCGGGATGGCGCCACCGCCATTACCCGATGCCGCGAGCTGCGCCCGGATGTCATTATCCTCGACCTTCGCCTTCCGGAAATCAGTGGTCTTGAGGTCCTTAAGATTCTGCATCAGGAGCTTCCGACAAGCAAAGTGATCATTTTCACCGGTTCACTGTCCGAAGAGACCCTGCAGACCACCCTCGATAACGGGGCCATTGCCTACGTGGAAAAGGCTTATGGACTGGAGGAACTGCAAAAGGCGATTCAAGCGGCCCTGAAGGGGAACAAGTACTACAGCCCCAGCATCGCACGGCTCATTGAGGACTACCAGTTTTAGCCTGTTCTCTCCATAACCCATACGGTTCAGGAAGCCGTCTCACGCTGTTGCAGCACCGGCGCGAGAGCGGCCTCAAATGCCTCCTTCAGCTGGGCGAGCAATTGGGTGTCCTGCGCGTGCCAGATCCGGGTGGTATGGTTCACATCAACCCCGACAAAGCCGACGACCTTATCTTCCGCCAACAGGGGCGCGACCAACACGGCCTTGATGTCCTGAGCCTCGAGAACGGTACGTTCCCTGTGGGCGGTATGGGGCATTTTTGATACATCTTCAACCTGGATCCATTGTCCGCTGCGAAGGCGTTCGATCCACCATGGGTATTCAGGCTGGGGAATCCGGCGCAGATGTGGCAGCTGTGCTTCCACACCCTTGGCACACCATTCCATGACGTTGTCAAAGTAGCCGGCCCGATCGTCGAAGGTAAAAACGTACACACGGTCGGCGGTGGCCTCCAAGCCGAGATCGCTCATCAGGGCTTGCAGACGTTCCTGCTCTTGAACGGGGACCAGCAGCGGTGCCTCGCCCTCCTCAACGCCAGCTTCCTGAAGAAATCTCACGCGCATGGTCGGCGACTGTCGGGTCAGTTCAACCCCGCGCTCCACTTTAATGAGGAAGCGCCGTTCTCCGCCATATTCCCCGACGAAACCAATTCTCAGATGGAAAATATGAACCGCTCCCGGAAGGCGATACGCCAGTTGGTCTCCGGGGCCCAGCTTCCGCATGAGGTTGACAAACTTACGGCGGGGAAAGCGTTGGCATAAATCAGCCAGTTCCGTTACGGTTTCCTCGCTCCCGATCTCGTTCTTAAACTGATGGTTTCGTTGGCGGATGACCCCTTCCTCGTTCATTAAAGCAATGGAAAGGTTACACATGGAGCAGAGCACCCCGAGTTGCTCCTCGGTTTCGCGTAATCGGCGCCGTGTCGCCTCTTCCTCGGTGATATCGCGACCGAAGGAATGCAGTTCCGTCACTTCTCCGCGTTCGTTATGGATCGGAATATCTTTCCACTTGAAGAGCCGCTGTTGTCCCTCCCTGTCGAGAATTTCATGCTGGTAACTTTCCGCTTCCCCGCGCCGGACAAGGTCGGAAACCAGCGTCATGACATGCCCGCGCCGTTCCTCTGGGACGAATTCAATCCATTTCTTCCCTGTAATCTCCTTCTCGTTCTCTCCAAAAAGCCGCGCATACGCCCGGTTGGCGTAAGTAAGCGTCGTATCCGGAACCCAGCGGCAGACAGGCTCCTCTTGCGCTTCCACCATGGACCGGTAGCGCTCTTTGGATTCAATCAGTTCCCGCTCCTTGCGGCGACTTTCCAGCATCAACTCCAATCGATCGACAACCTGGTTCATACTGCTTTCGAGGCTCCGCGGATTCGCGGAAGGCGCCTGCTTCTCCTGATTCAGCTCCGCCCCCTCCAGCTTCTGTTCAAGTTCGCGCAGAGCGAGAGGATCGTTCTGCGCGTTCATTTCCAGAACCCGCAGCAACTGTCGCGCCGCTCCCGATACCGGAACTTCCCCGCTGCGCCATTTCTGGATTGTCGGAACCGAGCAGCCACACAACTTTGCCATTTCCCGGTTCTGTAATTGATAGCGTTGTTGAAAATCACGAATGTCCATACAAGAAGAATTATAGAAAGGTCTGTAATAAAGATACTACCCGCTACCGGCGGTTCCGGTAAACTTCAATGCATCTCTTGCATAAGCGATAAAATTCTTCATCCATGACCGATATGCCGACCGGATCTGACGCCACCCCCCGTCGAAGCCTCATGGAAAAGGCCTGTGAGCAGCTTCCGAATTGTACCAAGGCGATGGAGCTCGTCGAGACCGGCATCCAGCGCGAGCTGTCGCTCCGAGAGCGCGTCTCCCTCCGCTACCACGGCCGATTGTGCCCCTTCTGCGGCTGCGCTGGCGGAAAATTCGCCTCCGCCCGCCAACGTATGCAAGAAGCGAAAGCCCAGCGCAGGTAACGGCAAGGGGTCAGCCCTTGGATTTTGGTATAGATGAAGATATGGCGGTCCTTCAGACCGCGGCCTACGGGTGAATTCGGCAACCCCGGCCATCGCCCGCGGTCCCGCGAACGCGGGACCGGGTCTCAGGCCGGGGCTACCCTATTTCCGGGCCGTTGGCCCGGGCTGATAGATAAAGATCCGGTATCCGCGAGACTCCATGCCAATGGGGTACAATACGGATTCCGGGGCCAACGGGCCGACAAACCACCAGCCCCCAATTCGGTAGCCTGAGGTCGAACTGACCAATGGTTTGCGATTTCGGCTACCTTGTAGAGTCGGTTTGTGGTGGGCCAACGGGCCAACGGCCCGCAATACGGTAGCCCGGGGCGGGCCTGCGAAAGCGGGCCGCCCCGGGATAAAATCCTACCCTCTCTCACGGCCTGAAGGGCCGTTGACCTTCGCATTCCCGGAAACCTTATTCAGCCTTAGCAATTCAATAACTTCGGCCGAGAAAACCGGAAATCACGATGGTGCTCTTCGCGCACATCCGGGAGGGTCCTATTCCGCTTTACGGGATTGGTGGAGCCGATCGGGATCGAACCGACGACCTCCACAATGCCATTGTGGCGCTCTTCCAACTGAGCTACGGCCCC
>CAYFRH010000075.1:10799-11863 GCA_964345345.1 uncultured Puniceicoccaceae bacterium | reverse complement strand
ACCACCACAGGTGAGATTTATTGATGAAAACGGGCGGGGGCTTGTCAACGCCGATGTGGGAAAAGAGGAGGGCAGGGCTTATTTTCCGATTCGCATGGGTGCGTGCCCACGGGATCGCGGACGCAGGCGACGGCGGCCATGCGGTTTTCGACACCAAGGATGCGGAAGCAATTTTCGAGGTGTTTTTGAACCGTACGGTAACTAATGCCGAGGATGAGTGCGATTTCCGCGTTGGTTTTCCCGTGAGCAACCCACTGGAGGATCTCAATTTGTCGTAGAGTGAGGCCGAGATGGCGCAAACTATCTTGCCGAAGGAGTGGCGGGGTGTTTTTCCACAACCTGAGCGTCCAGAGAACATCTCCGGGTTCAAAGGCGACGGCGAGACTGAGCCCGTAAGGATTCGTCAAAGTTGTGAGATGAGCCCGGTTCCGCCGCAGCAGCGGCCGGAACTCCGCGGGCAGGCAGTTGCGCGGGCCACCGGGATGAAATTCCCTCAGCAATTCGATCGCGACGGGTGTGCCATGGACCACATTGCGCCCGGTGCCGATGATCGTCCCCGAAGAGGGCTTGGCATCATGTCCCCCTTGGAGGGTGTTTTGCAGGAAGAGGCAATGAAAAGTTGTGCTGACAACCGGTTGCAGCAATTGCAGAGCCTGCTTGTCTTTCTCGGAGAAATCGCCGTGGGCGCGGGACAGCACCATGCTGATATTGAGGTCCGGTGGTGCTTCGATGCCGAAGGTAAGCATGCTGTGGGTGTAGCCCCGGTAACATTCCCGGTACAGCCCGGTTTCCTCGAATTCCCGCCGGGTTGAAAAATCGACGAAGCGCAGGGGCGGATTCAGGCCGTATCGGCGAGCATAGTCCAGCATCGGATGCTGGCCCTTGAAGTGGGGGAGAATGGCTCGGCGGGTTTCCGGCATGAGAAAGCCGTCGAGGTCGAAATGAAACCCTTCCTCGCTGTTCAGGTCCACGGTGCCGATATTGATGGAATCACTCGGGACTTGGCTGCGGATAATGGTCATGCACTCCCTGAGACAGTCGGCCATCGGTAAAGACTGCTTCCG
>CAYFRH010000075.1:4333-10699 GCA_964345345.1 uncultured Puniceicoccaceae bacterium | reverse complement strand
GTTAATTGCTCTCCAGCCTTTCAAGGACTTCCACCTTCCCTTTCCCAAGTCCGTTTCAACCGACACTATTCTCCGCCGATTCGTTCCGGCCGCGGTCGGGATGGTTGTCCTGTTGTCTCTCATGCCGTATACCACGACCGCGCAGGACTTGGTGGTGGAGCCTGGAGGGCGCCAGCAATATCTCAAATATGACGGTTTACCCAACCCCTATGGATCGTTCCCAGCAACCCCGGGAACGAGCACTTGGGACACCATCACTGTCAAATCTCGCGCAACCTTATTTGTATATGGGGATGAGGAAATTACGGTTCGAGATACCCTGACCGTTGAGCTTGGTGGGGAGGTGATTTTTGTCCCGAAAACAAGGGAATTGGCCCCGGAAGAAATAGACCTCTACGCAGTTCCCGGTAAAGGAACAACATTTGGAAGGGTAAGTGGGCGGATTATCGCCGAAAACGTCATTATTGAGAAGGGTGGTGCGATCCACTCCAATGGCCAGGGCTACATGGGCGACCGAGGCTGGGACGGAGCCGGCCTCTGGCATCCGGGCGGCAGCCACGGAGGCCTCGGCTTCTATACCCGGGATCCGGAGAGGGTTCCCCCGACATATGGTTCGGTGGCGGAACCGACCGCGGTCGGTCTGGGCGGTGGCTGGAATGACCACATGGCCTATGGAGGCGGTGCGGTGCGCCTGATCGTCAACAACACTCTGACCAACAACGGACGCATTGGGGCAAATGGAGGCTTACTTTTCGATCATGAATTCCCCGAAGGTCAGATTCAATGGGGATTAGTGGGAACCTTTTCCCATTCTTCGGGCGGGGCGGGCGGATCAGTCTGGATTTCAACAGAGGTGCTGGAAGGTGATGGGCTGATTGAAGCAAACGGAGACGGGACATGGCGGGAATTTGCCACCGGCAGCGGCGGAGGTCGGGTGGCGGTCTACTATGAGGACGCGACCGATTTTGATCTCGTCAATAATCTACGGGCCCTTCCGACCCTTGAAGGAGATAATGGAAGAGGGCAGCCCCAAGGCGGGACTGTTTATTTGGAGAATACGGCAAACGGAGAACGACACCTTGTTGTCGGTGGTCGGATCGACTTGCCTGAGGTGGGGCAATCTTCGGCTATTTATGACAGCGTGACGGTTCTCGATACCGGCCTTTTGCAGCTGGGCAAGGGGATGACCCTGACCGTCAATGGAGCCATTCACGTCCAGGAGGGCGGGCAGATTGTCGCGCAGGGCCACAACAACGAGGAAAAAGTTGACGGCGAATGGATAGGTGAAGGGGCAACAATTATCGCTGAATCCGTTACCATTGATGAGGGCGGAGCCATTCACGCCGACGGACAAGGCTACTTTGCCGTTGGAAGCAGTGGTTACTTTTATGGCGGAGGACCTGGCGGCTACCTCGAGAATGGAAACCACAATGTAAACAACTACGCAGCCAGCTATGGCGGTGTGGGCGAGGCCGCTCCCACGAGTGAGGCGGAACCGGTTTATGGTTCGACGCGCCAGCCTGTTGATCTGGGATCGGCCTCCCTCAGTTGGAATGCCTTCTCCTACGGCGGCGGGGCGATTCGGTTGATTGTTGCCGACACCCTGACGGTCGAGGGTCGCCTTTCCGCCAACGGAACGGCCGAGGAAGGCAGCCACAACGGAGCCACCGGTGGATCGATCTGGATTGATACCGGAAACCTTGCCGGCTCCGGGAAAATCGAGGCAAACGCCGCTCCGAAAGGAAATAACAACTGGAACCTTTCCAGCGGTGGTGGGCGCATAGCCATTTATTATTCCGACCGTTCCGGTTTCACTGATCTCGCCAATCTGGAAGCCGCAGGGGAGTTCGAACGAGGGACGATCTTCCTTTTCGATACGGATACGGAGGCGGTGACCGCCGCTCAACGCTTGAGTGTGCTTGAAAGGGAAACGGAACCGATAAATGATTTGACCGTTCTCAACGGAGGTCGGGTTGATGTCTACGGTGGCGCCGTGCTGGATGTCAGGAACAGGGTTGCGATCAATGACGGCGGCGAATTGGTCTTTCGCGGAAAAAACCTGGAACCGGTCGACGGCGAGTGGATTGGAGAGGGAAGCATGCTCTTTGCCGATGAAGTAACGGTAGCATCCGGCGGAGCGATCCATGCAGACGGGGAGGGTTACTGGACAGGTCCGGGCTCGAGCGGGTCCGGGACGTACAGCTATGGTTCAGGCTCCAGTTATGGAGGCAAGGGAACCTTGACGTCCATGGAGCCGTACGGCAGCGCGGAGGCTCCTCTTGACCTTGGTTCGAGCAGCGATGACGGAGCCTTTAATCCCCGCGGTGGCGGAGCCATGGTCATGGTCGCGAACAAATCGCTCCACATTGACGGCCGTGTTTCCGCTGACGGGCATGCGGAGGGCACGATACACGCCGGAGCAACGGGTGGCTCCATCTGGATACATGCGGGCGGTCTGACCGGAAGCGGGACCCTTTCAGCCGATGCCGCGCCCAATGGACGACCGCAGTCCGGAAACAGCAGTGGCGGCCGGATTGCCCTCTCTGTCGTCGATACGTTCTCGCTTCCATCAGGGAATATCTCCGCTTCCGGCGCCGGGGATGCCGAAGATGGAACGATTCGCGTCGCGGCGGAATCTGAGATCCACGACATCCAGCCGCTTCCTTTTATCCTCTACGGGACGCAGACAATGAAATGGATGGCGGGCATTTTGCCGGAAGGTGGCAAGGCTCGTCTTGTTGCTCGTAGTGGCGGTTCCGTTACATTATTGCATGAAAGCGACAGGCCCCTTGAAGAGGCCGGGATTGATTTCCGGTCGCTCTCCAGCGGCCCTTACGAGATTGCCATTCAAGTAGTGGATGCAAACGGGGCCGTGATCCGCGAATCGGCGACTTCGCATTACGTGGACAACCAGTCCCGCTTCCATGACCGGATCCTGACCGCAGATCAGACGTGGACAAATGATACCGTTCATGTAATTGATGAGGACTTCGCAGTTGGGGAGGGCGTCACCCTGAGAATTGAGGAGGGTGTGATCATCAAAGTCCGCTCGGGGCTCTCTTTTCCTGTTGGTGAGGCCGCCAGCCTGAACATCGCCTCGAATCCCGGGAATCCGGTCATTATCACTTCCTTCCGCGATGATGCCGTCGGTGGGGACACGAACCGCGACGGGTCAAATTCTGAACCTGCTCTTCGCGACTGGGAAGGTATTGTTGTCAGCGCGGACTCCAGCCTTCATATCCCGTCCGACTCGCAGATCCGTTATTCCCGCCAGACATGGAGCGGATTTTTGAATGAATCCCATGTCCTTGCAGGTGGCGTCGTCCATCATTTCACCGAGCCGACATTTGTGAACCCTGACCACAGCTTCGTTGTCCTGCCCGGGGCAATCCTGAAAATTGCCGACGGAGGAAAAATCCTTTTCCGGGGCGGTAATCCAATCCATTTTGCCGGAACGCTGGATGCCCCTATTACCGTTACCTCCGTCCATGATGACATTGGAGGCGACACCAATAACAACGGAACAGAGACACTGCCCGGGCCTGGTGACTATCAGATCCTTGATTTTGTCAGATGCGAAGGCGTGATTGAACACACCCACGTCCGCTTTGGCGGTGCCTTCAAGGACCTGGGGGTCCTGCGGTTTACATTGGGCAGGGTCACGGTGAAAAATTGCGTCATCGAGAATCACGTTGAGGAAGGCATTTCCACTGCGGGAAGCGGTGCTGATATTCTTGTTGAGAACACCGTCATTGCCAATGTGGACCGGGGGGTACGAAGCATAAGCGGGCGGATGACCCTGCGCAACGTGACACTGGATAACAATCGTGCGGGTATCTGGTTCACCGGGGGTGTCCTCGAGGTGGAAAACAGTATCATCACGAATTCCATTCAGGCCGGCGTGCAACACACTGCCGGGGACATAGCCAATCTCAGTGTCAGCCACTCCCTTTTCTGGAATCCGGGCGCTCTTGAAGGAGAGCTGACCTCAACAATCGAGGGGGATTTTGGGTTTGATCTTACCAGCAATGGTAACCTGAGCGCGGATCCGCTCCTCCTCGGAACCGATCCTTATGCGGGTCTTCGACCAAGCCCGGAATCACCGGTCATCGACGCCGCCAATGGGGTTTTTGCTCCCCCCTTCGACAAGCTGATGGCACCGCGGTTTGATGACCCGGTTGTCGCGAATACAGGAATTCCGACGAGCGACGGCGCCTTTGCCGATATAGGGGCATATGAATTCGTTGCCCGTCTGACCGATGCCCCCGATCTTGTTGCAGCCAATCTTTCCCTTCCCAGAGCGGACTTTGTCCCCGGAGACACGGCCACGGTCACTTGGACAACGGCGAACGAAAGTACTTTCGTGGCGGAGGCCCCTTGGACGGATACGATCCTCCTTTCCCCGGTTCCCGCGCTGACCGCGCGCTCACAAGTGGTAACAACACTGACAACTTCGCATACCGGGACCCTCACCAGCGCAGAGACGGTAGCGGAAGCCGCCACCTTCACGGTGCCGGGCCTGGTCGGAAACTGGTACGTGGGGGTTAAGGTCAATGAGAGTCAGACAGTTATTGAAGGGGGTAATATTGCCAACAACGTGGCCTTTGCCAGCACGCCGATCACGATAACACCCCCTGTGCTCAACCCGGCCAACAGCCCCGGAGAAGCGGGTTTCGCGGATCTGGAACCGGTTCTTTTCGGCCTCCACACGGACGAGCCATCGTCTCTCGAGCTCTCCATCAACTGGGGGGATCCCGGCAGGGTGAGTGTCTTTATCGCCCGTGGAAGGCAACCTTCGGAGCTGGAATGGGATGTCCGCGAAACGGTCGATTCGGTCTCCGGCCTGGAAATGAGCCTAAGCAGTGTTTATTCCCAGAATACCTGGTTGCTTGTTGTTCCAGAAAGCTCGAACCTGACTGACCGTTCCGTGGAGATTGAGGTCCGGGAAGTGAGCCTGGAAATAAGCCGGGGCAGTCCCGAAACGCTTCCCATCGCGCGGGAGACAGAGCTCCTCATCGAAGGAAGTGGATTTTCCCCCGCAACAACCTTCAGGCTCGAAGGGCCGGAGTCCATTGAACCGGAAACCATCGAAATTGATGCCGACAACCGGGCAATCCTTACCCTCAACACCCTCGCGCGCGCAGCCGGGGTCTACCATATTGAAGCCAGCGATGAGGGGCAAACGGCCTCCCTCCCCGATGCCGTCACGCTCGTGCAATACAGTAATTCCATTCTCTCTTCCGCCTTTGAGTACACTGTTAACGGCCCCGAGATTCTCCGTGCAGGCCGGAGCACTCCGGTAACGGTCAAGGTCACCAATACGAGCGACCGGCCTGAAAATGCACCTCTGATCAAGATTGCCTCCGTCAAGCCTGGCATCCGCAATCCGAGAGCATTCAACGCCCTCTTCAACGGGCGCGTCCTCGAATTGACGGAGAAATTTATCCCGAAAATGGAGCAGTTTTTCGGGGCGGGCGCCGAAGCCGAATCGATGGCGAGGCTCAATGCGATGATGGAAGCCGCCAAGCCCATTCCTCCAAAACTCCTCCAGGCAACCACCCTTCTGGCGATTAACGAGGAATTTCCAGCGGCGCTGATCCCACCGGGGGAGACCCTCGTCTTCGAGGTTCAACTGGAACCATCAGTTGATCAGGCTGACGATGGTGGCGGGGCCGGTTTTGAGTACTTTGTTTTCGAGTTTCGCGGTGGAACCTGGAATGCCGAAGACGTCCTCGCTGACCTCCGTCCCGAAACTGTCAGCGATGAAGCGTGGGCCCGGATGCTCGCAAATTTTGTCGGCATTCTTGATGCCTCAGTGGAGGAGAACAGCGATGTCGACAATCACGGGGAAGCTTTTTACCAGCGATTGTTGGCCACCGCAAACCACTTCAGCAAACAGGATGCCTACATTTCCGATCCAAACCAACTGCTTCAGTTCACACTCATGCGCGCGGCCGCCTTCGGAGAGATCTTCCGGCGCGACAGGATTGGCCCCTTCGGCCGGGGCTCCGATGACCTCCTTCCTTCCCTCCTTTTCGCCGATGGGGCAGAGGAAGACCCGACAATTTCCGTTCGCCTTACCGGTGGGGGTGAACGCCTCTTCCGGTACGCTTCGCGCCAGGAGGCATGGTATCCGGAAGCCTTTGGCGACACGGGGGTCATGCACGAGAGCGCAACCGGTTATATTCTCAAGGAGAGTGACGGGACCGTCTTGAATTTTAACGGAACAGGTCTGCTTACGAGCGAGGACCATCCCTTGCGTGGTCGGACAGTGTACACCTGGTCCGATTCCCATCTGGTTTCCATCGAGGATCCCAGCGGCGATGTTATCAACCTGTCCTATCTTCCTTCCGGATTGGTCAGTCG
>CAYFRH010000075.1:0-4233 GCA_964345345.1 uncultured Puniceicoccaceae bacterium | reverse complement strand
TACGATGCCTTTTTCGGCTTAACGGCCATCGATGCGGCTGGAAATCGACTCCGCGAGGACCGGGATTCCCGCGGACTGGTCCAGAGCGCACGAAACTCGCTCGAGGTCCCGGTGAAGCTTCGCTATGACGTCAACGATTCCCTTTCGAAGATTTCCCTGCCAACACAGGGTTGGCAAATCAACTACGAAAACAATTCCTTTGGTTACCCGGTATCGAGTACCGATCCCGGGGGATTCTCAAAGTCCGCGGATTATGTTCCCGGGAGGCCCTTCGTGCGCCGGTTTCAGGACAAGCTCGGACGTCTTTTCCATTTCGAGTATGCGGATACCGAGGATCATCCCATCATAAATTCCATTCGCTACCCGGACGGGTCGCGGGAACGCTTTCGATGGGACGCGGAAGGAAATATCCTCTCCTTTCAAAATGCCCGGGGGCAGGCTGTGACGGTTTCCTACGATTCTCAGAAGCGCATAACGAGGAAGACGTATTCCGGCGGGACCGTAGTGGAATTCAGCTACGTCGGCAACACACGCCATTACCAGTCGATTTCCCGGACCTCTCCCGAGGGCTCCGCGAAGACAACCACCTTTACGCGGGATGGCGCTCACCGCATCACGGGCATCACCCATCCCAACGGGACCCTGGTGACCTACAGCTACGACGCTATCGGGAGGGTGACCCGCATATCCACTTCCGATGGGTTTGTGCAGGAGCGGTTGTACGGGTCCAACGGGAAGCTGACTGAAATCCGGGATGCACGCGGAGAGACCGTCGTCCGCTATGACCATGATGTTCTCGGACGTCTGGAAAAGACGACGTACCCCAACGGCGCTTTCACGGAACACACCTATATCGATGGAAATCGCAGCAGTTCCGTCGTCCATTTTGATGATACCGCAGCAGAGCACCTGCGCATTGATTATCAGCACGACACTGCAGGGCGAATAGTGAAACGGACGATCAACGGCCAGGATGACAACTTCACCCATGATGCGACAGGGCGGATTATTAACGCGGATTTCAACGGGGCGGAAAATTTAACGATTTCCTACGATGCGATGGGAAACCGCACCGAAGTCTCCCGCAACGGGATGGGGGAAAGCTACAACCTCGATTCCCTCAATCGCTACACCTCCATTGGGGGAGACGACCTGCAGTGGGATGAGGACGGCAACCTGACCGGCAAGATCATTGACGGTGTGCAGTGGTCATTTGACTACAATGCCGAAAATCAATTAATTATGGCCTCCTCGGAGGACGATACGATCACCTATGAGTATGACGGACTGGGGGTAAAGATTGCCCGGGTCCACAATGGGGAACGCACGGAATTTGTTCCGGACTATCTGAATAACAACTTTCTAATCGGATCCTACACAAATAACACTCTCGAAGCCGGTTACTTTCACGGCTACGGCCTCGCCGGGCGGCAATCCTCCGATGGCGCCCGGCAGTTCTACCGGACCGACCGGGACGGCAATGTTCTCGAACTTCTCGGGGAAGATGGCGATGTCCTCAATGCCTACCGGTGGGGATTGTCCGGAGAGGCCCTCGAACGGACCGAGACCGTCGAGCAGCCCTTTGGATTCGGGGGCCGCTTTGGCCTTCGTCGGGAACCCACCGGTCTAATCCATGTGGGGATTCGCTACCTTTCCCCGGATATGGGAAGATTCACCAGTCGCGACCCATCCTTTCTTCCCATGGAGAATCTCTACACCTACGCGGACAATAACGCCATTGGCCAAGTTGATGTGACCGGCAGGGATTCCTGGATTTCCGATCAGCAGTTGCTGTCGATCACGAATGACTTCTCAACCGCCAGCGGATGGGCATGGGATACCCTCTCGGTCGGAGCCGATAATTATGCCAAATTTCTCCGGAACAACTACAAGCTTGAGAGTTACCTGAGCAGCGTTGTCAAAAACGGAAAGACCTTTGCTGATACGCAGTTGAAGAGCTTCACGAAGGCGGTTTCCCAGGCTGACAAGCTGGCCCGCTGGGGTCAGGTGATGGACGGGGTAACCGCTTTCTACGAGTTCGGATCGGCTGCGGCAGGGGAAGATGGTTTCTATAATCGTATCATACAGGGGCATCCCATGGGTAACGTGGATGCCGTCCACGCGAGCGGCAAACTGGGCGGGAAGATCCTCCTGACGGCCCTTGGCGTTCCATTTGGCGGGAAAATCGTCGATGGGGCGGACCACTGGTCGAAAGAGTACTTCAAATATTACTTCATTAACGAATACGGCGTCTTCGTGGATGACAACGAGGTCTTCGGCGAGGCCTACTGGCGGCTGAAACGGTCGGGGCGCTTCCCGGTCGGGGCCTCTTACGACCCGAATGAGAAGGAAAGCTCAGGGGTGGGGGAAAATCTGGCCGTGCTTCCTGGCGACTACATTGATTATACCGTCTACTTCGAAAATCTTCCGGCAGCATCATTGCCTGCCCAAGAGGTCGTGGTCACGGATATGCTCAGCGAGAAACTGGATTGGAACACCCTCGAACTGAAGGAAATCGCCTTTAATGACGAGGTCCTCGCCGTTCCAGGGGGGCTTTCCGAGATCACCATGATGGGCACGGTCGAGACCGATGAGAATCCGGTGCTGGTGGATATTTCCCTCAATGAGAACTCCGGTGAGCTGCTCGCTGTCCTTCGCTCCTTTAATCCCCTGAACCTGGATTTTCCAGACGATCCGGCAGCCGGCTTTCTCCCCCCCAATGACGAGTCCGGGCGCGGAGAAGGGCATATCCGGTTCCGGATTCGCAGCCACACAGACCTTTCCGACGGGGATTTCATCGAGAACAAGGCCAGCATCGTTTTTGATGAAAATGATCCGATCGTAACCAACACGGTGGTGAATCGTATTGATTCCGAACCGCCTTCCTCCCGCGTAGAGGAGCCATCCTTCGAGACGGCGACCTTGTTCGATGTTGTCTGGTCGGGGGATGACGCCGGCGGAGCGGGTGTGGCAAGCTACGACGTGTATGTCTCCGTTGATGGTGGTCCTTTTCTCCCTTGGTTTAAAGACACCCTGGAAACGACGGCCGTCTATTCCGGCGAACTAAATAAACGTTACGCTTTCTATTCCGTTGCGAAGGACAGGCTGGGTCATGAGGAATCCAAAGAACCACAAGCGGAAGCCGTCTACCAGCCGGGAGTGGAGAGCCTTCTTTTCGAAGACTGGCTGGCTTTACACTTTGAGGAATCTGACTTGGGCAATCCCGCCCGCGAGGAAGCGCTCTGGGGTTATGCGGCTGATCCTGATGCGGATGGCATGGCCAACGCGTTTGAATACCTCTTTGGCGGGGATCCTTTCCTCGAAGATGCTGTTGACCTGATGCAAATCATTTTCTCAAGCGATGCCACGCGGATGATGCTGCGCATGGCCCCGGGCCGTAGAGGCATTTCCTTGCGGGCGGAACAATCATCGGATCTGTTTTCCTGGGGGCCGTACCCTGGAGACTTCAGGATTGAATCCGGTGACGGAGGAAACTGGATCTCGCTTCCGCTGTCGGAGGATCCCGCTGTCTTTATCCGTCTCTTGGCGGAATAGTGTATTCATTCAAAAAGCTCGCGGAGGTAGTCGGTGCGGATCCAGCCGCTGAGCTGATTCCCTTCGAGGTCGAGAAGAAGCTGGCTGCCGTCGGGCCATTCGCGGTGGAAGCCGTAGGAGATTTCGGCGCGGCGCGGTTCCCACCATACTTCCACCTCTTCCCATGCGGAGGGTGCGCCAGCGGTGCTGTCGTAGGTATCTTCCCATGTGGTGAGGGCGGAATCCAAAGGAAGGACCACCGTCTCGTCGTAGGGAATCGGATTGAGGCCGAGATTGCGGATGTAGCGTTCCTGGTGATCCGCCTCGACGGGCATCTGGAAAAAGAGCATGTCCGGGGCGATGGCAAAGGTCCTTGCGTTTCTCAACGCGGCGATGTCGTCCGCTACCTCTGCGGGAGCAGGCTCGGCATTGATCACGCGAAGGAGGCCCCAGGTCGAGCCGCCAAGGAAAACAAGGAGGGCGAGGACCAGAGGGAAGGGCATCAGGGAAAAGCGCAGATTGGCGTGGGGCTCCTGGGGGTCGTCCTCCGGCAGGACCGGGTCTGGTTTGCCTCGTTGCTTTGACGCCTCCTTTTCCGTGGGAGGAGGCGAAACGGCTCCGCCCTTCGTGGCTGGCTGCCCGATCGGCTGAAAGGAGGGGATGGGGGTGGGCTTGGAGGCATCGTCCCGCGGCAGCTTT
>CAYFRH010000074.1:0-12042 GCA_964345345.1 uncultured Puniceicoccaceae bacterium | reverse complement strand
ACTCGGTACCGAGTACGGCCTGCAGGAAGAAAACCGGAATGTCCCGGTCAACTACCGCGCATTGAAGGACCGGTTTGCGAAGGAGGCGGGCAACTGGGTTCTCATGCCGCTCATTCCTTACTCGCCGAACGAGAACATTCCCTACGAGGGCGTTCTCAAACCGCGGCCTCCGAGCATCGCCTCGGAGAACTACCTCGGCACGGATTCGACCGGACGCGACATTCTCGCGCGCCTCATTTACAGTTTTCGCATCGCCATCTTCTTCTCCCTTGCCTTCATGGCGCTGACGTTCCTTATCGGGATCACCATCGGTTGCATCATGGGGTACTTTGGCGGGGCCGTCGACCTGGCGGTTCAGCGGCTTATTGAAATCTGGTCCAACGTGCCGTTCCTCTATATGGTGATCATTGTTTTTTCCATGATTCCGTCGACCTTCGGCATCAGCACGCGCATCTTTATTCTTTTGCTCATCATGGTGCTTTTCAGCTGGACGAGCATCACCTACTACATGCGCACCGCGACCTTTAAAGAGAAGGCCCGCGACTACTCCTCGGCGGCGCTCGTCCTCGGCGCCGGAACCGGACGGATGATTTTTGTGCACATCCTCCCCAATACGATTTCCACCATCGTCACCTTCATTCCCTTTGTCCTTGTCCAGGCTATCACGGCCATCACGGCGCTGGACTTTCTCGGCTACGGGCTTCCGCCGCCCACCCCGAGCATGGGCGAGCTGCTAAAACAGGGCCGTGACACCCTGAACATCGCCCCATGGATCGTCTTTTCCGCTTTTGGTGCCCTCGTCCTGCTTCTTACGCTGGTGACCTTCGTCGGGGAAGCAGTGCGCGAGGCTTTTGATCCGAAAAAATTCACATTATATTCCTGATATGAACACACGCATTACCCAGCTCTCCGGCCTTCTTCTCACGGGCCTGTTTTCCCTTTTCCTCGTCGGCTGTGGCGGCGGCGAAGATAAGGCCGCTGCGGAGGAGACAGCGGCAATGGAAACCGTCTTCGACCTTCCCGAAGAAATTCAGGATTACTTCGCGACCAAGGTGAATATCCCGGTTGCAGAATTCGAAGCAGTAGAACGGGGCGATCGATCAGAGGAGGAGATCAAGGCGAAAAAGGCCGCCGGCGAGTATCCGAAGTTTTTCCAATTCGCCTCGCCGGAGGACATTCCCGACGACCTCGCGTGGGAGGATGGCATGGACCTGCCCGAGTTCTCCAGTCCCGATGCGAAGAAGGGCGGAATCCGGTATCAGCGCCTGCAGGACTTTCCCCGGACCCTGCGCACGGTCGGACCCGACGCCAACGGAGGCTTTCGTCCCTACCTGCTCGACGACGTCGTCATGCAGTTCGCCCGTCGTCATCCGAATAAAACGGAAATCGGGCCGCAGGGACATTACTATTACCCGGGCGTTGCGAAGGAATGGGCGGTCGACCGCGAAAACAAGCGCATATTTGTTCGCCTGAATGAGCGGGCGCGCTGGTCAGACGGGGTTCCGCTCCGGGTCAAGGACGTCTTTTATATGTTCTACATGTACCAGAGCCCGCATATCCAGGCCCCATGGTACAACAACTGGTACAACCGGCAGTACACGCAGGTGACGCGCTACGACGAGCTGACATTCTCGGTTTCCCTCCCCGAAGCAAAGCCGGACATGAATGCGCGCGTGCTCGAGCTGAGTGCGAAGCCCGCGCACTTCTACGGGGTCCTCAACGAGGAATTCACTTCGGAGTTCCAGTGGAAATTCGCGCCCACCACCGGCGCTTATGTTGTGCGCGAGGACGGCTTTCAAAAGGGCCGCTTTATCCGCCTCGAGCGCCTGAAGGACTGGTGGGCAAAGGATAACCGTTTCTGGCGTAACCGCTTCAATTTCGACGCCATTCAGTTTTCCGTCATCCGCGATACTCCCAAAGCCTTTGAGTCCTTTCTGAAAGGGGAACTGGATGCCTTCGGAATGAACCTCGCGGAGTACAACTACGAGCGCCTCCCCGATGACCATCCCAAGGTCGAAAAAGGCTACATCAACAAGTACACCTTCTACAACGATGTCCCCCGGCCCACCTACGGCCTGTGGATTAATTCGCACAAGCCCCTTCTTGAAAACCGCAACATCCGGGTGGGGATTCAGTACGCCACCAACTGGGATCGCGTCATCAAGGAGTATTTCCGTGGGGACTACGAGCGCATGCGGACGACCGCCGACGGCTTCGGGGAATTCACTCATCCCGACCTGCAGCCCCGTTCCTACAACGTGACCAGGGCCCTTGAGCACTTCGCCAAAGCCGGTTTTACGGAGCGCGGCCCGGATGGCTTCCTTGTGAACGGGGAGGGGGAGAAACTCTCTTTTAATGTCACAACCGGCTACGAGGCCTTCAAGGACCTGCTCACCATCCTGCAGGAAGAAGCCGCCCGGGCCGGGCTGGAATTCCGGCTCGAGATCCTTGACGGCACCGCTGGCTGGAAAAAAGCACAGGAAAAGAAGCACGATATCACCTTTTCCGCCTTTGGCGTTTCCCCGGAAATGTATCCCCGCTACTGGGAGACGTATCATTCGGTCAACGCCTACAAAAACGACGGCTCCGTAAAGACGCAGACAAACAACCTCGTCATGATCGACAATCCGGAACTGGACAAGCGGATCGAGGCCTACCGCGCTTCCGAGGATGCCGGTGAAATGATCGATCTCGCCCATGAAATGGAAGAAATCCTGCATCACGAGGCCGTTTTCATTCCCGGATTTGTCATGCCTTTTTACCGCTTCGCGAGCTGGCGCTGGCTGCAATGGCCCGAGGACCTTAACGCCAAGCTTTCCCAGAGTCCGGGGGAACTCTTTCTATCCTGGATCGAACCGGGCTGGCGCGAGGAAACCATGCGCGCCCCCAATACCGGAGAAACCTTCCGCAAAGTCATCAAAGTGGTGGACAAATACAACACCTACTCCGACGGAGAGAACAGCAACTGAGGGTGAGCACCGACGTGGAGAAGGATCACATTCTCGAGGTGGAGGACCTCGTCGCCGCCTTTGACACCGACGGCGGTCAGGTCACGGCCGTGGACGGGGTCTCCTTCGAGGTTCGTCGGGGCAAAACCCTCGGCATAGTCGGCGAGTCGGGATGCGGCAAAAGCGTGACCGCTTTTTCCATCATGCGCCTGTTGCCGCAGCCGATGGGGAAGATCCTCCGCGGTCAAATCCGGCTCGATCGCACCGATCTCCTCCAGCTCACCGACGAACAGATGCACAAGGTCCGCGGGGATCGCATCGGCATGATTTTCCAGGAACCGATGTCCGCCCTCAATCCGGTGCATCGGATCGGAAAACAACTGAGCGAAGTATTCCGCCTGCACCGGCCGAATATGGGCAGGAAGGAGCAGTGGGAGGCCTCCGTGGAAATTCTCAAGCGGGTCGGCATTCCTTCCCCGCACATCCGCGTAGGCGAATTCCCGCACCAGCTTTCCGGAGGGATGCGCCAGCGCGTTGTGATTGCCATGGCTCTGGCCCTGAAACCGCAGCTGGTCATTGCCGATGAACCCACGACCGCCCTTGATGTGACCATCCAGGCCCAGATTCTCGAGCTCATGAAGGAATTGCAGGCGGAGATGAACATGAGCATCATCATGATTACCCATGACCTTGGGGTAATTGCCGAGACGTGCGACGACGTCGTGGTGATGTATGCCGGGCGCGTTGCCGAGAGCGGCTCCGTCTACCAGATTTTTAACAACCCTCGCCACCTTTACACCCACGGCCTGCTGCAATCGATTCCGCGTTTGGAAAACGAGCGCAAAATCACCCTGCCGACCATTCCCGGGCTCGTTCCCTCCCTGCAGGAAATGCCGGTCGGGGCGCGTTTTGCGCCCCGTTCGCCCTCCCCGCTCGCCGCCGAATACATGGCTTCGGAAGAATACCGTTCCGTCCGGCCGGGCCTGAAGGAAATCGAGCCCGGCCATTTCGTTGAGGATTGCCCGGCCGTCCTCGTGGAAAGCCTGCCTGCCGCCCGCTGACGAATGCAACCGCTCCTGGAAATCAAAAACCTGCGCATGCACTTCCCGGTCAAAGGAGGCCTCTTTCTGCGCGCTCGCCATTTCTGCAAAGCGGTGGATGGCGTCGACCTCAACATGCAGCCGGGAGAAACCCTCGGGCTCGTCGGGGAATCGGGCTGTGGAAAATCCACTCTCGGCAAATGCATCGTACGGCTGAACGAACCGACGGAGGGAAATATCCTCTACAATGGTACCGACCTTACCGAGATTCCGCGGAGGAAGCTGAAATCCTTCCGACGGGACATTCAGATGATTTTTCAGGATCCGGTGGAATCGCTGAACAGCCGCCACACCGTTGGCGAGATCGTCGAGGAACCCTTCATTATCCATAACATAGGAACTCCAGCGGAGCGCAAAAAACGGGTCGCCGCCCTGCTCGACCGCGTCGGCTTGCAGCCGACCGCCGCCCTGCAGTATCCCTTTGAGTTTTCCGGTGGCCAGCGCCAGCGGATCGGTATCGCCCGGGCCATCGCCCTGAATCCCAAACTCGTTATCTGCGATGAGCCGGTCTCCGCGCTCGATGTCTCCGTTCAGAGCCAGATTCTGAACCTGATGCTCGATCTGCAAGAAGAGTTCAACCTTTCCTACCTTTTCATCGCGCACGATTTGGCCGTTGTGAAACATATTTCCGACCGCATCGCTATTATGTACCTCGGCAAGATCGTCGAGTTGGGTCCCGCCGAGGAAATCTTTCATCATCCCCTCCACGCATACACGAAGGCGCTCATTTCTGCGATTCCGGTCCCCCGACCGGGCGAAAAACGGGAGCGCATCCTTTTGCAGGGCGACGTCCCCACGCCCATCGATCCTCCGCCCGGATGCGCCTTCGCGCGCCGTTCATGGCTTCCCTGTACCGAGGAACAGGCCAACCAGCCGGGGGAATTCAAGGAGGTCCGGCCCGGCCACTGGGTCGAGCTGCACCCGGGAACCGTCGAAGACTACGGGAAGTGGATCGCCTGAATCCGTGCTTTTCCTTGCCATAGGGATATTAGATTTGTAACAAATTGAATATTATGTCCCTATCGACCTTGAGAACCCGCCTTGAGGGCCTCCTCGCGGAGGCGGACATCCGCGTGAACGGCGACCGCCCGTGGGATCCCCGGATTCATGATGACCGCTTTTACACCCGCCTTTTTCTGCACGGCTCTCTCGGGCTTGGCGAAGCCTACATGGATGGCTGGTGGGACTGCGAGGCCCTCGACGAGTTCTTCACTCGCATCCTTCGCGAACGTCTCGACCAGCGGCTCCGGCCCCTGACCGCGCTCGCCCTTCACCTGCGGGCCCGCATCGTGAACCTGCAGCAGCCACGCCGGGCCTTTGAGGTCGGCAAGCGGCATTACGATATCGGCAATGACTTTTATGCCGCCATGCTCGACCCGTCCATGACCTACAGCTGCGGCTACTGGCGCGAGGCTTCCACCCTCGCCGACGCGCAACGGGCCAAGGTCGACCTCGTCTGTCGGAAACTGGAACTGCAGGAGGATATGCGCATTCTCGATATCGGATGCGGATGGGGAAGCGCCGCCCGCCATGCCGCCGAAAACTATGGCGTTGAGGTGGTCGGGGTGACCGTCTCGGAAAATCAGGTAAAGGAAGCCACGGAGCGTTGTAAGGGACTACCGGTGGAAATCCGGCTGCAGGATTATCGCGAAATCGACGAGCCCTTCGACCGGGTATTCTCCATCGGTATGTTCGAGCACGTCGGCTACAAAAACTACCGGCGGTTTATGGAAATCGTGGAGAAATGCCTCCCGCCGGACGGGCTGGCGGTCCTCCATACCATCGGTGGCAACCGTTCCTCCAGCGATGGCGACCCATGGCTGGAAAAATACATTTTTCCAAATTCCATGCTACCTTCGGCCAAGCAGATCACGGAGGCGGCGGAAGGTCTCCTGACCATGGAGGACTGGCATAATTTCGGAGCGGATTACGATCGCACGCTGATGAACTGGCATGCCAATTTCGAGGAGGCATGGCCGCGTTTCGCCGAAACCTACGGCGACCGCTTTTACCGGATGTGGCGTTACTACCTGCTCTCCTGCGCGGCCACCTTCCGCTCCCGCCGAACGCAACTCTGGCAGGTCGTCTTGTCCCCGCGCGGGCGCCGGGGCGGCTACTTTGCACCGCGCTGAGCCCCGCTTGTCACGGGGCGTTGCGGCGGCCCCACAAACCCCCTTGACCCCGCGCGGGCAGGACGGAAACTCGGCCCCTTCCATGCCAATGAACGCACGTGATCAAATCCGCCAGAATGCCGAGGCCCTGTACGGCGAGGAAGAACTTTTCGAGCGCCTCGACGCGGGAAAGCAGCTGAAGGTTAAGCTCGGTGTCGATCCGACCCGGCCCGACCTGACCCTCGGCCACATGGTCGTCTTCAATAAGCTTCGCCAGTTCCAGGATCTAGGGCACGAGGCGGTCCTCATCATCGGGAATTTCACCACCCTTATCGGCGATCCCTCCGGCCGTTCCTCCACCCGGCCGGTCCTCACGGAGGAGGAAATCCGCGCGAATGCGCAAACCTACGTCGAACAGGCCTACGCCGTCCTCGATCCGGAAAAGACCACCGTACGCTTCAATTCCGAGTGGTTCGACGAAATGTCCTTCAAGGACTGCCTTGGGCTCGCACGAAAAATGACGGTGGCGCGCATGCTGGAGCGCGACGACTTCCACAAGCGTTACGAGGCGAACACGCCAATTTCCATCATCGAGTTCCTGTACCCACTTGTACAGGGCTACGATTCCCTCATGGTCGAAGCCGATGTTGAACTCGGCGGTACCGACCAGACTTTCAACTGCCTCGTCGGCCGGCAGCTGCAGCGGGAGGCGGGCCAGCCTCCCCAGGCTGTCCTGACCCTCCCCCTGCTCGTCGGAACCGACGGCCTGAAAAAGATGTCGAAGTCCCAGGACAACTACATCGCTTTCAATGATTCTTCCAAGGACATGTTCGGACGGATCATGTCCATCAGCGACGAGGTCATGATGGATTACTACCGTTTGCTGCTCTTGCGCCCGGAGGAGGAGGTCAAGAAGTCGGACGCAGGGCATCCCATGGAGTTGAAGAAACGCCTCGCCGTCGAGCTGGTCTCGCGTATTCACGGGACGGGGACCGGCGAAAAAGAGCGCGCCAATTTCGAGCAGGTCTTTTCCAGGAACGAACTGCCCGACGATATGCCGGCCTTTCCATGGGCGGATCTTGCCGATGCCGACAGCCAGACACTGCTCAACCTTATGGCGAACAGTTCCCTGTTCCCCAGCAAGAAAGAAGCCCGTCGGCTCATTACCCAGGGCTCCGTAAAGGTAAACGGGGAAAAGGCGACCGATCCCTTCGCGACCTATTCCACCGCTGACCGCCCCATTATCCTGCAAGCCGGCAAGCGAATCTTTTTCAGAATAGCTTAGCGGCCGCCGCCTCGTCGACCAGCCAGTCCGTGCGCTCAGCGTGCCGGTGCAACAGCTGCACGGGGAGGCGTCCGGGATCGGGGTCCGTGGAAAAAACCTCCGCGAGGCGGTCCGCTTTGTTTGCTCCCGTCACCATGAGGACGATGCGATGACTCGCCTTCAGGCCCAGCGGCGTAATACTTAGCCGCCAGCCTTTGCCGGGGACATCCACCGGGGCGAAGAAATTGTCCGCCTCGATTACCAGCAGGGGACTGCCGGGAAAGATGGAGGCGGTATGCCCGTCCGCGCCCATGCCTAAAAGGCAGACGGAAAAGGCGGTCGTGCCAAAACGCTCACGGAACCGCCGGTCAAAAGCGGTCGCCGCCGAATGAGGATCCACCTGAACGGGAAAGGGCAGCTTCTGCTCCTCAGGGACGTTTAGCAACTGCAACAGTTCCCGGTCCGCGTTTCCGAAATTGCTCTCCTCGTTCTCCAGTGGAACCATGCGCTCGTCACTGACGCTCCAGACCGCCCGGGAAAGAAACTCGTCCGTAAAGGGTTCCTTAGCTGCCGCCCAACGGTAGAAGGCCAGCGGTGTCGAGCCACCGGTCAATCCGATCGGAAGACCGTTCCTTTCCGCGCTTGTCCGGCCATTGAGTATCGCCGCCAACTGCGCAAAAAGTTCTTCGTGCCGACCCACATGCAGTCGTCCGAGAGAAGTCGTTTTTTCTTCCATACAACGCAGTTCAGGCAAAAAACAGCGCTTCCGCAAGCACGGTTGCCTCCGGCATCGGTTCGATGTGGAGAGAATGATCGTAGTCCGCCGAGGGATAGCGCGCCCGGATTAACCCGGCCTTTTTTTCCGGCTGATACGTGAACAGGAAGTGTTTCTCCGCGTTGGAATAAGAAAATTCGACCCGCAGGACGGTTGCCTCTTCTTCTTTGTCTTTCAGTTCTCCTGTGCTGAAGGCCACCTCCTTCGCTTTGAGAGGGTCGCCCAAACACTTTTTCATCGCCGTCCGCTGCCATGCCAGAAGATGGCCGGCCATCCGCTTGTGGCCGGCATCATGTTCCACCCGCAAGCCCGTAAGGCCGCTTGCGAGTTCTTCCGGAGGATAGCCACTCAGGAACTGGCCAAGGTGTTGGCGTAAGGGGAGCGACCGGGCGAAGGAAAGGTCGCGTACCCGCCCGGAGTCCGGCCAGGGAATGGAATCGTACGCGTCGCCCTCCACCGCACCGTCGTAGACGACCCGACGACAGTCCGTTAAGAATCCTTGGTAGCATTGCTCTATGCGCTCCTGCGGCACGCGGTGCAGCCAATGGTAAACGGGCAGGTCCGGTTCCAGCCAGACAGAGATCTGGCTTTCCAGAAAGTTCGATTCCTCGGGGGAGTAACCAAGTATCAGGGCCTCGCAGCAGCAGGTGTCGCGCAGGTGACGGCCGAGATAGCATTGGCTGAAAAGCTTTCCCTCAAAGGCATGCGGGCCGTCGGTTTCCTCAACCGGGCAGAGGACGATCAGGCGGCAGGGATAGGTCTGCGCGAAGGAAATCGCGCGATCGAATTCCGCTTGTGCCTCCGCCGCCGTCGTCCGAAGCCCGAAGTGAAGAATCAGGTTCATCTGCGAGGCCCGGAAGTCGAGCGGATTTTCGTCGGTGCCGACCGGAACATCCCACATATGGCGGAGGGTCTCCGTCACGTCTTCCACCGCCATGGCCACGCCCGGCAATTGATCAATCAGTCGTGCCATTCTCTTTACACTCCCGCTTTGCGCCACTCATGCCCGCTTGCCCACAGCAACCGCTCCGATTCGAGCGGACCCCAGGAGCCGGCCGCATAGTCGGCCAACCCGCGTTGTCCGTGCTCTCTCCAGGCCTCCAGCACAGGCGTGACAAGACGCCACGATGCCTCCGTCTCGTCGCCGCGGATAAACAGCGTGCTGTCACCGACAATGGCGTCGAGGATGAGTCGCTCGTAGGCTTCCGGGGTGTTTGAGCCGAACGTGGTCGCATACCGGAAATGCATTTTCACCGGCTGGGTACGCGTCTCCAGACCGGGCACCTTGGAATTCGTCAGCAAGGTCATCCCTTCATCCGGCTGCACTTGAATCACGAGCGTGTTTTGTTCCACGTCAAAGCGGCGGCTTCCCGTAAAGAGGATGCCTGGCGGTCGCTTGAACTGGATCGCGATCTCGGAAACCCGTCGCGGAAGGCGCTTGCCCGAACGGAGATAAAAGGGAACGCCCTGCCAGCGCCAGTTGTTGATATAGAGCCGCAGGGCCGCATAGGTCTCCGTCGTGGAATCCTTGGGAATGCCTCCTTCCTGTAAATATCCCGGCACGCGCTTGCCCTCCATCAGGCCTTCCTTGTAGCGCGCCCTCACCACATCCCCCTGTTCCGGAGGGTGCAGGACCAGCGGCTGCACCGCCTTCAGCACCTTCACCTTTTCGTCCCGGATCGCCTCCGGGGCAAGGGACACGGGCGGCTCCATCGCGATTAGGGAAAGCAGCTGCATGGTGTGGTTCTGGATCATGTCCCGCAGCGCCCCGCTTTCGTCGTAGTAGCCGCCGCGGCCTTCCACACCGACCGATTCCGCTACCGTGATCTGGACCGATTCCACGTATTCACGATTCCAGATGGGTTCGAAAATGGCGTTGGCAAAACGCGCCACGAGCAGATTCTGCACTGTTTCCTTCCCGAGGTAGTGATCGATTCGGTACACCTGCGATTCGTCAAAATTCCGCCCGATCACTTCGTTCAACCCCTGCGCCGAGGCTAGATCGTGCCCGAAAGGCTTTTCGATGATCACTTTCGCCGCCGGCTGCCCCTTCACTTCGTGCCGCGCGAGGCCGCAGCCGCCAAGGTTTTCCACAATCGGTGCAAACACTCCCGGCGGCGTTGAGATATAAAAGACCAACTGCAGGCCGTGCCCCGCCTCTTTTTCCATCTCCGCGATTCGTTTCGCAAGGGCGGTAAAGGCCTCCGGATCGTCGTAGGAACCCTGATGGTAGTGAAGGCCGCCCTCTACATCCTTCCACACCCCTTCATCAAGCGGGCGTCGCGAATATTCGTTGATCGCTTCCCGGGCGTCTTTACGGAACTGTTCCTCCGGAATGTCCTTGCGGCCGAAACCCACGAACCGGAAATCCGCCGGCAGCAGGCTGTCCATGGCAAGGTTGAACAGCGCCGGTACCAGCTTGCGCGCCGTCAGGTCCCCGCTTGCCCCGAAGATCACCAGCAGCGTGGGCGGCGCTCCCCGATGCCGGCTTAGGCCTTCCAAAAAAGGATGTCGTTGTTCGGCTTCCTCCATATTATCCGCACCATGCACAGATCGGCCCACCCTTCCAACCTCGAACATGCCTTTTTTCACACGGAGACACGGAGAGACGGAGACACGGAGGATTCTGGTTGGGTCGGGAAGCGCAAATTGCTGCTGGTCTCACGCGGAGGCGCGGAGACACGGAGCTATTGATGGTTATGAATGATGCGGCAGATCCCGTCCTTCATCAGCGGCGCACCAAAATTTAACAAATAGCCGATCCTCAGGTCAGCCAGTTTCAAATATGTAAGAAGCTGCTTCTTATGCACCCTGTGCACGGCCTCCACCGATTTTAGTTCAAGAAGGACTTTATTTTCGACAATGAGATCTGCCCGGAATCCCAGATCTAGGGTTTCGCCTTCATACCACACTTGAACGACCACCTGCCTTTGCACCGCAAGCCCACTCTTTTCCAACTCCCGCCCCAAGATAACCTCGTAGACGCTCTCGAGAAGCCCCGGACCAGTCTTTTGGTGCACTTTGATCGCACAATCCACAACGATTCCGCCTATTTCATTCTCGGTCTTCATATCTCCGTGTCTCCGCGCCTCCGTGTGAAATTCCATAACTCCGTCTCTCCGTGTCTCCGTGTGAACCCACCCGTGCCCCTCCGCTCAGTACCGAAATCCCCGTCCGAATTTGCCCACATTTTCCCAATGCTGCACATCCAGCACCCCGCGCGTTTGCGCGCAGCGGCGGATCCCCACCACGTCAAAGCGCACCGCCTCCGGCCGCCAGCGCAGCTGCCGCAGATAGGCCATGGCCGTCCGCCGCAGCGAACGCCACTTCTTCCGCCCGATACTGAAGTACGTTGCCGTCGGATCCGCCTCCCCACTGCGTACCCGCACTTCCACAAACACCAGCACCCGGTCCTGCCGAAGGATGAGGTCCAGCTCGCCATGTCCATGGCACCACTGCCGCTCCAGAACCCGCATGCCGGTATGCTTGCGCAGCCAGCGCTCCGCCGTCCGCTCCCCCCAGTTGCCGCGTTCCTTGCGCTTCGTTTCACTCATGGAATCCATCCTCCGGCCTGCCATGACTGGCGACAATCCACGCCTCCGCCTCTTTTCGGGTAACGCTCCCACCTGAAAGAGGGCAGTCTTTCACCCTGCCTGCACCCCGAAAACTTTTCCGCAGAAAATTCTTGCCCTCCCTCCCCCTCTCCCTGACAAATTTCGGGTTTCGGCAGACAAGCAAATGATACTTTCTCTTCCTCCGCGCGGCTAGCTCAATTGGATAGAGCACCTGACTACGGATCAGGAGGTTAGGGGTTCGACTCCCTTGCCGCGTGCCATTTTAAGTG
>CAYFRH010000073.1:0-13078 GCA_964345345.1 uncultured Puniceicoccaceae bacterium | reverse complement strand
CGTCACCGCGATTTTGCAGGACACGCATTGACCTGCCATAAGGCGTTGCTTAAGGCCATCCCTTGAATGGAGGAGGAAGAGCAGCGGCTTCAACAGAAACGACGCGAACGGATCGCGAGGACCAAGCGCATCCTCCGTTTTCTTCCCCGGCGCAGCAATATCCACCGTTACCCGGGATTGAAGTGGTTCGCCCGGATTACCCGCAAGCGGCTCTATTTGTGGAGCTTCCGGGTCAAGGCAATCGTGCCGGCCCTCTATGGCGGATGTATTCTCACCATGCTTCCCCTCTATGGAATCCAACTGCCCCTTTCCGCCCTTCTCGCCCTCCTTCTGCGCGCAAATCTGCCCGTTCTCGTGGGGCTGCAATTTCTCAGCAATCCCGTCACCGTCCTCCCCCTCTATTTTACCGCCTTTCAGATCGGAAGGGCCTGCCTCAATCCTCTCGGGATCGATATCCCCCCGCTCAACATCGAGGAGATGAAGGCTTTTCTATACGCCCTTCATTCCGAACGCCTTCTCCTCAACCTCGGCTACCTCGCGCGCGTTTGGCTCGTTACCTCCCTTGGCGGAGCGGTTCTCGGCTCCTTTCTTGCCACGGTCGGCGCCATCATCTACAAAATAGCTGCCTACGAAGTGACTTTTTCCTACAACCGCCTTCGTGACCTCCAACAACGCACCCGTGACGCCGACAATTCCTGATCCGTTGCCGACCCGACGCCGCTTCCTGACAACATGCGCGCTCGCCGGCCTTGCGGCGGTCCTGCCGACCTCCTTAACGGGCGGGATCAGACGGAGCCCCAACCTCCTCCTTGGCATCGATCAGCTTGCCGGGGACGGTTTCTCCGCCCTGCAGGGCAAACGGGTGGGGCTTCTCACCCATCCCGCCGGCGTCAACCGTCATGAAACCCCCACCATGGAGTTGCTTCACCGGGCCCCGGGCGTGCGCCTGACCGCGCTCTTCGGGCCCGAGCACGGCCTTTACGGGGACGAAAAGGCCAATGTTCCCGTTCTCGACCGTCGTGACGAGCGCACCGGCCTGCCCGTCTTTTCCCTTTACGGCAAGTTCCGCCGCCCCACCGCCGCCATGCTCGCCGGCATCGACACCATGGTCATCGACCTGCAGGACATTGGGTCCCGAAGCTACACCTACGTCAGTTGCATGCGCTATGTCCTCGAGGAACTTTTCAAAGCCGACAAGGAAGCGGTGGTCCTCGACCGGCCCAATCCCCTGGGCGGCCGGAAAATCGACGGTCCCCCCTTGGAGGATCGCTGGCAAAGCTATGTGGGAGCTTTTTCCGTACCTTATGTGCATGGTCTCACCATCGGGGAACTTGCCCGCATGGCGCAAAAGGAGCCCGGTGTCCTGAAAATCGACGACAAGACGCGCCGCCGCGGTCGCCTGCGCGTCTTTCCCATGAAAGGATGGCGCCGCTCCATGATGTGGCCGGAAACGGGCCTGCGCTGGGTTCCCACCTCCCCGGCAATCCCCAACCTTTCCGCCGTCCTCGGCTATCCCATGACCGGACTTGGCGCGCAACTGGGCGGTTTCGCGCACGGCTACGGAACGCGCCTTCCCTTCCGCCTCCTGCAGTACCGGGGGAAATCACCGGAGGTCATTTCCGCCGCGCTCACGCGGCGTTCCATCCGTGGAATGGAATTCCCCGTCATCAATTTCCAGCACAGGGGAAAGGCGCGCCGGGCCGTCTTCACCAAAGTAACGGACTTCGGTGCCGCCCGACCGACTGAGCTGTCCCTGCATATGATGGCCCTTGCCTGCGAATGGGCCCCCGGGAATCCTTTCGCCTCGGCTTCCGCCGCCGGGCGCAACCTCTTCAACAAGCACGTGGGGGACCCTCGTGTATTGGAACAGCTGGTACATAAGGGCGCGGGGATCGATATTCCCTCGCTCCTTGCCGACTGGCAACGGTATGCCCACCGTTTCCGGTCCCGCTCCGCCGCCTGGCGGATCTACTGACCGACCGCCGGAACCTGCTGTGTGATGCAGTGAAAGGCTCCCCCGCCGGCAAGAAGATGGCGGGCCGGCAGACCGATGACCTCCCGGTCCGAAAAACAACCACCGATCAACGCAAGCGCTTCCGCTTCCTCTTTGCCTCCGTAACAGGGAACGAGGACCCGGTGGTTGGCGATATAGAAGTTGACATGGCTCGCCGGCGCGAGGCTGCCGTCGTCGTACAGGACCCGGCCGGGTGAGGGAATTTCAACAACATCAAGACGGTCGCCCGAGGGGAGACGGAACTTTGCGAGCATTTCGATGATGGCGCGCAGGCAATCCCGATTCGGATCATCCCGACCGGAGGGATGTTGGCAAACGACGGTGCGCGCATCGACAAAACGGACAAGGTTATCGATATGGCCGTCGGTGTGGTCGTTGGCAAGGCCCTCGTCCAGCCAAAGGACTGTTTCGGCGCCCAGTTCTTCGCGAAGAACGCGTTCGACATCCGCCTCCTCCCATCGGGGATTCCGATTCGTATTCAAAAAACAGCTACGCGTGCTCAGGAAAAGCCCTTTCCCGTTGCTCTCCAGTCCACCCCCCTCTCCGGTAAGCGGAAGAAAGCGCGCCGGTATCCGATGGCGCGCCACCATGCGCGCGGCCACGGAGTCGTCCCCCTCCATTCGGTATTTCTCCCCCCAACCATTATGGCGCAGGCAGCGGGCAACACGTCGTCCGTCACTCCTTTTCAGTAGGATCGGGGCAACGTCCCGGAACCAGATGTCGCCAAATGCCGCCTCCACCCATGCGACGGGAAGCTCCCCGCACTTTCGCCGCGCTGCTTCCGCCGTCGCGGGGCCGTCCACCCAGACCTCGACGCGTTCCGGAACCGCAGAGTTCCCGCGGGCGGCCCCGGTAAGGGCGCGCAGGAAAGCGGCAACCTCCGCCTGGGCGCCAACAAAGGCGTTACCCCAGTAATCCCGGTGGCTGGGCCATGCCGTCCACAAGGCTTCGTGCGGCTCCCACTCGGCGGGTTGGCGAACCGGCGGCGCCACGGATCAATTCGAACGCGGATATAGCTCGGGATCGCGTCCGATCGTCCCCTGCAGAAGGTCGCGGTACTCGTCACCACGGCATTTTTCGAGTCGTTCACTGGCCACTTTCCGCAAGGCCTCCATATCGGAGTCCGCATTGCCGTTGTCTTTCAGGTAGGCGAGCATCCGTTGCCAGTGTTCTATGTCGCGCGCCTGCTTGCTGTGGATCCGCCCGCGGTACCAGTCGCTGTTGAGAATGGCTTCCGGCTCAAAAAGCGCGCGCACCTCCGGATCCGAGAGGCTTTTGCCTTCCCACTCGCCGTCGCGCATAATGTGAAGGAGCGCTTTCAGCGGGGGACAGGCAAGGTCGATACTGCCGTCGCGGAAGTAGTTTCCGGCGACATTCCGGTGGGTCGTCATCATGTTGTCGAGGCCGTCGGCAAACACGGCAAGATCCTGTTTCTCGGGCTGAAGCATGTCCTCGTCGAAAAGCACCTCGGGACTGGTAAAGATGCGGCCCAGAAAATAGTTCACAAAAAGCTGGTTAATCCGGTAGCCGAGGATTCCCGTTGGCAGTCGTTTTCCTTCGAATTCGATCTCGGGAACCGGCTCGAGGAACCCCTTTTCGCGCAGCCAGTGCGGATTGCGCTCGAACTTTTTCATCCGGCACCAAAGTTCCGGGACGAGAAGGCTGATGTCATGGTCAGCCCGGAAATTCGGCCCGATGTAACCGGCAGCCGTGATGTAGGGCTGCAGGCCGGTCACAGCCACTGCGACAAGAGCGCTGTTCAGGTCCGTAATAGGAAGAAGCGCATTGAAGGGCGCCTTGGTCAGGGCGCCTTCGGAACCCGCTCCCGTCGTCGAGGGGCTTTTTCCCGTCATACTGGAGATGAACTCCATGAACGTTTCCGGCAAAGGCAGATAATGGATCGGATTGAAAACCGCAAGCGAACGCACGGGGCCTTCCGGCGGATTGTTGCGGCGCCCGGGCAAGAGTCCGTTGACTGGATAGAGAACCTTTTCTTCGGGCTTGATCCTCCGCCGGAAGCGCGCGCCCATTTCCGCGATGTAATTGGATTCGGGATCTTCAAGCGTGGGACGGTTCTGCAGGTAGCGCGGATTTTTGGTCGGCTTGCCGTCGACAAGGCGCGGATGCGAGGGAACCACGATGTAGGAAGGATGCCGGTCGGGGTTGCTGACGAAATCCCGCAGGAGCCGTTTCACCGGTTCGGTGTATTCGTCGAAATGCACCGCGTCCTGCAGCAGGGCCCGCGCTTCGTCCTGCGTCATGGCATGGTAGTTGGAGAAGAAGTTGCTACCGGTAGCCATGTCCGCTTCCGTCTTGGCATCGTAGCCGCGGATGATCGCATCATCCGGACGCTGGAACAGTCGATACTCGCAGTTGCGGACCACCTTGGCACCGTTGCCTCCCTGGGACTTACCCGGCTTACCGGAAATCCATTTCCATGGGACAACCACGGAAGCGGTAATGTCGTCCTCCGTCTGCAGTTTATCGGCCGGAAAAAAGTCTTTGCGCAAACTGAAAACACGCCATGACCCGTCCTTGTCATATCCAAGCCGCAGGTAGCTCGTGACGATGGGCCGGTTATTGTATTTCAGCTCGTGACCCGGAGTCCCGTTGATGATGTCGACGGAGAACCTTTCCTTCCAGGCATCGCCCCAATCCGGCTTGTAAAAGCGCTTAACCAGCAGCACGAGTTCCTTCACGTGCGTGGGAATGCCGCGCAGAAAATCGTTAAACTCCGTCGTGTATTCGTCGCTGGGAGTCAGAAGCTTGATAATCGACCCAAGGGATCGATCGGGACCGAGCAGCGGACGGCTATCCTCACGATTCCGGGAAGAATCCTTGAAACGATGACCGTAATTTCCGAGGAGAATTTTCTCCGCCGCGTCGAGATCCTCTTTAAGGTCCTGAACATAAAAAGGCGCATGGATGATTGCATCGCCGATGGACTTGGAGATCTCCGATTTACCTCCCCCGCTTACCGTGCAGGGTTTATGGCAATTCGTTGCTTCCGGCATTGTGCCGATGAGTCGCCAGCGACGGCCGGTCGCGGGCTTTTTCAGGCGAACCTTATAACCAAAGGGAAGAATGTATGTTTTCCCCGCCAGCAGCTTGATTTGATTCTCTTTGCCATCCCGCGCCCAGGTAATGGACTGCTCGGGAAGAGAAAAACGGGCGCCTTCGGGGATGTAAATGAGGTCGCGGAATTGTTTGTCGACTCCGTAACCTTCTTCCCGCAAGACCATACGATCACCGTAGTTGCGAATCACTTCCGCAAAGGTGTAGTCGCTTTCATCGATGTATTCCGAAAGCTGAAAATCTTCCCCGAGGTCGTAGGAGGTGAAGGCGAGGGTTCCCCCGGCGTGTTCTTCTTCAGAAACTCCGAACAAATTAGCGGAAAAACTGATTTGTGTTTTTATCTCTTTCTTGCAGTACCCGAAATAATTGTCGGAAATCATCGTAACGACGAGACCCTCCTCGGTCCGGGCCGTCAGCTTGAAGGCGCCGCCGTCGTTGTAGAGTTCGTCCTCATTCTCCCAGCACATACCGTCCCGATGCTGTCGCTCCGTGGCTTCCGCCACCGGAGGCAAGCCGAGTTCCTTTTTGGTTAAGGTCGGCAAGTGCGGTGCGAGAATGACACAGCCGGTATGCCCGCTCCAGTGCTCAAGGTCGAAGCAGGCGTCGTTTTCCGGCAGAAAAGGATCGCCGGCGTTGCCGAAGATCGACTCTACAAAATCAAGGTTGGCGACCATGCTGCCGGGAGCAAAAAAGCGGATCTCCATGCTTTTTTCCGGCAAAAGGCCCGGAACTTCCGGACAGATAACGGGACGTAGAAGGAGGGATACCCAGAGGTAGGCCTGTTCTTCCTGACTTGAAGTAAAGGGCAACTGCAGCTGTTCGCGGGGAGGACGGAGGGCCGCTTGCAGTAGTCGGGCAAAGGTGATGCGGGGGACTGCTTTCTTGTCCTCCGGGATGGGAAGCCCGCCTTCCGCGACGTGAAACACTCCCTTGGTGGTCCGGCGGTCACTGCGGGGATTGTGCAGAACCCCGTTCGCGACCCGGAAGGATTCGATGATTCCGGAACGGAATTCGTCCTTGTCCGGAGGGAGGGAAAGGCTCCTTCCGATGCCATGCTGCGCAAGGTGAAAAGTCTGCCCCGGAAGATGAATTTCATCCGCTCCTTCCACCCCGGAGAGGTAGCTTTGCAGAAATTTTTCGATGCGTAGATCCGCAGGTGGACGAAGCGTCCCTCCGAGCAAGCGGTCCTTCGCCCGAAAATGGGCAAGCAGGTTTTCGCTGACCCCGAGGGCCGATGACGACTGCCTTTCTCCGAAGATCGGTTCCCCGAGGGAGGAAAGGGTGAGGTTGATCCGCTCAATCACATTGGACGGCGGTCCACTGGCGCGACCGGAGCATGAATCAAATCCGATGCGCCGCCGTAAAGTTTCCGTATCGGTCATAAATATTGAGTAAAATTGTTAAACCACTTGCAATCTGAATTGCAAAATTTCGCCTATCAAGAAGCATGGGTATTGAAGGTCAAGTAAGACATGGCAGCAAAACAAACCAAAACCGGTATCCTCTTCTTGCTGGCAGCATTCGCGGTGGCTTCGGCATGGGGGCAGGATTTCTTTACGCTGGAGAACCGCTGGCGGGTACGGGACTATTTCACGGCCGTCTATCCGGTCTCCGAGGGCGTGAAAATGAACTGGAACGGCAATTATGAAACGGGCGAGCCAGGCTCGGTTTCCGCCGGCTGGCTCGAAGCCGTTCAGAACCGCATTGTCTTTTTTCGCCGCATGGCGGGCGTCCCCGACGACCTCGGCTTGAGCGCGGAACTGAACCAAAAGGCGCAGGCCGCCGCCTTCCTGCTCAGCGTTAACTGGGATCCTCAGAATAATGGAAACATAGATCCGCATAACCCCCCGGAGACATGGCGCTTCTACACGGAGGCGGCAGCAGAGGCCACTTCGCGAAGCAATATCGGCTACGGGGTGCTCGGGGCGGCTGCGGTCACGGACTATATTGATGATTTCGGGCCCTCGAACCACTGGGTGGGGCATCGGCGCTGGTTACTGTACCCGCAAACCACTTTAATGGGCGCGGGGGACACGCCGGGAGATCCCTCCGCCGGCTATGGCCAGACCAACGCAATTTACGTCATCGGAACGCCGGAAACGCGGGAAACCCGCCCGGAGACCCGCGATGAGTTTGTCGCATGGCCTCCGCCCGGCCACGTGCCCGCCAAACTGGTTTTCGCCCGCTGGTCGTTCTCGCATCCGCAAGCGGACTTTTCGGAGGTGGAAATTAACATGGAGCTTGCCGGGCAGCCGGTCCCGCTTCGCCGCGAGCCGCTTTCTCCTCCCGAACTGCAGATCGGGGAACCAACGGTTGTCTGGGTCCCGGACGGATTCGAGACCGCGACAAGCCATCTTTGGCCTGCTCCGCCGGTCGACGAAACCGTCACCGTCACGATCAAAAATGTTCTTCTGCAAGGCGAAGCCCGCACCTTCTCCTACGACGTGACGATTTTCGATCCGGAACATGCGGGACCGGAGGAATTTCCGACCGCCATTGACGGCCCCGTAGAACTCCTCGCGGGCGAGCGTGGCTCCTTCACCGTCTCCTCGCGTCCCTGGGCGGAAGCATCCCAACTGCGTGTTCTGCGTACCTCCACGCAGGTCCCGCGCTACGACGCGGAGTCCGGGACTCTTCCCTTTACGGCAAACCTCAGTCCGGGCTATGCACCGCGGCAATCGGAGCGCGTCGCCAACGGAACCCACGCCTTCCACCTCGTCACTCCGCTCCCGGAAGATCAAGTGCTGTTGTTACCCGGAGAATACCTTGTCGGCGGAGAACCGGCCTTCGTGCATCTCCGAAGTTCCCTCGGCTACGCGACGCAGAACCAGATTGCGGCCATCGAACTCAATCCGGATGGTACGGAGGGAGGATGGATCGAGGTCTGGAGCCTTCGCGGTACCGAGGAGCCCACCAAAAACGATCGGTTCGAAGAGGTGAGCGTGGACGTATCCGCTTTCCGCGGAAAGGTTCTCCGCCTGCGATTGCGCTATTACAAGGAACCGGGAAATTTCTTCAATCAAACCGATACCGATTTCGGGTGGGCCATCGATGACCTTCACTTGGAGAATCTGCTCCCGGTCGAGAACATTGAATCGCGCCCCGAGGTCGATGCGGGAGAGCCGCACCGCATTAGTTTTGCGAGCGCCGACCAAGTGTATTTGCAGGCTCGCGACATTGCCTTCGGCGAAGTTCCCCTTGCCTGGGGACCTGCGCGGGAACTTCTCGTGCAGAATGCCGATGGTCCCGTCGTCCGTCCGGACGAATGGGCCGAGGATGAAGTCCTCGGATGGTTAAAAGGGTCCTCCACCCCGGCCTGGGGATACAGCGCCTTCATGGGCTGGACTTACCTTCCCGCGTATCCGTGGATGTTTGTGGAGGGGAACTGGTACTACGTCATGGCCGGAAACGCCCGTCAGGGCTTGTGGCTCTACCGACCGGACCAGGGCTACCTCCTCGCCAACGCGGCTTACGGTGGCTGGTTTCAGCTCGCCCCCTATGACAACTCCCTTTGGAGCCGCTTTTCCGTTCCCGGCAGCTGATCCTTTTCCCCGCCAGCAAGGAGGAAAAAAGGCTGGCTCCTTACCCGCCACCGTCCATACGGTGACCGTATGACGGATTGGCAAGCCGGCTACACGCGACTCGATGAAGGCGTTGATCGCTACACGGCGGAAATCCGGGATTTGCGGCGGTACCTTCACGCCCATCCGGAACCTTCGGGAGAGGAGCTGGGGACCACCGCCTATCTTGTCGACCGGATCAATGAGCTTTCCGGAATTGAATATCGTCTCGGTCCCGAGGGACGCGGGCTCCTAATTGACTTCCCGCGCCCCGGAGCACGCCGCTGCCTTGCTTTCCGCGCCGACATTGACGCACTTCGCCTCCAGGATGAAAAAACGGTCACTTACCGGTCGCGGGAAAGCAATCTGATGCACGCCTGCGGGCACGACGCCCACACCGCCATGGCATGGGGAGCCCTGAAGGTTCTTTCCGAAAATCCCGATCTTCTTCCCGAAGACGTCACCTTGCGCTGTCTTTTTCAGCCTGCGGAAGAAACCGCTGCGGGTGCGCGCGAGTTCATCGAGGCCAACGCACTCGAGAATGTGGAGGCTATCCTCGCTCTTCATGTCGATCCGACCCTGCACGCCGGCCAAGTCGGCTGGCGTCACGGACCTCTCACCGCTTGCGCGGAGGAGTTCGAGATTCTCATTGAAGGAACGGGGGGCCACGGAGCGCGCCCCCATACTACCCGCGATCCCATCGCCGCCGCGGTGCAATTGATCCAGACCGCCTACGCGCAGGTTCCTCGCGGCGGCGATACCCGCATTCCCCTCGTCCTTTCCTTCGGGGTTGTCCAGGGGGGTATCAACCCGAATGTAATTCCGGAATCCGTACAACTGCGCGGAACGATCCGCTGTCCGGATAACGAGGAAGCGCGACGAGCCCGCCGACAATTGCGCGAAATTTCTGATGCCATCGCCCAGGCCTGCCAGGTACAGGCACATTTCGCCATCGCCTATTCGGTACCTCCGGTCCTGAATCATCCCGTCCTCACCGACCGATGCACCTCCGCCCTGACGGGTCTTCTTGGTCCCGGCGGGCTCGTCCCTATCGAGCTGCCCAGCATGGGCGGAGAGGACTTTGCCTGGTACCTCCGCCACTGCCCGGGATGTCTTCTCCGTCTTGGCGTAGGCACGCCCCTTCAGCCCGTTCATCACCTTCATTCCCCGAAGTTCGACATTAATGAGAGTGCACTGCCCATCGGGGCCAAAGCTCTGGCCCGCTCCCTGTATTCACTCGCCTGGAATGATCCTCCCTCCTCCTGACACCCCCGCAATCCTCTTCCCATGCCATTTCCTCCCTTCCCCCATCCCGACCGCGAACGGGCAGACTACCTCCACTTCAAAGGCAACGACGCCCCGACCCTCGGGGTCGAGCTCGAGCTGCAGCTCGTCGATGCCAAGGATTTCGCCCTGAAAAGCGCCATCCTCGAAATTCTTGATGATCTCGGCGGGGAACAATCCTGGATCAAGCCGGAGCTGATGCAGAGCTACGTTGAGATCAATACTGGGGTCTGCCACACCGTCGACGAGGTCCGCGAAGACCTCGCCCGCAAGCTCGACCTGCTCTACAAAACGGCCTCCCAGCGCGGGACCCGAATTTTCTGGGCGGGTTCCCACCCGTTTTCCAAGTGGACGGAACAGGACATCACCCCGAAAGAACGCTACCACAAGCTCGTCGAGCTGATGCAGGACACCGCCCGCCGCATTGTCACTTTCGGCATGCACGTCCATGTCGGGGTCGATTCCGGGGACAAGGCGGTCATGGTTGTCGATCGCCTTATGCGCTACCTTTCCACCCTCCTGGCCCTTTCCGTCAACAGCCCCTTCTGGGTTGGTCGGCAAACGGGCCTGCAGTCCCAGCGGATCAAAATTATGGAACAATTGCCGGCCGCCGGCAGCCCCCCTTTTCTCCGCAACTACAGCGAATATTGCTGGGTCGTGAACCAGTCACTACAAAGTGGATTCCTTAACAGCATCCGGGAAATCTGGTGGGATGCGCGTCCGCATCCGCGCTTCGGCACGGTGGAGGTCCGGATTTTTGATCTTCCTCAGAATCTCGAGGATACGCTCGCCCTCGTCGCGCTGACTCAGTGCCTTGTCTGTGCCCTAAGTGACCAGATCGAAGAGGGTGTCTACCAGTACGACATCCACCCCATTGTCGTGCGCCAGAACAAATGGAAAGCCGCCCGCTACGGCCTCCGCGCGGAATTGATCGATCCCGTCACGCATTCCACCATCCCCGTACGTGAGATGGTCTTCTTTCTTTTTGAAAAACTGAAACCGTACGCCAAGCACCTCAACTGTGCGCAATCGCTGAACCATGTCATCTCCATGCTCGAGGCTCCCTCGGGGGCCGAGCGGCAATTGTCTTTGTACGGAGAATTCGACCATGATCTTGCCGCCGTCGTGCGGGAAATGGCCGTGCCGCAGACCGGAACGGTCGCGCGGAGAAACTAACGGTTTTTCGGTGAGATTTTTATTGCCAGCCCCTATGCCCATGCCTTGATTTCGTTTTGGTAAGGCTTATGGGTTCGGAAAATTCATCTACAAAAGAGAAGGGCATCAGTCGTATCGACGCTAATTCGACGCACGGCTGGTTTGTGCGGGGATACCGCAACGGCAAAACCTTCTCCCGTCTATTCAGCGACCGCAAATGCGGCGGTCGGGAAGAAGCTCTACGGACGGCCCGGGCATTCCGGGACCGCCTCCACAACGAGCTGGAACAGGCCCCGAGAGAGCCGCGGGCGCGTCGCGTCGTACTCCGCGACAGCCGAAATGGAACGGGCGTACTGGGCGTATGCCGCACCTCGAAAAAAGGGAGCGGGGGCCGGATCAGCGAATGTTATTCCGTCTCCTGGCGACCCGAGCCGGGCGTGCAACGATGCACCTCCTTTTCAATCCGAAAATACGGAGAAAAGAAGGCTTTCCAGATGGCGGTGGCACACCGGCGAAAAATGCTGAAACATATTTACGGGCAACAGGTTCTGCGGCAGATGCGCGAGGAACAACCGAATTTGTAGGGAAAATCGAGGACAGACGCCGCAAAAGGAAAAGCCTCAAGGCAACTCGGCAGTCCCGGCAGCCCGGTCTGCGGCGGCGAGAGCGGCTCCCACGATTCCGGCGCGATTGCCGAAGCGGGCAAAAACAATGGGAAGGTCCCGGCGTAGAAATTCCTCGAATTTTTCGGGTTTTTTCACGCCGCCACCGCCGAGGATCATCAGGTCGGGCAACAGAAGCTTATGCAGGTAGCCGAGGAACTCGTCGAAGCGCTTTCCCCAGCGTTTCCAGCTGAGATCCTCCACTTTGCGGACGCGCTCGGAGACGTAATCCTCGGCATCACAGCCCATAAATTCGACATGTCCGAGTTCGAGGTTGGGAACGAGGTGGCCGTTGCGAAACAAAACGGTGCCGATGCCGGTGCCGATGGTCAGCAAAAGGACTGTTCCCTTTTCGATAAAGGGGCGTCCGGCACCGAGGCGCATTTCCGCGAAGCCGGCGGCATCGGCATCGTTAAAAAGACTGACTTCGCCGGTACCGAGTTTCTCAAGGGAAGTGGCGAGGGGACATCCGATGAGGCTCTGGTCAAGATTTGCGGAAGTCCGGATGACCTGCTCGCGGATAACGCCGGGATAGCCTATACCGATGGGACCCTGCTCCCATCCCAATTCCCTCCGGAGTTCGAGGAGAGTCCCGAGCAGAATTTCCGGCCGCAGGCTTGCCGGGGTGGGAATGCGCGCCCGCTCGCCGACAAACTCGCCCGTGGCGGTGTCCACTATCGCTCCCTTTATACCGCTTCCGCCGACATCGATCCCGAGCGCCTTCATGGTGCACAAAGCTGAGCCGCTTTTCCTTCTGATTCCAAGGATTTCTTTTCGGTTGGCGGCGGAAAAGAAATAAGCTTGGCACCGGAGATGGGGACGACCTTGCTCGGGGAGAGCAATGGAACTGCTTCTTACGGTTGCGATTGTTCATCTAATCGCCTGCCTGTCGCCCGGACCGGACATTTTTCTGGTGGTGCGGACGGCCCTTCGATATGGCCGCAAAGCTGCGATCAAAACGACCTTCGGGGTGCTTGCGGGGGTCAGCGTACATATCAGCCTCGGAATCGCCGGAATTTCCTACCTTCTCGCGCAATCGCCCGTTTTTAAAACGGTGCTGGCACTGGCCGGAGGCACCTACCTGATGTACCTCGGCCGCCATGCTCTGCTCCCCGCACGGAAAAAGACCGCGCTGGAAGCGGAGCGAGCCGCTCCGGAGGCCCCTTTTCGAGAGGGGCTCCTCGTCAATCTGCTCAATGTCAAAGCGTTCCTCTTTTTCCTCAGCCTGTTCTCGGTCCTGCTGGGACCGGAAATAGGACCGGGCTTAAAGCTGGCCGCCGGCGGCACGATGCTCGGACTACAACTACTGGCGTTTTCCACAGTCGCCG
>CAYFRH010000072.1:0-13901 GCA_964345345.1 uncultured Puniceicoccaceae bacterium | reverse complement strand
CGGCGGCGTCGCGGGAAGGCATGGAGGCGTCGACCTACCGCTGGTGCGACGGCCGGCGACGGGGCAGTTCCCGGTGGGGCTCCTCGAATTTCGGGCCGGGAACAAAGCCTTCCGCATAACGCTTCTCCAGTCGGGACTGATAATTCCAGAAGACTACGGCGAGGACCAGCGATCCCACGATGAGAAGAAGGCAACATTGCCGCTTGAAGCTTGGCCGCAGGGGAAGCTTACGTTCGCTCTTGGCGAGAAGGCCGATGAGGAGGAGCGAAGCGAGGAAGGCGAGGGGCGAGGCCATCCCCAAGGCCAGCATCGGCTCGCGCACCAAGCCGGCGACGGAGCCGCCCATAATGGCACCGGCGAAAACGACGGAAAAGGTCAGGCTGTTCCCGCGAAGGGCTTTCCAAAGTGCGCGAAGGGAAAAAAACATCTCGGGGCAGGTTTCTACAGGGAGACTGCCTCCATGAAAATGCTTTCCTCTCCCTTTTCACAATCAGGCGGTATCCTGCGCCTGTTGGAGTCGGGTTTCCCATTCCTGTAATTCCTGGGCTTTATTGAAAAGCGTGTTTTCGCTTTCCTCGATAAAGGCCTCGCGCTCCTTCAGAAGGGCGACTTGCTCGGAAAGGGAAGGATCGCGCACCCCGGCGTAGGAATCGTCTTCTTCGCCTTTGACCGGAGATTCGGGAGGTGAGGCCGGTGGATTCTTTTTCAGTTCTCCGATCTCCGCGCGCAATTGCTCAAGCATGGCCTCCTTTTCGGCCAAAGAGTCGTTCGCCATCGTGAGGGCCTCCCGGGTTTCGGCGAGGGTCTTTTGCAACCATTCGGTGTCTCCGTCCTTTGTGAAGGCGGACATGCGCTCGGCGAGGAGCTGTTCGCGATTGTCGAGAAGACGTTCGCGTGCCGAGAGAAGCAATTCGGACTCGTTGACGACCCGCTCCCGTTCCGTGATCTCGGCGCGCCGCCGGAAGAGACGCTTTTCAAGGACCATGAGGTCTTCCGCAGTTTCCGGCGGTTCCGTCAAAGGGACATCTTCTTCCTCCGCGAACGGGATAAGGTTGTTGGCCGGTTTCTCTCCCGGGCGAGTGCGCTTGAGAATGGCATCAATGGAGAGACGGCAGGGAGGCGAGGAAATTTCCGATGAGAAGGGCATGATGATTTCTCTGTGATGAAAATATTAGGAGAGAAGCTTTCCGAAGAAGGACTGTTGCGGAGGTTTCTTCCCGAGGGCGGCCATACTCATGGCAATGGCCAGGTTCTCCACATCGGGATCCTTGATCGGGGCGAAAAAGCGAACGGTGGCGGCATCCCCGCTGTTGATGGTATGGCGCAGCTGCTGCGCCTGGTCCGGCAGGAGTTCGAAGCAGCGCTCGACGGTTTCCTTGATGCCCTCAAGGAAAGGGGCGATGTCCGCTTTCGGCAATGACCGGGCTTCATTCCATGTCTGCCGGTTTGTCGACCGCTTGTATAGTCGCAGCAGGGAGGCGGCCTCCGTGGGGGAAAGCCGAGAAGTGTAGTGACCGATACACTCGGCGAGGAAGAGCCCGTTTTGCCCCTCCCGCATGGGGAGAAATCGACGCAAGGTGATGTGGTCGCCCTGGAGAAGGGCGTTTACAAGGCTGTGCAAGTCGCCGGTCAGGTGAATGGCTTTCGCACACCGTTTTGAAAAATCGACCAGTTCATGCAATTCCGTAATTTTTTCCGTTGCGCAAAGTGTCCGGGTACCTTCGGCAAGATGAGTGAATTCGATTGGAAAATCGGGGGGGATTTCCAGCTGGCGAAAGGCTTTGAGAATATCGTCTTCTTGTTCAGCCATCTCCTCAAACTGATCGGCCATGTAATGGAAGGGATCGTCCATGGTCCTCGTTTCACTGAGGATGGCGTAGAGGATGGGAAGGCGGCTTTCCTTGCCAAAGAATTCCGGCAGATCGCCGAGGGACTCAAGGGAATGACTGATGTATTTGCGCGGGGTCTCCTCCGGTCCGCGGATGGGCCATTTCATGCCAAAGTCGATGGCCAGCTTATTCAGGCTGGTGTCAGCGAGGAGGGAGTCCTGCAGTTGAAAGCGAATATGGTCCCAGTCCGTTGCGGAGAAGGGAAGGGGCTCACGGGGAGAGAAGGTGGATTCATTCATAGGTGGTGGCGGCTTGAGTTTGAATGGATGGGGAAACGGAGCCGGGGGAACCGGAGGTCATCTCCTCCAGTTCCGCAGTGACGGAGCGGTAGTCTTCAATGACTCCCGCGTTTTCCATGTTAAGTACGGGAAGGCCAAGGGTGACAGCCCTGCGGACGACGATGGCGTCGCGGATCATCGAACGGAATATGCGCGTGTGCGGAGAGATCTTCTTTTGATTCCGGAATTGATTGACCCGGAACTGCATGCGCATCCGAGGTACTTCGATGTCAGTGGCCGTCTTGACCGAATTGAACAGGATCCCGTTGATCCGGGCCTGTGGACCCATGCCGGTGGCGCGATAGGTGACCGAACGTTCGTTGAATTGCAGGAGCTTGCCAGTGAGCAGCGTGAAACCAATGAGGCTGAGCGCGTCCGGGTTCGCCGGAACAATGACCTCGTTGGCGCAAAAGAGGCCACATTGCGAAGCGCGCAGGACATTTGGCGGACAATCGAACAAAATGTAGTCATACTCCGTCTCGATTTCCGCCAGTTGTTTCTGAAAGCGGAGGTACGCGGGTTCATTGTCGGGAGGCGCGTATTCCTGTTCGAGATCGATCAGGTTGAAACCGGTCGGGATGAGGTCCAGACCGGGAAGCAGCGGCTTGCCGTCCCGGTCCGTGACGACATCCCGCTCGCGCACATCGGCGAGCGTACGGTCTCCGGGAATGAAAATGGAATGCAGGGACCCGTTGCCCTTGGTATGAAGCTCCGTCCATCGGTCCACCCGCATCAGCCAGATGCTGGAATTGGACTGCGCGTCCAGGTCCACGAGCAAAACCCGCTTTCCCGACTGTGCCAGTACGGCTCCGATGTTGACGAGGCAGCTCGTTTTGCCGACCCCCCCCTTGTAGTTAATAAATGCTATCCTGCGCGCCATGATCGTATAGAATCCTGTTGCTGCCGGTGCGCGGAGTGGAGAATGCTTTTGTAAAATACGAAATTTTAAAGGTTTTTTACGGTTCCAAGTTCGTTTTTCCGCGGACTTGAAACACATGGGGAGTCCTCCTAAGAGGAAGTCTGAAGGGTTTCTGACATTCCCTATCCTAAAGGCTCCACGGGGATAATAAACCCGTCCGGTATGCCTGATTGCCGCGTGCCTATTATTTACGAAATTATGATGGTCATGGAAGGTCTTTATCGGAATCTTTTTCAAGATTTCGTACGATATTCGGAGAACGAAGGAGCGACCTTTGAGAATGCTTCTATTCTTCTGTTTTCGCATCTTCGCCGAAGTTGGTAAAGAATCTGCTCTGGTGGTAGGTAATGGCCGCTGAACAGAAAACGGACCTTCTGTATCCGCACGACAGTCGAATGACTCCCGGGAAAGCGTTGCTTGCGGCGCTGCAGCAGCTGTTGGCGATGTTCATCGGGTGTATCACGCCGGCGCTGATTTTCATTTCCACGGTGGATATGGAGCCGGAGATGGAGCGCTACCTGATCGGTATTTCGTTATTCACCGCCGGGATCGGCACTTTTCTGCAGGCACGTCGTTTTGGGAGGGTAGGTTCCGGGCTGCTGGCCGTGAACGGGACCAGTTTCGCGTACTTGGACCTTTTATTGCGGGCAGGGACGGAAGGAGGATTGCCTCTGGCCTGTGGAATGGTGTTGGCGGCAGTGCCGTTTCAATTTGTCCTGGCTTTTTTCCTCCCTTATCTCCGGCGACTGTTTTCACCACTGGTTGCGGGGATCGTGGTGCTGTTGATCGGTCTCAGCCTGATCCCGGTGGCGGGGAATTACATAGCCTTTCCGATCAACGGCGAGCCCCTCCACGCGCTCTCGAATTGCCTTCTGGCGGGCGTTGTGGTGAGCATTCTGATGATTACGCAGGTGACCGGAAATTCTCTTCTGCGCATCGGAGGCCCCCTGCTGGCGGTCGTTATCGGATACGGACTGACCGGAGCCATGGGCCTGCTGGCCATGCCGGAGCCGGTCGCCGGCGGCTGGCTCGTAGTACCGGTGCCTTTCAAGGCGGGACTGGCTTTCCAATGGGAGCTGTTGCTGCCCTTCATGGTGATTTATCTGGTTTCTTCGATCGAAGCGATCGGTGATTTAAGCGCCACGGCGAGTCTTTCCGGAATGGAAACGCGTGGGCCGGATTTCTGGAAAAGAGTGCAGGGGGGCATTTTTTCGGATGCGATTGCTTCGACTCTGGCCGGGCTTCTCTCGGTGTTTCCCACCGCGACGTTTTCGCAGAACAACGGGGTGATCCAATTGACCGGGGTGGGGAGTCGGCAGGTAGGGTACTACGTCGCGGGCCTGCTGATTCTGATGGGCCTGCTGCCTCAGACGGGGCTCGTGTTCTCGATGATTCCGCGTCCGGTTCTGGGAGGGGTGACCTTGCTGCTCTTTGGCCTGATCGCGGGAGCGGGACTGCGAATGATCAATCAAATGGACATCGGCGGCCGGGAAGTGATGGTGCTGGCGGTCAGTTTGGGATTAGCTTTCGGGATTTCCAGTCAGGAGGTGCTGGTGGATAGTTTGCCCGCTCTTTTGGGCGGACTTTTCAGTTCGCCGGTGGCCGTGGGCGGCCTGACGGCCGTCGCCATGAACTACCTATATCTCCGCCCCGGAAGGCAAAGCAAAGCGGAAGATGTTTTAACGGAAGAAGCGGAAATGGAGAATTTCGCTTACCCGGATGAAGTGGATGCGAAGTAACGAATTCACAAAAGAATTAGAAACCAGAAAACAGCATGAAAAGGAGATGGAAGTTTCTGATCGGCTTGATCGGTATCGGTTTTGTCCTCACGGGACACGCCGCCGCGAAGTCCACTTTTGGTCCGCGCGGGTTTACGGAGCCGCCATTCACGGCGCTGGTGGTTGCCTACTCGCCCGAGATGCAGGGGTTGCTGGAGACTATCGAACAACGCCCGGATGCATCGATAACGGAGAAGGTCGCCTTCCGGGGGGTCACCTACCGGTTGGGTCGTTTTGGAGATGAACCCATTCTTGTTTTTGCTACCGGAATGAGTATCGCCAATGCCGCCATGACGATGCAGATGGCGTTTGATTATTTCCCGATCCGGCAAGTCGTCTATATGGGCATTGCCGGCGCGGTGAACCCTAAATGGCAGCCGGGAGACGTGGTTGTTCCGGAACGGTGGTATTACCATGATGAGAGCGTCTACGCCAACCCCGATCCCGAAGTACCCGGGGAACATATCCTGCCGGATTACTATTCCGAATTTCTCGCGGAGCAGGCGGAGCGGCGGGCGGCGGATCCCCATATTCCCCGCTATCGTCCTTTTGCCTTTATCCATCCTGACGAAGTTGTCGTGATAAAAGAGGGAATGGACCGTCCTCGGGACACTCCCTATTTTCGGGCCACTCCGCGCTTACTGGAGGCAGCCCGGGAGGCGGCGGAGACGCTGCCGTTGCGGAAAACCGGCGAGCGCGAAGTCGCGATCAGCGTCGGTGGCAATGGCGTGACCGGGTCGGTTTTTCTGGATAACCGGAAGTACCGTAAATGGGCACGGGACGTCTTTGCGGCCGAAGTAACGGAAATGGAATCCGCCGCCATCGGGCAAGTCTGCTATGTCAATGAAGTCGACTGGGTGATCATCCGTGCGGTCAGCGATCTGGCCGGGGGACAGGAGGGCGTGAACGAGGAGAATCTTTATGATATCGACGCCTCCCGTACGGGTGCCCGGCTGGTCTTTGCCTTGCTGGAGCAATTACCGGAACGCGGTGAAAACGGTGGGAATTAATCGGGAGGACAACGTGATCGTCCGGCCGTTTGTATTAGAAAGTTTCGAAGAGTAATCCTCGTCGGATTTCCGACATTTTTCGAAGTATGGAAGCGGAACGGCGAAGGGGATTTCTGCATCTGCACCTGGCCACGCTCCTGTTTGGCGGTACGGCCATGTTTGCGAAATGGATTACGCTGCCTCCGGAGGTGACGACCTTCTGGCGGACGATTGTCGCCCTTGGGCTGGTTTGGATACTTTGTCGTTTCCGGGGGCAGTCACTGCAACTGGGGCAGCGACGGGACGTATGGATACAGATCGGGCTGGGAGGTATCTTCGGAATTCACTGGGCGACCTATTATGCCGCCATTCAATCTTCCACGGTGCTGATCGGGGTGACGGCGCTCTTTACGGCTCCGGTTCTTTCGGTGTTGATCAATGCCGTAGTGGCAAGGGTTCGACCGGACCGGATCGACCTGTTGCTTGGCGGCGTGGTATTCGTCGGCGTCGCCTTTCTCTCTCCGGATATCAGTTGGGAAAACCGCTACACGCAGGGGGTGATCTTCGGAATGATCTCTGCCTTTTTCCTCGCCCTCCGCCAGGTTTTGCATGTGCGGACGCGGGTACGCGCGGCCTCCGGCCTAGTCCTGCTCCTGTATCAGTTGATTGGTATCTCCGTGCTCTTCGCTCCGGTTGGACTGACGTCGGACATGGAAGCAGCGAAAGCAAACGGGCTCCTCCTTCTTGTCCTTGGAGCGATTTTCACGGCCCTTCCGCATTTCCTCCTGCTGTCCTCTCTTCGTGCTCTCGAGGCCAAGACCGTGCTGATCATCAGCAGTCTGATGTTACCCTACAGCGTGGTTTTCGGAGTGCTTTTGCTGCACGAAATTCCGGCCCCGCATACCCTGCTGGGGTGCGTTTTGGTCCTTGCGGCGGCAACCGTGGAGAATCTTCGCGTCCGGCCTCCAGAAGGAGGCGTTGGCGGCTGAGCGGGCGAGAGGAAAAGAACGGCTCCGGATGGAGGGCAGTCATTCGGATTGGCCCTTCTTTTGCTTGTTGAAGGCGTGCGCTGGTTCGTGAAGGGTGATTTTGAAGGATTATTCGGACTTGGGCTGAATAATTTCGTCAACTTCCTGCTTATTATCAATCTGAGTCTGTTCGTATTAGGCTTCAGTGTGGAATTGGTGGCGGAGCGGATCCTGCCGGCAATGGCGGTGGGGCTGTTATTCGGGAATGTCTTTTACGGATGGCAGGCCCGGCGGCTCGGGCGGAAGCTCGGGCGCACGGATGTCACCGCGCTGCCTTACGGAATCAATCTGCTGCCGATTTTCTTTTTCATTTTCTACGTGATGCTGCCGGCCCAGCAGGTCGCGCTGAGCAACGGAATGGCGAAAGCGGAAGCGGATGTGATCGCGTGGAAGGCGGGGGTGATCGCCTGTATCGGCTCGGGCCTGATCGAAGTGGCCGGTTCGTTTTGCGTACACTATCTTCGGCGGATTGCGCCGCGGGCGGCCCTGCTCTCGGCGCTGGCGGCGATCGGGATCTTTTTCATCGCGGCGGATTATGGTTTCCGAACTTATGCCTATCCGGCAATCGGCCTTCCGACGCTTTTCCTGACCATGTATTTTTATTATGGTGGAGTTCGGATGAGGGCCAAGCTACCGGGAGGACTGATCGTGCTGGCGGTGGGGGTGGCGCTTGCTTGGATTACCTACGGGATAGGTTTGCGCAGCCCCGTGGAGGGACTTTCTGGCGCGGGCCTGCGCATGGGGCTTTATCTGCCGGGGGCTTATGGCCTGGAGGCGCTGGGGGCCCTCGGCGAGATGCTCTCTTATGCGGCGATTATCCTGCCGATGGGATTGATCAACGTAGTGGGCTCCATGCAGGCGATCGAGTCGGCGGCGGCGGCGGGAGATGACTTTGAGCCGCGGGAAACCCTGCTCGTGAACGGGGCGGGGAGCCTGATCGCGGGCGGCTTGGGCTCGCCGTTTCCGACGACGCTCTACATCGGACATCCCGGAATGAAACAGATCGGGGCGCGGGCGGGCTACTCCATATTGAGTGGGGTGAGCTTGGGCCTACTCTGTTTCACGGGAAGCTTCGGTCTGATTGCCCGATATGTACCGATCGAAGCGGGCATGGCGATTTTGATCTGGGTGGGTTTTACCATTGGGGCGCAGGCCTTTCAAGCGGTGCCGCGACGGCATGCGCCGGCGGTGATTGCGGGGCTGATTCCGGGAATCGGAGCCTTCACGGCGCTGGTCGCGAAACGTATTCTCGGATCGCTTGGGTACGGGAGCCCGGAGCAACCCTACGCGCCCGAGTTGTTCGCGGATCTTGCCGAAAAAGGAAATTTGTATGCAGAGGGGATCTTTGCCCTTGAGCAGGGTTGGCTGTACTGCTCGATCATTTTGACGGCGTCAATGGTGGCGATTATCGACCGCCGGTTTGTGGCCCTAATGGGATGGCTTGCCGGAGGTGCAGGCCTTGCGGCAATCGGTATTATCCACCACTACCGGATTTTGGAAAAAGATATCACGACCGCCCTGGGCCCGGCCTGGCCCTGGGTGGCAGGGTACGTGCTGGCCGCCGGGGTGCTGGGACTGGTCCGTTTCGTTATGGTGGCGGACGAAAACGCGCCAGTGCCCGATCTCTCCTCTCCGGATGCCGAAAGCGGTGGCGAGGGCCCGGAAACGCGGGTGGAAGCTCCCCGCCGATAGGATTCTCCACCAACTATGAATGGCGGCGAGGATGGCAACGCGGAGGTGGCGCGGTTGCGATTACCTTCTCTATGAGGCGGTGGGGCTGCCGAGGCTGGTGCGGCAGGCGGGGACGATCTCATCAAGGGCATCGACTACGTCGAAAAGGTCCTCGGTATGCCATGGCCGGAGCAGGGTGATCAGCTTGTCCCAGAAACCGGCTTGCCTGGTCGGAATGGCCCGGTTGAAAATGAGGATCGGCTTGTTCTTCATGAGCGGGTGCCCAAGTTGCTTGAAAATGATGAGGGCGAGCAGTTCCTGAACGGTGCCGGCACCGCCGGGGAAAATAACGAAGGCATCGGAATGTTCCATCATCGCCTCCATGCGGGTGTAGATGTCCGGTCGCAGCCAGAAGGTGGAGAGGCCTTCGGGAAGGCCTTCAATCTCGATGATATGGGGAACATTGGAGCCGCCGGTCCAGCCGCCGGCCTCGACGGAGCCGCGCACGACGGTGCCCATGACGCCGGTGGTGCCGGCGCCGGAGACGCAACCGAAGCCTTCCTCGGCAAGTTGGCGCCCGAGAGTGTATCCGTCTTCCAGGTACAGAGGATCCTTTATGCTGGCGGAGCAGAAAACACAAACAGTGGCGATAAGGTCTGCGGGTTTGGGGGCGTCGGCGACGGGAAGATTTCCGACCTCGCGCCGGTGGCAAGCGACCGGGGGCGTCCCTTCGCGACGGACGCGTTCAAGGGTGGAAAGAATGGCCTCGGGTTCCTTTTCCACGAGGAGGTATTGGCGGTAATCCTGGCGGATGGTGCCAAGACGGTGCAGTTCGTCGAGAAGGTCGAAGAGGGGACCCCATGACCCGTCCGAGTTCAGAATGACGGCGGCTTTGTCGGCAAGATTGGGGTCAAGCGTTTGATAGCCGACGAAAATGGAAACGGCCTTGAAGAGATCCTCGAGCCCAACACCGGGGAGGAAAACAAAGGCATCGGACTCGAGGATTTTCCGCTCGATGTTGTTGAGGGTAATACGCTGATCGCCGTTGGAGTTGTAGATGTCCCATCCCCCGGCAAAAAGGCTGTAAAGCAGGCGCGCGCGGAATTCCCGGTTGGGATCGGAAGGACCGGCGACGGTGCCGGAGAGGCGGACAATGGGCATGTGGTTGTTCTGGTGGGACGGCTCAGGTACGAAGCCGCTTTTTATTTAAAGGGATGGGGAAGAACCGGGGCAGAACGGGCAAGAATCTCGTTAATGATGGCCAAGGCCGCGTCATCGAGCGGAGATTGGCCGGCGGCGGCGTTCTCGGCGGCTTGGGTGGCGTTACGAGCGCCGCAGAGTACGTGGGTGAGGCAGGGCTGGGCAAGGGTCCATGCGATGACAAGTTGGGCGATGGTAAGCTCTTGCTCCTTGGCAATGGGGGCGAGCTGGTCGAGCAGGGCGGCGGTTTTGCGGCGGTTTTCCACGGTAAAGCGGGGGCTCCAGGAGCGGACATCGCCGGGAGAGAATTCCCGTTCGGGACTGAGTTTTCCACTGAGCAGCCCCATGGCGAGGGGGGAATAGGCCAGAACGGCGAGGCCGTTGTCAAGGGCCTTCGGGAGGAGGTCCGCCTCCGCGTCGCGGTCGATCATACTGTAGATGGTCTGGAGACTGTCCAGCGGACCGACGGCGAGGTACTCCTCGAGCTGAGCCGGATCGACATTGCAGACGCCGATGGAACGGATTTTCCCCTCTTTTTTCAGTTCGAGGAGGCAACCCATTGTCTCGGCGATGGGAGTTGTGGCATCAGGCCAATGGGTCTGCAGGAGGTCAATCGACTCCACCCCAAGGCGGCGGAGGGAATTCTCCACCTCCTCCCGGATGCTGGCGGGCTTTAGATTTTTGTAGATTTTAGCGCCGTCGGGGGCCTCGAAATTGAATTCGCCTTCTTCGAGATCCCAGCGAAGACCGACTTTGGTGGCGATGACGACATCGTCACGGCGGTCGCGAATGGCCTTGCCGACGATGGATTCGGCGAGTCCGCGCCCGTAGATGGGGGCGGTATCGATGGTTTGGATACCAGCTTCGAGCGAAGTGTGGATGGCCTCAATGGATTCGGACTCGTCGGCGGGACCGAATTCCTCGCCGCCGGTAACCCATGTACCGAGAATGATTTTGGAGGCTTGAAGAGGGCTCTGGCCCAGTTTGTGATTTTTCATAATTGATCAGGAGTAAGGACGGCCTCGGGGTCGATGACACCGTAGCGAACGAGCAGGGCAGCGACCCGGTCCCAACGGTCGGGATCCATGTGCAGGAGGGGGAGACCGTCGTCCCCGCGGATGATGTCACGCTCAATTTCGAAACGCTGGAGGATGTCCTCGGGGCTGTAGTCGACATCGCGGGCGTAGCGCGCGGTGATTTCAGCGGAGGCGCGGGGATTTTCAAAGTAAAAGTCGAGGGCTTTGCGGAAGGCCGCGAGGAAACGGCGGACGGGCTCGGGATCCGCTTCGAGGGCGGCTTTACGGACGACAACGAGGTCGCAGTATTGCCGCCAACCGAGGTCATGGAAGCGGAAGGCGCGCCAGTTGTGGTGGCCGCTTTGTTCGAGCAGGCGGGGCTGGTCAAGAATCCATGCGGCCCAGTGGTCGACGACGCCGGAGATGAGGGCATCGGGAGTGGAGCCGGTCCAGCGCACCTTCACCTTTTGCGGATCAAGGTCATGCTCGTAAGCGAGGTATTGCACGTAATGGGCACGTCCGCGAAGAACCCCAATGACGGAGTCCGCAAAATCGGCGATTTCGACGGTATCCTGCGATCGCTGCCCGGGCGGGACCTCCGGGTCGAGGGAAAGGTAGGCGACGGGGTTTTCCTTCAGAAGGGAAGCGACGGCGACCGCGGCGTCGCCGCCGGTGCGGCTGGCGGTGAAGACGGGCAGGTTCATTCCGTCGGCGACGATGGCGATATCGACGCGCCCGCCGACGAGCGTCTGAAGGTGGTCCTTGCCCGGGCCGCCGGGAAGCATTTCCACCTCGAGGCCAACCTCGGCGAAGTAGCCCTTTTCAATACCGAGATAGAGGGGAGAAAAGCCGTCACTGAAGATCCAGGGCATCCCTACACGGAGCCGGGTGGGGGAGCCTTCGCTGTCGGCGGCGTAGCGGTCGAAGTCGCCGGGACCGGGAAGGTGGGCGTTTGTCATGTAGTCCGTGGAGGGGAGCCGGGCACGAACGGCCTTAAGAATTTCCGGCAGCTCCGCCTCGGGACGCTTATCTTCCAGTTCGGCGACGGGGATGCCGCTGGCCTGTTTGGAGCCTCCGGAATCGCCACAGGCGGCGAAAAGCAGACTGGCGAGGGCGAGGGTGCCGGTGAGCAGGTGGTTGCGGGCGGGCATCAGTCGTCGTTTTTAAAAAACTGGATGGTGGGAAACAGGCGCGACTCGGGAAACTCACCGAGCTCGTCGCGGAAAATCTGTTCGGCTTCGGCGAGGGAACGGGTGTCCTTGAGGGCAAGGATTCCCCTGGAATTTTCAGAGGCCATGATGCGGGGGTCAAAAAAGAGCATGACAGCCGCAAGGGGGCCGACATGGACGGGAGTGCCCCATGGACCGTGGGTGTTGACGCGGCGCAGGCCAAGTTCGCCGGCGGCGGCCCTGGGGGCGAGAGGTTCGACGGGATCGGGATAAACTTCGCAGACTTCCAGCATTGCGGCAACATCGCCCTGTGTCAGGCCATGGGCACCGAGGTAACCGCCTGCCCGCATGACGGAGCCGACCCGCTCGTCAAGTTCGGGGAGCTGCATTTCGCCGTCGCAGCCGTAGCCGGCGACCCCGTAAAAGATCGGGCAGGGCAGGTCAAGAAGCGCCCCGATGGACATGAAATCGACGAGGGAGGTGTGGGCGGGCTGGACTTCATCGCCGCGGTGAAAGGAATCGGAACCGATGTCGACCCCGACAACGAGGTCGATGTTTTTCTCCTCCACAAGTTGGCGGAGACTCTCGGCGAGACCGCTCACGCCCGCGTTGAGGCTGCCGACGAACTGCGTGCCGGGGAGGCGGTCGGTAAGGGCGGCCTCAGCAGGCTGGCAGTCGCCAATGGCGGATTCCTTCGAAACAAGCCGAATCTCCGGAGCAATTTTTTCGGAAGGGTCGAGTTGATGGATATCGTAGAGGGTGGGCCCGAGAACGGAGGTGCCGTAGACATTGGACTGGGGTGCGCCGTCCGGCATCCACCACTGACAATTGACCCCGCCGAGAAAAATCTCCTCATAGCCGAGTTGCTGAAAGAGGCGCGCGGGCGGGATTCCCTGAATGACGTCGCCGCCGCCGCCAAGTCCGAGAATCAGCGCGCGTTTGCCCTTGAGGGCGGTTTCGAGGAGGGAGGGTTTTGCTGTGGTTGTCATAAAGGTTGTTTGACGTGTTGGTACGCGGAAGAAGGGATCACTCCGCCTGTTTCCATTTGAAAAGTTTGCGGTCGGCGATGCGGATGCCGATGTAGGCGAAGACGGAAAGCATGCTGGCGATAAAGGTGACGGCATAGAGCCGGTCGGCGCGGTATTCGGTAGTGGCCTGGACAATAAGGAAACCGAGGCCCTCACTGGAGAAAAACCACTCCGCGACAATGGCCCCGACGATGCTGGAGGTGAAAGCGATTTCGTGGGCGGCCATGTAGTAGGGCAGGGCGGTGGGCCAGCGGACTTTGCGGAAAATTTGCCAGCGACTGGCATTGAGCGTCCGCATGCGGTCGAGGAGGACGGGGTCGGTGGCCTTCAGGCCTTTCTTCAAATTGGCGAGGAGAGGAAAAAAGGTAACGAGAACGACGATAATGAGCTTCGGAGCGATGGTATCGCCCATTGTGACAATAAGAATGCCGGCGAGCGTAACGTAGGGGATGTTTTTGATCACGACGGTCCAGGGAGTGACAAAATCCTCGAGCCGTTTGACGTAAAGGAACGAAACGGAAAGAGAGAGGGTGATCAAATTCGCAAGCGCGTAGCCGAGGAGAGCGATTTTGAGCGTCTCGAAGGTATGGCCGGCGAGGGATTCCCGCTCTTCCCAGAGCAGTTCCGCGACCATGCCGGGCGGGGGCATGATGGAGACGGGGAGATCGCTCACGGCGCGGACGAAAAGAAGCACAAGGGGCAGCGAGAGAAAGACGAGAAGGTAAGTCAGTCCTTCTTTCATTTTGCGACCGTTTCTGCTTCCGTGGCGGCATAGAGTTCCCGCCGGACTTCGGAAACGAGTTTAAGGTAATTGTCGTCTCCCCGAATGGAGCGGAGACGCGGCTGGGGAAGAGGAATGTCGATGATGCGGTGGATACGGCCGGGCCGGGCGGAGAGAACGACGACGCGGTCGGAGAGATGGACCGCTTCGTCCAC
>CAYFRH010000071.1:7671-14037 GCA_964345345.1 uncultured Puniceicoccaceae bacterium | reverse complement strand
GAATGGGATGCCGCCGGCGAATGGTTTTTCTATGTTGTCGAGGATGAAACGCGCCGGCCGTGGCGCCTGCTCCGCCATCGCCTCGGGACCGGGCAGGAGGCCGATGAGGAGGTTTTTCGGGAAGCGGATCCCCTCTTTTATCTCAGCATCGAGAGAAGCCAGGACGGAAAGTGGATCTTCGCGGTCAGCGAAAGCAAGGAAACGACGGAAGTCCACGCGCTCCCCACAGAGGACCCGAAGGCGCCCCCGCATCGCCTTTTCCCCCGCCGGCAGGGAATCCGGTACTATCCGGAACACCATGAAGGCCGGTGGCTGCTGCGCACGAACGAGGGCGCGCCAGACTTCCGGCTGTTATCCCTTCCCGTGGGCAGCGAAGAAACGGCAGCCGAAAACGAAGAACGCCCCGGTCGCACCGGCGTACACCTCGAGGAGGTTCTGGTTCTCAAGGATCACTGGATCTTTTTCGAGCGAGTGGAAGGCATTCCCCGCATCGTCGTGCGGGAGCTTTCCTCCGGGACGGAAAGCCCCATTCCCGTCCCCGATCCGGTCTACGCCATCGAGGACTTCGGAAACGCGGAATATGCGACGAATCATTTCCGCTATGTCTACAGCTCTCCGATCCGCCCGGCCCGTTACCTCGAACGCCATCTCCGGGACGGCGTGGAGCGGCTCCTGAAGGAGGACACCGTCCCCTCGGGTCATGATCCGGCCCGCTACACTGTGGAACGCCAATGGGCCCCGGCAGCGGACGGAACGCGCGTCCCCGTCACCCTCTTCCATCGCAAAGGGCTTCCCCGCAGCGGTATTCTGCCCACTTACCTTTACGGCTACGGTGCCTATGGTGCGGTGATGGAACCGCACTTCCGCAGAAGCTGGTTAACGTTTCTGGAGCGCGGCTTCGTGGTCGCCATCGCCCATGTGCGCGGCGGCGGCCTCCTCGGGGAAAGCTGGTACCTGGATGGCAAACAGGAAAGGAAAGAGAACACCTTCGCGGATTTCCTTGCCGTGGCCGACCACCTGCAAAGCAAGGGATACACGCGTCCGGATCGCCTCGTCATCGAAGGTGGAAGCGCGGGCGGCCTCCTCATCGGTGCCGTTCTCAATCGGCGTCCGGAGGGCTTTGCCGCCGCCGTCGCGGAGGTGCCCTTCGTCGACGTCCTCAATACCATGCTGGATGCGAGCCTGCCCCTGACCACCTTTGAATACGAGGAATGGGGAAACCCGAACGAACGGGCGGCTTACGACCACATTCGCCAGTACGCCCCCTACGAGAATGTGCATCCGGCGAATTACCCGGCTCTGCTGGTGACGGCAGGCTTGCACGATCCCCGCGTTCCTTACTGGGAAGCAGCCAAATGGGTGGCCCGCCTGCGTGAAAACCAGCGCGGAAGCGGCCCTATTTTACTCCACACCGACCTCGAGAGCGGCCATGGGGGCGCTTCCGGCCGGTACGACTACCTGAAAGAAATCGCGCTCGAACAGGCTTTCCTGCTCTGGCGGCTCGGCCTCAGCTAAGCTCGTACGGCGGCAGCACCGGGGAGACCGAAACTTTTCCCAGTTTCACAAACTGCGGCAGGCCCTGTTCATGGGGAATCTGCACTTCACCCTGAATCAGTGGCGTGGCGTATTTGATAAATTGATACGAAAGGGACGTTCGGTCCTCATTGATCCAGTTCGCCGGCAGGTGTTTGACCCCGTTGGCGACCTCCTGCAGATCGGCAAGGCCGGTCCCGCAGCTGTAGGCATCCTCCTCGCCGCGGATGAGGGTGACCATCTTGTCCGTTTCGCCGTCAAGGGCCGCGCGCACGGCGGCCTGCCCCGCGAGGTAGGCCTCGTTCACGTCGGTCAGGGAGGCGTTGACCGCCGCCGCCCGTTGCGAGTGGCCGGGACGGAAGGAGCGCGTCCTCACCCCGCTGAAATGCTGGTCAACCAGGTTTTTAAGGTAATCCCCGGCCCCTCCGAGCTGGGAATGGCCGAAGCTGTCGGAACTGCCATCGGCGGTGGCGACATAGTTCCCGTTATCGTCGACAAGGCCTTCCCCGACAACGATGAGGCAGTACTTTTCCCGTTTCAGGACCTCGGTGATGTCGTCGAGGAAATTGTTCAGATCGAAGGGAACCTCGGGAAGGTAGATGAGGTGGGGAGGATCCTCGGGATGGTCGCGGCGCTTGGCGAGGCTGGCCCCGGCGGCAATCCAGCCGGCGGAACGGCCCATGACCTCGAGGATATACACAAGGTCGTGCTGACCCATGGCTTCGGCGTCGCAGGCCAGTTCCCGGACCGTGGTGGCGACATGCTTGATCACTGAACCATACCCCGGTGTGTGGTCGGTGACGGTAAGGTCGTTGTCGACGGTCTTGGGAAGGCCGATAACGCGCATTTCCCAGCCCTCGGCGGCGGCCAGCTTGGAAATCCGGTCGGCGGTATCCTGGGAATCGTTTCCGCCGATGTAGAAGAAATAGCGGATGTCGTGCGCCTTGAACACTTCGACAATGCGGTGCAGATCCGCGTCTTTGCGCAGCTTGTAGCGGCAGGTGCCAAGGGCGGAAGCCGGCGTGAAACGGAGGCCGCGAATGGCCTGTTGGGGCTCCTCGGCGAGGTCGATGAAGCGCTCTTGAAGAATCCCCAGAACACCGTTCAGGCCGCCGTAGATTTCTTCAATGCACGCATGGTTGAGGGCCTCCTCAATAACGCCGGCAAGGCTCGCGTTGATCACTGCAGTGGGCCCGCCGCTCTGGGCCACCAAGACGTTTCCTGTCAATTCTTCAGCCATTTTCAGTTCCATCAATTAAGGTGATGTCGAAAAGGCTCACGGTGCTGCCTTTGAATTTCCTTGGCAAACCATTTCATGGGAATCTTGGTCAGAACGCAGGCCGGAACCGGTCTCCGCAACCGCCCCCAAAGGGACGGCCTTGAGCTCCTGTCCGCCTTTGCCGCCCGGAAGCTGGAGACATCTCGGGGCCGTTTCGACCTTGCCCCGCTGCGCGCGGCGGCACGCGGACTCAGCCGGCGGAGTCGACGGCTTCGCCGACGCGGGCGAAGGAATCCCGCAAAGCGGGGTACAAGTCGCGAAAAACCGGATACAAGCGGTCGTAGGCGGCGGCATCCGGGCTAGATTCGGTGGAACCGGTCCGGCGCAACATGGCTTCGCAGGCGGAGGCCACTTCGGGATGCGCCCCCGCACCGACGGCAGCGAGGACGGCGGCACCGAAGGCGGCGCCTTCCGTCGCGTTTACGGTGACGATGCGCGTCTTAAAGTTGTCAGCGAGCATCTGACGCCAGAGCGGGGAATTCGCTCCACCGCCGCTTGCAACGATTTCGGCGGGCTTGAGGCCGAGGGACTCCATGATCTCGAGGGCATCCCGGAGCCCGAAAGTAACTCCTTCCATGACCGAACGGGCCATGTGCGCCAATCCATGCCGAAGGGTAAGCCCGAAAAAGACCCCGCGAGCGTACGGGTCCGGGTGGGGGGTGCGCTCGCCCGTAAGGTAAGGAAGAAAGAGAAGGCCGTCGCTGCCGGCGGGGACCTCCGCCGCCATCTGGTTCAGCTCTTCGAAATCCTTTCCTTCGGCAATTTTGTCGTGGAACCACTGGAAGGAGCCCGCGCTGCTGAGCTGGACGCCCATGTAATGCCATTTGCCCGGAACGGCCGCACAGAAGGTGTGAAGGCGTCCTTCCGAGTCGGGCTGGTACTGATCGGCATGCGCGAAAACGACTCCGCTGGTCCCGAGAGTGGCGGATACGATCCCGGAGCGGACGATCCCGCAGCCGACCGCACCCGCGGCCTGGTCGCCCCCGCCGGCCATGATGGGCGTGCCCTCCCTGAGACCCGTCGCCGTCGCCGTTGCGGCGTCCACTGTGGCGGAGGCCTCCGTCGATTCGGTGACCCGGGCCACCATTTCCCGCGGAATGGCGCAGGCCTCCAGCATTTCCGGCGACCAGTCCCGTCGGCCGACGTCGAGGAGGGACATCCCGGAGGCATCGCTCACGTCGGTGGCAAAGGCCCCGCTGAGCCGGAAACGGATGTAGTCCTTGGGAAGTAGGATTTTTTTCGCCTTTGTCCAGACCTCCGGCTCGTTCTCCTGCACCCACACGATTTTTGGCGCGGTGAATCCCGGCATGACCGGGTTTCCCGTCAGTTCAAGGACCTTTTCCGCGCCCACTTTTTCCGTAATGGAGGCGCATTGCGCGGCCGTGCGCTGATCATTCCACATGATGCAAGGACGCAGCACCTCTCCGGCCTCGTCGAGGAGGACGAGCCCGTGCATCTGCCCGGTCAGGCCGATCCCGGAAATGGCATCCGCCCCGAACTTTTCCACGATTTCGCGGAAGGCGGCGCAGGTCGCCGTCCACCAGTCCTCCGGGTTGCACTCCGCCCAGAGGGGTTTCGGCGTGCTGAAGGAATATTCCGGTGCGGTCGTGTGGACCACTTCCCCGGATGCGTCGATGACGACCGCCTTCGCCGAAGACGTCCCGATGTCGATGCCGATAAAATAGCTGCTCACAGCGCTTCCTTCCCGGCTCAAATAAACTCGTTGATGAGCCCCTCAAGCATTTCCTGACGGCCGCTCGGGATCATGGGCTCGTGGTTCTCGAGGGCGAGCCGGTGCAGTTCCTCGAAGCTCGCTTCCCCTTTCTCCACCTTGCGACCGATTTCGCTGTCGAAACTCGCATACCGCTGCTGGACGAATTCGGCGAGCCGCCCGTCCTCGCGGATAGCGGCGGCGATCTTTAGGCCCCGCGCAAAGGCGTCCATTCCTCCGATATGGGCGTGAAAAAGATCCTCCGGCTCATGCGATTCGCGTCGGCGCTTGGCGTCAAAGTTCAACCCGCCGGTCTGGAAGCCGCCCATGCCGAGGACCGCCAGCATCACCTGCGTGGTCAGGTAGATGTCGGTCGGGAACTGGTCGGTATCCCAGCCGACCAGCTCGTCCCCGCGGTTGGCATCGATGCTGCCGAGCATCCCCGCCCCGATCGCCACCTGGAGGTCATGGTACATGCTGTGCCCGGCGAGCGTGGCGTGGTTCGTCTCGATATTCAGTTTAAAATGGTCCATGAGCCCGTATTCCCGAAGGAAATTCAGGCAGGTGGCGGCATCGGTGTCGTACTGATGCGTGGTGGGTTCCCGCGGCTTCGGTTCGATGTAGAACGGCCCCTCAAAGCCGATCTTTTTCTTGTAGTCCACGGCCATGTGCAGGAACTGCGCAAGATGATCGAGTTCCCGTTTCATGTCGGTGTTCCATAGGGTGGCGTAGCCTTCCCGCCCGCCCCAGAAGGTGTAGCCGCGTCCGCCCAGTCGCTTGGTCGCGTCGAGGGCCGCCTTCACCTGTGCGCCGGCGTAGGCATAGACATCGAGGAAGGGCGAGGTGCCCGCCCCCTGCGCGTACTTGCGGTCCTTAAAAAGGCAGGCCGTTCCCCAGAGAAGCTTCACGCCCGTCTCCCGCTGCTTCTCTTCCAGCTTGTCCACGACCGCTTCCAGCATGCGGTTGCTCTCGGCCAGATCGTTCATTTCCGGAGCGAGGTCGCGGTCGTGGAAGCAATAGTACTCCAGTCCCAGCTTCCCGAGAAACTCAAAGAACGCGTCCACGCGCTGCAGGGCGTTGTCGAGGGAATCGCTCCCATCGTCCCATGGCATCAGGGCCGTTCCCTCCCCGAACGGATCGGAGAGGTCATTCCGCATGCAGTGCCAATAGGCGGCCGCAAAACGGAGGTGGTCTTTCATCTTTTTCCCGGCGACCTCTTCCTCCGGGTTGTACTGCTTGAATGCAAAGGGATTTTTGCTTTGCGGTCCTTCGTACTCGATCTTGGGAACATTGAAGTATGGCATAATGTTCGGTTTTCTTGTCCGCTGTCCAAAGGGTCCAGCAAAAAGCAAAAACCACCTTATTTATACGTGAATCGTGGCCGACCCGCGGACGCGGGGGCGGGGGCGATGGCCGGGGTTACCGACCCCGTCCGCTCTTCACGGTCTGAAGGACCGCGAAGACCATCACCGCAAGGTTCACGGCCCTTCAGGCCGTGGAAGTGGGGGGTTCCATTCCATCCCGGGGCGGGTCCGCGAAAGCGGCCCGCCCCGGGCTTCCATAGTGCGGGCCGTTGGCCCGTTGCGGCTACGGGAGTCGGCCTGGAGACCGACTCTACATAAGAGTCGAAGACGGCAACAGTTTTGTCTGGTTCAAACGGAAATCCGCTATTCTTCTTATTAGGATGGGCCAAAGGCCCGAAAGAGGGCAGCCCCGGCCTGAGTCCACGGCCCCGCGAATGCGGGGGCGGGGGCGATGGCCGGGGTTACCGACCCCGTCCGCTCTTCGCGGTCTGAAGGACCGCGAAGACCATCACCGCAAGGTTCACGGCCCTTCAGGCCGT
>CAYFRH010000071.1:2002-7571 GCA_964345345.1 uncultured Puniceicoccaceae bacterium | reverse complement strand
ACGGGAGTCGGCCTGGAGACCGACTCTACCTGGTCCCCGAAGGCGGCAACATCTTTGGCCCGTCGCCCGAGCTTGTCCTCACGGCCCCCGATCCTTTCCCTCCTCCTCATGGACTTTCCGGCTCTCTCCTTTCCGCCTCCCTTGCGCCGCCTCCTTACTGTGCTGCTGGTGCCGATCCTTTTTTTTCCCGGCTGCCGTTCCGGCCCAGCGGAAGCCGGCGACACAATCGCGGCCGAGTCCGCTTCCAAGAGCCGGAGCCTGCTTGAGGAAAAACTCATTCGCACCCTTGAAATGGAACGCAAACTCGATGAAGTCGCCGCCTCTGCCGAAGCCGATTCTCCCGAGGTCCAGCGCCGGTTCCACGAGGTCGCCCGCCGCTACGCCGACCTCCTCGCCAGCAGCCCTCGCCACCTCGAAACCCGCCTCCTCTACGGCAAACTCCTTCTCCGTTACGGCGACCGCGAAGGCGCCCGGCAACAGTTCCTCGCCGCCGCCCGCATCGATCCGAAGATCGCCGTCATTCACCAGCAACTCGGTACCATCGCAGCCGAGCAAGACGACCCGACCCGCGCCCTCGCCTATTACCTAAACGCCATCCAGCTCGAACCCGACACCGCCGCCTACCACTTCGGCCTCGGACAGCTTCTTGCCGCCTTCCGGCCCACCTTCCTCGAGGAGGAGGTCTTCTCCCCCGCAAGATTCGACGACAAACTCCTCGAGGCCTTTCGCAACGCTCGCGACCTTGAACCCGAGAACCTCGCTTACCAGTTCCGCTACGGCGAGGCTTTCTACGATGTCGCCGATCCCGACTGGAGAGCCGCCCTCGATCATTGGAACCGCATTCGCCAACGCAGTGACCTTTCCGCCCTCCAGCGCGAGTCCGTTCGCCTCCACCGGGCCCACTGCTTCCTCCGGCTCGGCAAAACCGATAAAGCCGCCCCCCTCCTCCAGTACGTCGACCATCCCGCCCTTGAATCCACCCTCCGCTCCCTCCGGGAACAGCTGTCCGCCTTTCCGCCCGCTTCCTGATTTTTTTTTCGCGACTCAGTTGCAAATTGGAATTATTCCAATTAGATGGGATTTGCATGTTGATGGAACTGCCAACCGAAGCACGGGAAATGTTAGAGACGGAGCTGTCTCGCCAGGGTCTACGTGCCACCCGGCAACGGGAACAGGTCTTCGCATTGCTCTTGCATTGGCGGGATCACCCCACCGCCGACGAAGTGTATGCCCGGATCCGAAATCAGCTGGAGAGCATCTCCTTGGCGACTGTCTACAACTGCCTCGAAACCCTTGTCCAATGCGGACTTGTCCGGGTAGTGAATTACGAACGGGAGCCGACACGCTTTTGCCCGAATCTCTCCGAACACGCACACTTTCAGGACCGAAAAACGGGTCGGGTGTACGACGTTGACCTTCCGAAAGAAGTAATGGACCGGCTGCACTCTATTCTCCCGGAAGGATACGAAGCGGATTCTATCGAGCTATATTTTCATGGACGAAACTTGGCGAAAAACGACCAAGGACACGAACTTTCGAACAAACAAAAAACTGAGAAATGAATACACTGGAAATCAGAGGCCTGAACGTCGAAATCAGCGGAACCCCGATTCTGAAGGATTTTTCCCTCACGGTTCCCAAGGGGGAAGTACACGCCCTCATGGGCCCCAACGGGACGGGGAAAAGCACCCTCGCGAAAGCATTGGCTGGTCATGAGGATTATGAGATCACTTCAGGGCAAGTCTTCCTCGATGGTGAGGAAATCACTGGGAAGGAACCCGATGAAATTGCCCGGACGGGCTTGTTCATGGCTTTTCAGTACCCGAGTGAAATCCCGGGCGTCAGCATTGCCAATTTTCTGCGCGCCGCCCGCTCCGCCCGGCTTCCCGAAGGCGAAAAGATCAACGCCCCAGCCTTTTACAAAGAGCTATATGAAAAGATGGACCTCTTGAAAATCGACCGGTCCTTCACCAGCCGTTCCGTCAACGAAGGTTTCTCCGGAGGGGAAAAGAAGCGCTGCGAAATCCTGCAGTTGGCGATGCTGGAGCCCCAGTATGCCATTCTTGATGAAACCGACAGCGGCCTCGACATCGATGCCCTCAAGATTGTTGCCGAAGGTGTGGACAAAATGCGGGGCGCGGAACTCGGCTTTCTGCTCATCACGCACTACCAGCGCCTTCTCAACTACATCAAACCGGATAAGGTTCATGTCGTCTACGGCGGGCGGGTTGTCAGCACCGGTGGACCGGAGCTGGCCGAGCGCCTCGAGTCGGAGGGCTACGACTGGGTCAAATCGGAGACACCTCAACCCGCCGAGGCCTGAAACACCAACTTTAACCTACTAAAAACAAAGGAATAAATCATGAGCACCACACCAGATATCAACATCGAACGCGATGCCGGAAATTTTCATTACGAGACCCATTATGAATACGATGCCGGCGTCGGTCTGAACGAACAGACCGTCGACTACATTTGCGATGTAAAGGGCGAGGACGACTGGGTCCGCGACTTCCGCAAAAAGGCCCTCAAAACCTTTAATAACAAACCGACTCCGACCCATTGGGCTTCCGGGGATCTCAAGGCCATCGACTATGATAAGATCCGGTATTATCTTTCCAAGGGTCAGCAGCCTTCCCGCAGCTGGGATGACGTACCGGACGATGTGAAAAACACTTTCGAGCGACTGGGTATTCCCGAAAAAGAGCGGTCCTTTCTCGCCGGGGTCGAGGCGCAGTACGATTCGGAAGCCTCCTACTCCAACATGCAGGAGGAACTCTCCAAGAAAGGCGTCATTTTCGTCGGCTCGACCGAAGGCCTGAAAGAACATCCGGAAATTTTCCGCAAGTTTTTTGGAAAGGTGATTCCGGTCGGGGATAACAAGTTTTCGGCCCTCAACAGCGCCGTTTTCTCCGGCGGTTCCTTCATTTACATCCCGCCGGGGGTGAAGGTGGAGCAGCCCCTGCAAGCCTACTTCCGCATCAACGCGGAGAACTTCGGCCAATTTGAGCGCACCCTTATCATCGCCGACGAAGGAGCCGAAGTTACTTACATGGAGGGCTGCACCGCCCCGACCTTCGAAACCTCGACCCTCCACTCCGCAGTGGTTGAACTGGTTGCCCTGAAGGGCGCCAAAATCCAGTACATCACGGTTCAAAACTGGTCCGCCAATGTCTTCAACCTCGTTACCAAGCGGGGATTGGCCATGGAGGATGCGGAGATCAAATGGATCGACTGCAACATCGGCAGCCGTCTCACCATGAAATATCCCGGGGTCGTTATGCGCGGTCCCGGGGCACGGGGAGAAGTGCTCTCCATCGCCCTCGCGCATGACAACCAGCACCAGGATACAGGGGCCAAGATGATCCACGCTGCCGACAACACCACGTCGACCATCACCTCGAAATCCATTTCCATCGGAGAGGGGCGTTCCACGTACCGGGGCATCGTCAATATGCCGCGGCACCTTAAACAGTGTAAGAACAACACCGAGTGCGACGCTCTTCTCATCAACAGCAACTCGCGTACGGACACCTATCCGGCCATCACGGTACGGGGCAACGATAGCACTGTGCAGCACGAAGCCAGTGTCTCCAAAGTAAGCGCGGAGCAGATCTTCTACATGATGCAGCGCGGTATTCCCGAGGACGAGGCCATGAGCCTGGCCGTGAACGGATTCGTAAATGACCTCATCCGCCAATTCCCGATGGAGTACTCGGTTGAGCTTAAGAGGCTCATTGAACTCGAAATGGAAGGTTCCGTCGGTTGATCGCCTCGTTTGCAAGAACTGCACGCCAAAATCGCTTATCCCTATCATGATGCAATCCACACCAACGTCTGTACCTTCGCTGGACGATCCGCACGTTTTTCAAACCCGGCAGGCGGAAGGCTCCGTCGAAGTCAACTGGTTCCGCGAGGCCCAGCAGACTGCATGGAGCCGCTATCTCGAATTGCCAAGTCCATCACCGAAAGACGAAAAGTGGCGCTTTGCCTCCCTGCAGCGGTTGTCGCAACTTGGCAACTACACGCCCGCGCCAGCCGATGCCGTGGAGGCCGATGACCTTGTCGAGAAGTCCCATCGGTTCGGCGAAGTTTCAGGCAGGATCGTCTTCGTCGACGATAATCTCGCGGCCGAGCCGGAACTGGATCCTGTACTCCGCGACAAGGGAGTCATCTTCACCACCTTACAGAACGCCCTCGCCACGGTGCCGGATCTCGTACGGGACGTGTTTATGAAAGAGTCTCCGGAACTCGGATCGGAAAAGTACGAGGCACTTCATGTCGCCATGCTGCGCAACGGGACTTTCCTCCATGTGCCCGACGAGGTGGAAATTGAAGCTCCATTTGTTGTCTACAACTGGGCCCGCAGCAACGAGACTGCGCTTTTCCCGCACACCCTTTTTGTCGCAGGTCGGAACGCGAAAGCCAACTTAATTGAATTTCAGGAATCCGCTTCCCCGGATACCGAAAATCTGGTCATCGCCAACGCCCACCTGCATGCCGGAGATGGAGCAAAGCCGCACCACACCATCGTGCAGAACTGGAATCTCAATACACTGAGTTTTCAGCTCAATACCAACAATGCCCAAGACAATACCGAAGCCAAGAGCACCCTGATAAATGTCGGTTCGGCCCAGGCTCGACAGGAGGTGCATGGAAAGATCTACGGCAGCGGGACTAATGTGGAGATGTATGCCCTTAATGTTCCCAAGGGTTCGCAGGAGTTCGACCAACGCTCCTTGCAGACCCATATCGCCCCAAAGAGCCGCAGCGACCTGCTTTTCAAGAACGCTCTTATGGAGAAAGCGCGTACGATTTTCTCCGGGCTCATTATCGTCGAAGAGGAAGCACAGGAAACCGACGCCTACCAGACCAATAACAACCTCATGCTGAGTGAGACGGCGGAGTCGAATTCGCTCCCCGGCCTTGAGATCAAGGCGAATGATGTGAAGTGTAGCCACGGAGCCACGACCGGTCGTATTGACGAAACCGAGTTGTTCTATTTTCTCTCCCGTGGAATTCCCCGCAAAAAAGCGCAGGAATTAATGGTTTACGGCTACTTCGAGGAGATCGTAGGAAAACTCAATAACGAGGAGTTGATCAATTACGTCCGCGAGCTGCTCCAGAAAAAGTTCACCGACTGAATCCTTGCAAAAGCCATGGAAAGCGAACGTACCGTCAGCCGGGATATTCCCGCCACTATTGTCCCTTATGGTGATCAAATCACCATTTCAGAGGGAACCCGCGTCATGATCACCCATCGCCTCGGGGGCAATTTTACCGTCACCTTTGAAGGCGGGATGGCTCAGATCAATGGTCGTCATTCCGATGCCATCGGAGAGGAAGCCCCGACCGAAAGCGAGCAAGGAGAAGCCAGCGATCATGAAGGACCTCCCGAGGAAGAAAAACTTTGGGAGTCTTTGCGCAAAGTCTACGACCCGGAAATTCCCGTCAATATCGTCGATCTCGGCCTCGTTTACTCATTGGATATTAAAAACGAGGAAGGCCGCTACCACGTTCATGTCGACATGACCCTCACCGCACCCGGCTGCGGCATGGGGCCTGCCAT
>CAYFRH010000071.1:0-1902 GCA_964345345.1 uncultured Puniceicoccaceae bacterium | reverse complement strand
CACGCTGCCGTCATCGACCTAGCCGGTCGATGCGACTCCTCCGCATCCCGCCGGTCCGTAGCATCCGCTGCCGTAGCATCCCGCCGTGAGGCGGATGATTTCTTTGCACGCTGCCGTCATCGACCTAGCCGGTCGATGCGACTCCTCCGCATCCCGCCGGTCCGTAGCATCCGCTGCCGTAGCATCCCGCCGTGAGGCGGATGATTTCATCGGTCTCACGACTGGTGCTACGAGACGAGAGTTCTATTAAAAAAAAGCCCCGGTGCGCGACGGCACCGGGGCTTTTTTTTGTCCTATAAAGCGAGCGGTCGTATCGCTACTTCACTGCAGCCTGAGCGGCGGCAAGCCGCGCTACGGGAACGCGGGGAGGAGAGCAGCTCACGTAGTCGAGGCCCACCTGATGGAAGAATACGATAGAGGAAGGATCGCCCCCGTGTTCTCCACAGATTCCCAGTTTGAGATCCTTCTTTACACTGCGGGCGCGTTCAACAGCCGTCTCCACGAGTTTCCCGACGCCTCCCTGATCGAGGGTGGCGAAGGGGTTTTGGGTGAAGATTTCCTTGCTGCGGTAATCGTCGAAGAAGGAACCCATGTCATCCCGGCTAAGGCCAAGGGCCGTTTGCGTGAGGTCGTTCGTGCCGAAGCTGAAGAACTCCGCTTCCTCCGCGATTTCATCGGCGGTGACGGCGGCCCGCGGAACCTCGATCATCGTTCCGACGGTGTAGGGGATCTTCACGTTCTTGGCCTCCATGACCTCCTTGGCGACGCGGTGGACGATTTGCACCTGATCGTGCAACTCGGTCTTAAACCCGACGAGCGGGATCATGATCTCCGGCTTCACGTTGATCGGCTTTTTTAGCTTTTTGACCTGCGCGGCGGCCTCAAAGATGGCACGCGCCTGCATTTCCGTAATTTCCGGATAAGAGATACCAAGACGACAGCCACGGTGGCCGAGCATCGGATTTTCTTCGTGCAGGGCCTTTACCCGCTCGAAGATGACTTCCTGGGATATATTCAAGTTCGTGGAGAGCTGGCGACGGGTGGTATCGTCGTGCGGAAGGAATTCGTGCAGGGGCGGATCGAGCAAGCGGATCGTCACCGGTCGGGCGCCCATAGCTTTGAAGAGGCCGTTGAAGTCCTTGCGCTGGAAAGGCAGCAGCTTTTTGAGGGCTTTGCGCCGTTCCACTTCATCGCTGGCGAGGATCATCTGACGCATGAAGTCGATGCGGTCGCCTTCGAAGAACATGTGCTCGGTACGGCAGAGACCAATGCCCTGAGCGCCGAGGGAAACGGCGTTTTTCGCCATTTCCGGCGTATCGGCATTGGTGCGGACGTCCAGTTTCCGGTACTTGTCCGCCCAGGTCATGACATTGTCATAAAGCTGATAGGTGTAGCTTTTGGAAGCCTTCAGGGTTCCTTCCAGCACACGCTTGACTTCACTGTCGGTCGTCTCGATCGCACCGGCAAAGATTTCGCCCGTGGTCCCGTTGATAGAGATGTAATCGCCTTCTTTGAGAAGCGTCTTTCCGGCGGTCAGCGTCTTCTTGTGGTAGTCGATCTGCACGCCACTGGCACCGCAGATACAGACCTTTCCAAGCTGGCGTGCGACGAGGGCGGCGTGCGAACTGACGCCGCCGCGCGAAGTGAGAATTCCCTCGGAGGCCAACATGCCTTTGAGGTCTTCGGGCGAGGTTTCCGTGCGACAAAGAATGACTTTACGCCCGGCTTTGACCTCGCGCTCAGCCGACGTCGCGCTGAAGAAAATGTGACCGCTGGCCGCGCCGGGACCGGCGGGAAGACCGCTGGCAATCACCGTCGAGGCCTTTTCCGCCTTCGGATCAAATACGGGAACGAGAAGCGAGTCGATTGATTCGGCGGGAATCTTCTGCAGGGCGATCTTCT
>CAYFRH010000070.1:0-14046 GCA_964345345.1 uncultured Puniceicoccaceae bacterium | reverse complement strand
ACGTCATGGCGCATAGAAAAGAACGCATTTCCACCGAAGGTGGACAGGATCTGGCCGCGGAAAATCCCTTTGGCGGGCTTTCCGACGAGGGCCTGAAGGCAGGACCCGGCGAGCCTGCGGCGGCGCCTGCCAGCCGCGCGGAAAGGCGACAGGCGAAGAAAGGGAAGCGGGGTCCTCTTTTGCTGCGCAAACTGAAGGCCGGCAAAGGCGGAAAGACAGTGACCGAAGTCAGCGGTTTTCCCGGTGGGGTGGAGGAGGCCCAGCGCCTGCTTCCCGAATTACGGACCTCGCTTGGGACCGGAGGCACGCGCAAGGACGCGGTCATTGAATTGCAGGGGGAGTGCCGGGAACGGCTCCTTCCGGTACTCGAGGAAAAAGGATTCCGCGTCAAAGGATGAACCGCGTCTACATCAAGACCTACGGATGCCAGATGAACGAGCGCGACTCGGAAGCGGTTGCGGCTCAACTCCGCGAGCGCGGGTATTCCATCACGGAAAACGAGCGGGACGCCGACATTGTCTTGTTGAACACATGCGCGGTCCGCGATCAGGCAGAACAGAAAGCCATTGGGAAGACGGGACACCTTGCAAAGCGGAAGAAGGAGGATCCCAACTTTCTGCTCGGCGTAATGGGCTGTATGGCGCAAAACCGCGGCGAAACTTTGATCGAGAAACTGCCCGATCTCGACCTGCTTGTGGGGACGCAGAAATTTCATCGGGTCCCCGAGATGCTGGACAAGCTGATTGCAAGCCAGCGCGGCCTCGGGCCGAAGCCGAGCACCCTCGTCGACCTTGGGGAGGAGACGGGCTCGGAGGAGACGATCCGTGAACACACGGACGGCCAGCGGCAGGTTTCCGCATTTGTTAGTATCATGCAGGGCTGCAACATGCATTGCACTTTTTGTATTGTGCCAAAGACCCGCGGCGCGGAGCGCTACCGGAGCATGGACTCCATCTGCGGGGAGATTGAGGAGCTGGTCGCGGCCGGGACGCGTGAAGTGACCCTCCTCGGGCAGATTGTGAACAGCTACGGCATGCGCCAAATTCCCTACCGCAATGGCACAAGTCCTTTCGTGCAGCTTTTAGAAAGGGTGAACGCCATTCCCGGACTGGAGCGGATCCGCTTTACTTCGCCTCATCCGCGCGGGTTCCAGCGCGATCTTGTCGAAGCCTATGGTCGGCTCGACAAGCTGATGCCGTACGTACACCTGCCCGTGCAGAGCGGGGCCGATTCCATGCTCCGGCGCATGCGGCGACCGTATACCCGGCGCAGGTTTCTCGAAATCGTCAGTCAGCTGCGGGAGGTGCGCCCGGACATTGCCCTCTCCACCGATGCCATCGTCGGCTTTCCCGGCGAAACGGAGGAGGAATTCGCGGCCACTCGATCCCTGTTTGCGGAAGTCGGCTTCGACATGGCCTTTATCTTCAAATATTCGGAGCGCAACGGAACAGTGGCAGCTGGCATGGAGGACGACATTCCCAAAGAGGTAAAGGAGCGGCGCAACCAGGAACTGCTGGAACTTCTTGGCCAATCTTCCCTGCGCGCAAACCGCTCCCTTGTCGGTACGGTGCAAGAAGTCCTTGTCGAAGGTCCTGCCCGCAAGGGAGAGGGCAACTTCATGGGCCGTAATCCCGGCAATCGCAAAGTCATCTTTCCGGGGAGCGAACGACTTGTGGGAGAACTGGTGCCGGTTCGGATTTCCGAGGCCACGATCACCGCCCTGCGCGGCGAGTTGGTGTTGCGCGGGATTGACGAATCGGAAAGCGCCACCAAATATCCGCGCTTTTCCGTAGCAAAATGATCCCCTCCCTCTTTCTTTTCACTCTGCTGGCGAGCCTTGTCCTTCTCGCCCTCGGTCTGCCGCTGCTTCTGGCTCCCGCTCGTGTGGAAGGGCCTGTCCGTGCCTTTCCGCGGAATCGGGCGCTTGCCATTGCCACCATGTTGATCGGGGGCGGCTGGTTCCTCTGGAAGATCCTTCATCTTGGTCCTTCCGACTTTGGAAACTACCGGCACCTTCTCTTTGCTCTTTTTGCCGCTACTCTTGCCGGGTCTATCTTTTACGTGCGGGACTTTCTCGCCGTGCGCGGCTTCGCCATCCTGACCTTGATGTGCGCAGACGTCGGCCTGAAGTCCGCTTTCGGCCAGTACGACACGCCCGCGCGCCTGCTTCTGGTGACGATCCTGTATCTCTTCATCGTGGCGGCGATGTACTTCGGGACGATGCCGTTCCGTATGCGCGATTTCGTGGATTTTCTTTTCCGTCAGCCCTTGCGGGCAAGGGCATGCGGCCTTCTTTTCTCTATGGCTGGTGCTGGCCTCCTTGGTGCGTCGGCAATGTATTAAATTCCCTGATCCACGTCTGCGATGGAAAATCTGATTATACTCGGAACCGGATGCGCCGGCTTGACGGCGGCCATTTACGCCGCCCGGGCCAACCTGAATCCCCTGGTCCTCGAGGGTGGCCAGCCCGGAGGACAACTGACCACTACCAGCGAAGTGGAAAACTTTCCCGGCTGGCCGGAGGGCATCGACGGATTCAACCTAATGGACAACCTGCGCAAGCAGGCGACTCGTTTCGGGGCGCGTACCCAGTTTGCCCAAGTCAGCGAAGCGAAGTTACACAAGGAGGTAAAGGAGCTGATCACGGACGGCGGCGAACGCTTCACCGCAAAGGCCGTCATCGTCGCTACCGGCGCCCGTCCGCGTTTGCTGGACATTCCGGGGGAGCAGGAAATGTACGGCGGCAAGGGCGTAACCACCTGTGCGACCTGCGACGGTGCGTTTTACCGGGACATGGAAGTGATCGTGGTGGGCGGAGGAGACAGTGCATGCGAGGAGGCTCTGTTTCTGACTCGTTTCTGCAGCTGCGTTCACATGCTGCACCGTCGGGATGAGCTCCGTGCCTCCAGCATCATGGCCGATCGGGTCAAGGAGAACGCGAAAATCCGGATTCACTGGGACACCGTTCCGGTCGAGGTTCTCGCGGGCGAGGACGGAACCATGCGTGCGGCCCGTATCCGCAATGTCAGGACGGATGAGGAGTCCGAGCTGGAGGCAAAGGGCTTTTTTATCGCCATTGGCCATATACCGAACACGCAGCCCTTCACGCAGGATCTGCACGTCGATGACAGGGGATACCTGATTCCCGAAAACGGCAGCCAAGTGAAGACGAGTCGGCCCGGCGTTTATGTGGCCGGAGACTGTGCTGACGAGGTATACCGGCAGGCGGTTACGGCTGCGGGAATGGGTTGCCAGGCCGCCATGGAGGCCGAGCGCTGGCTGGCCAGCCAGGAATAGGGAGACTCCGCCTGCAAAGCATTTATGCCCGGTCCCGATCCTGAATCGATTTTTCCGGAGCTTTCCGGGTGGCAGCGGCAACAGCTGGAGGAACTGGAGCGACTTTTCCTCGCCTGGAACACGCGGGTGAACCTTGTTTCGCGTAAGGATATGGAGGCCTTCCGCACGCATCACCTGCTGCACAGTCTAGTCCTTGCCAAGTGGAACCAATTCGAGCCGCGCCAGCGTGTCCTTGATGTCGGTACCGGTGGAGGGCTGCCCGGCTTGCCCCTGGCCATTCTCTTTCCGGAAACCACCTTTCACCTGTGCGATTCCATCGCGAAGAAGGCGCGGGCGGTCGAGGATATGGCCGGACGCCTGCGACTGCAGAACATCTCCGTCGTCAACAAGCGCGCGGAAAACCTCGAGTCGAGGTGGCATTTCATCCTTGGGCGTGCGGTCACCAACCTTCCGCGCTTTCTCGGATGGATCCGGAATAACCTGCACGCCGGTGGGGAAGGGACCTTCGGCTACGGCGTCTTCTACTGGAAAGGCGACCGCTACGCGGAGGAATTGGATGCCATCGGGCTGGTCCCGGATGCGGTCCTGTCCCTCTCTTCCATTGTCGAAGACCCGTATTTTCGCAGCAAATACATTGTCCACTTGAAAACCGCGACGGTTCTCTCGGCAAAACTTCCGCGGGAGGAAGGCGGGCGGCCTATTCGATGACGGTGCGCCCGACCCCGGACTGACGGATATTGAAGTTTCGGCCCTCCACCTCGATGGAAAGGGCTTGCCCATTGGTGAAGCGGATGGAAACAGGGCCGACCTTTTCAAGGGAGAGCTGCTCGCCCTCCGTCAGGGAGCCGCTGTAGAGGCGGTCCCGATCCATGGTTTGTTCGACGATCAGGGTGACATTGTCGCTGGCGGAAATGACGAGGTTCTGCGGCACCGGTTCCCCGGTCGTTTCCGTACTGGCGGGCGCGGATGTTTCCGTGCTTTGTTCTCCCGTTGCCAGTTCCGGATTGATTTCCGGCGTCTCCGAGGAGGAACCGAGCAGCCGGACAAGCGTGACGAGAATGACTGCGACGAGAACCAGACCGGCAAAGGCCAGGCCGATTTTCAGGTAAAGACTCTTATTGTCGCTGAAGGCATCGACTTCGTGGCGGGTCGATCCCTGTCCGAAACCGGAGGAAGGACGCTGTTCGGTCGCGTTTTCGTTGTTGCCGCGCAGGTCAAAGCGCATCTCCGGTTCATCGTTGTCCTCGGGCGGGCCTTCAGTCACGACGATGCGCTCCTCTTCCGGCGTTTTCGCGGATTCGCCGGAGGGAGCCTCCTCCTTCTTATGCAATTCCATGTGCCCGAAGGATTCGCGCGAGGCGCGCGTACGTCCGGCCGGCGGCGATGTGCGACCAAGTTGGTACGCGTCGTAATCGGTGAGGATCTTCTGCGGATCCAGCTTCAGGTAGCGGGCGTAGTTTTTCAGAAACCCGCGCAGGTAGACCTGGGGGAGGGAAATATCGAAGGAATTATCCTCCATGGCCATGAGGTAGTCGCCACGGATTTTGGTCGCCTCGGAAGCTTCCCGAATCGTGACCCCCTTGCGTTTGCGTCCTTCCTCCAAGCGTTCACCGATCATGAGCGAAGAGAATACGCTCGCAGGGCGGGATTCAAAGAAAAAAGGCCCGCGTGGATAAAACTGGACAAGGCGATCGGGTCGGGGGTTGCCTATCGCCGCAAAGCCGTCTCAGGGTATCGGCATGTGGATCGATACGCATTGTCATTTGCAGAAAGCGCAGCAGGCGCGCGAGCTTCCGGATCTGCTTGCCCGCATGCAGGAGGCGGGGGTGCACCGCTGCGTCACCATCGGGACCTCTTCGGAGGACTGGGACCTTTATTACCGGCTGGCGAAGCGCTATCCCGGACTCATCGACTGGACGGTCGGCCTGCATCCCGGCGAGGCTGGCGAAGAATGGGAAGAGGCCGTGCAGACCATTTCGACCTTCTTCACCGTGGAACCCCTGCCGGTCGCCCTTGGGGAAATCGGACTGGATTATTTTCATCTGCCGAAGTATCCCGACGAAGCGGCAGAGGTGAAACAGCGGCAGCAGGCGGCCTTTGCCCGGCAGCTTGAAGTGGCCTACCAACTGGAATGCCCGGTGGTGATTCACTCGCGCAGCGCGGTGGCGGACTGCATCCGCATGATCGATGACAGCGGGGTGGACTGGCAAAAGGTGCTTTTCCATTGCTTTACCGAGGGATCGCAGGAACTCCGTCCGATTCTGGAGCGCGGGGGCCGGGCCTCCTTCACCGGAATCCTGACCTACCGGAACAGCTACGCGGAGCCGATCCGCGAGGCCCTCCGGGAGCAGGGCCCCGAGCGCCTTATGCTGGAGACCGACTCCCCGTACCTGAGTCCGGAACCTCTGCGCGGCCAGACCAACGAGCCGGCGCACCTTGTCCATACCGCTCACAAGGCGGCGGAAATCCTCGGCATGGAGACAGCGGAACTGGCCGCAAAAACGACCGCCAACGCAGGCGCCTTTTACGGCCTGAAATGACAAGGTGGCCAACGTCGGGGAGAAGTTGACCCTGAGGATTCATCCCACCCCTCAATAATACTTGATATACGCCTCCCGGCGGAGCCGTTCAATCCATCGCTGCTGGGCCTGGCGGGCGAGCTGACCGGCGAGAATTTCCTCGATACGATCGCGCACTTCATTGAGCGGCTGAATCCCTTCCTCACGGCGTTCCTCGACATAGAGGATAAAGGTCTGCTCCCCAATCCTGACCGGGACGCTGTACTCCTCGGCCTCCAAAGAAAAGGCGACCGTGCTGAGTTCTTCCTTAAGGTCGGGACGCTGAATCCACCCCCAGTCGCCGCCACGCTCCCGGCGGGAATCCTGGCTGTACTTTTTCGCGACTGCGGAAAAGGGCTTTCCCTCTTCCAGTTCCTCATAAATTCGATCGATGGTCTGCCGCATCTGGTCGTCATTTTCGTCTGCGAGCGGGCGCAGCATAATGATCCGCAGTTTGACCGCCTCTTCCTCGTAAAAATTTACCTTGTTCTCGTTGTAGAACTGTTCGATTCGTTCGGGGGAGATCTGCGACTGGGACTTCCGCTTTTCCGAGCGCATGACGCTGACCACGATGCGCTCGCGCAGGTCGCGGCGAAATTCGCGGACGTTCTTTCCCTGGCTTTGCAGATATTCCAGGAAGCGCGCGCGGTCATCCTCGAAATCCTCGATGAGAATGCGGTCGAACTCGTTCTCGACGTAGGCCTGCGGAATGTTGAACTCCTTCTTCTGGAATTCTTTAACAATGAGGACGCGGTCGATGAGGTTCTGCAGGACCTCGAAGTAGAGTTCGCGCATGCGCTGGTCGAATTCTTCACGGGATCGTGAAGATTCGCGGATCCGGGGAATGAGGGGCGACATTTCCCGCCGCAATTCCTCGAAGGTGATGATGGTGTTTTCCACTTCGGCGGCGATCCCCTGCTTGAACGGAGGATCCCAGATATTGTGCGCCTGTTGCGCGGGTAGCGGCGTCATCAGGACAAAAAACCCGAGGCAGAAAGTGGCGATTGCGGAAAAGAAAGGCTTCATCATGAAGATTTTGGAGTCTGGGCAGCCAGGAACTGTTCAATCTGCCGCAGCCTGGCTTTGGCGGTTTTTCCGGTCAAGCGGGGAAAGCGGCCAGATTGTTTAAGGTATTCGGATTTTCGAGACGCGGCAAGGCGGCATTTGAGGCGGTTGGCCTCTGATTCAACCGATCTCAGGCCCGCCATCTCCGCCCGCACGCGAATGCGCGTGAGGGCCAGAAGCCGCTCGGTTTCAGCGGGTGGCGTACCGAAGCGGTCGCCGAGAGCTTCGGCGAGCTCCTTTACCTCTTCGAGGGTGGCGGTCATGGCGAGGCGTCGGTAAAAATCGATGCGCAGGCGCGTTTCCGGAATGTAGCCGGTGGGCAGATGGGCGGGCACAGGTGCGATCCTGCCGGACTCCAGCTCATCATCGAGAAGGGCTCCGAATCCGGTCTCGGAGCGGCGGGCCGAGGCCGTGCCGGAGCGGGCTTCCTGTATGAAATCGAGCGCCACCGTCGCGCGGATGCGCGCCGCGACCGGTTCGCCCTTGAGCCGCTGGATGCTCTGGCGCAGGAGCTGGCAGTAAAGGTCGAAACCGACGGTGACGATGTGCCCGCTCTGCTGATGCCCGAGGAGGTTGCCGGCTCCGCGCAGTTCGAGGTCGCGCATGGCGATGCGGAAGCCGGCCCCGAGCTGGTTATGCTGGCGCATGGCGGAAAGGCGCTTGCGGGCTAGGTCGAGCATGTGCGTGTGCCGGTGCAGCAGCAGGTAGGCGTACGCCTGCCTGCTGAAGCGCCCGACGCGCCCGCGCAACTGGTACAGCTGCGAAAGCCCGAAGCGGTCCGCCCCTTCGATAATGATCGTGTTGCAGTTGGGAATATCGAGGCCGTTTTCAATAATGGTGGTGCAGACGAGGAGGTCTGTTTCGCCGGCCACGAAGGTGGTCATAACCTTTTCCAACTGGTCTTCGTCCATCTGGCCATGGCCGATGGCGACCCTCGCTTCGGGGACGAGTTCATTCAGGCGGGCAGCCACCGAATCAATGGACTGGACGCGGTTATGGAGATAAAAGACCTGTCCGCCCCGGTCAAGTTCGCGCCGCACCGCCCGGCGCACGAGGTCCGGATCGTAGCTGCGGACGATCGTCTCAATGGGGAGGCGGTCCTCCGGCGGGGTTTCGATTACGCTCAGGTCCCGCGCGCCCATGAGGGCAAGGTACAGGGTCCGCGGGATGGGGGTGGCGCTCATGGAGAGGACGTCCACCTCCTTGCGCAGGCGCTTGAGCTTCTCCTTGTGCCGAACCCCGAAGCGGTGCTCCTCGTCGATGATTAGGAAGCCTAAGTTGGCAAAGCGGAGGTCCTTGCTGAGGAGGCGGTGCGTCCCGATGAGGAGGTCGACCTTGCCGGCTGCGGCCTCCTCGACAATGCGCTTCTGCTGCCGGGGGGAGCGGAAGCGACTGAGCATTTCGACGGTGACGGGATAGGGGGCGAAGCGCTCCCGGAACGTCTCGAAATGCTGCTGCGCGAGGACGGTGGTCGGAACCATGAGGGCGACCTGGTATCCGTCTATGACCGCCTTGAAGGCGGCCCGGATTGCCACCTCCGTCTTGCCGAAACCGACATCGCCGCACAGCAGCCGATCCATTGGCTTGTCCTTCTCCATGTCCCCCTTGGCCTCTTCGACGGCACGGAGCTGGTCGTCGGTCTCCCGGTAGGGAAAGGCGTTCTCAAAGGCCTGCTGCCATTCGGTGTCGTAGGTGAAGGCAATCCCGGGCTGCTCCTGCCGTTGCGCCTGCAGATTGAGCATGTCGGCGGCGAAATCGAGGGTGGCGGATTCGGCGGCGGCACGGGCTTTCTCCCACTGATTTCCGCCGAGGCGACCGAGTTTCGGATGCGCACGGCTCAAGCCGACGTAACGGGTGAGCAGGTGCGCGTCCTGCAAGGGGACATGCAGGGTGACCTTGTCGGCGAATTCGAGGGAGATGACCTCTTCCTCGCGTCCCCGCACTTCCATTGTTTGCAGGCCGTGATACCGGCAAACTCCATGGGAGAGATGAACGAGGTAGTCGCCGTCGGCAAGGTCGGCGAAATCGAGCAGGGAATCGACACGGGTGCGGTGGGGAAGGAGCCGTTGCTGGTGTGCGGGGCGTTTCGCGGCATGGCGTCCGAGCCATTCGCGCTCCGTAACGACAACAAGGCGCCGGATGGATGCTTCCCCGGTCAATTCCGGTGGAGCGTCCTCCAGCAGAAAGCCCTCCGGGGCGTCTCCGGGGACATGTCCGGGATTGAGGTCCCCGAAGCCGGCCTCGTCGAGGAGGCGGCGGATCTCCTCCCATTTTCCCTCCGAGGAAACGAGGGCGTACAGGGCGGTTTCGCCGGCCTGCTGCCACTCGCGGAGAACGGCGAAGAAGTGCTCCCGTGCCTTGGTTTCCTCCTCGAGGCGTTCGAGCCCGACGACGCTCTCCAGCGGCTGCTCGCGCCACGGCTCGAGCGAGGAAAAGGAAAGGGCCACTGCGGGGCTGTCCTCCGCGAAGCAGCGGGGATCCGTCTCCAGTTCCTGCAGGCCGGTCCAGCGGTCGGCTTTGTCGTGACGATCCGAATACAACCGTGCCATGGTGGCGCGGCGGTCTTCCATGCGCTCAAAGATGGAAAAGACCGACGGAAAATTCTCCCGCAGGTCGGCCGGCTCGACAAGGTACCACGCTACCTTGTCCCCAAAGTAGGAGAGGATGCCTTCCGGGTCGGCTTTGCCGCCGCCGCCTCCCCGGCCACTGATAATGATGGCGTCGAGGTCTCCAAGGGAGCGCTGGGTGGTGGGATCGTAACGACGGATCGATTCCAGTTCGTCGCCGAAGAAGTCGAGGCGGACGGGTGCGTCGCCATTCAGGGGATACACGTCGATAAGCCCGCCGCGCACGGCAAATTGGCCGGGGCGCTCGCAGACGGCCTCCGCGTCATAATCGAGATTCCCGGCGAGACGGCGACGCAGTTGCTCGAAATCCACCTCGTCCCCGGTGTGCAGGTGCAGCTCGCCCGCCGCCAGTTCATGCCTGGGCGGGACGGGCGCGAAGAGCCCCTCCGGGGTCGTGAAGACGGTGAGCGGGCCGTCGGCGCGCCCCGCCGCCGCTTCCGCAAGCTGACTGAGGGAACCGAGGCGGTCGCATTCAAGCTCTTCAAGCAGGCGCTCGGGGAGGGGATCGTCCGGATTCTCCTCGGGCGGGGGAGCGGGCAGGCGAGCCCACGCGGGTGTGCTCGGAGCCGGTTGGGCGCGCAGGCCGGCGAGGTGATGGTAGACTGGGAGAAGGGCGCGCAACTCATTCATCAGCTGTGCGCCCGGGCAGAGCACGATGGCGACAGGAGGTGGCTCCCGCAGCAGGTCCCGGGCGAGGACAAGGGAACGGGCGGGAGGCAGGACACCGGTGTAGCGGAGGACCTTCGCCCCGGCGGGAAGACGGAAATCCTTCATTATTCGAGGGCGGCAAGGGCTTCGCGGGCGGCGTTTTCCTCCGCAAGTTTTTTTGAGGTCCCTTCCCCGCGCCCGCGCACTTTGCCGGATATCAGTACCTCCACGGAAAAGAATTTATTATGATCGGGACCGCTTTCCGAAATCGTCCGGTAGAGGATGGCCTCGTTGCCGACAGTTGGCTGCAAGAGTTCCTGCAGCCGTCCTTTTGGATTCACTCCCGAACTCTGTTCGCCGAGCCTTTGCTCAAAGCTGCCGTAGACTTTTTGCACACAGGTTCGCACCGCCTCGAGCCCGCCGTCCGTGTAGATTGCCCCGATTACCGCCTCGAAGGCGTCTTCAAGAATGGAATCGAGATCATGGGCGCCGCTCTCCGCTTCCGCGTCCCCGAGGAAGAGGCATGCGCCGAGCTGCAGTTCGCGGGCGAGGAGGCTGAGCTGCCGACCCCGGACCAGAATGGAGCGGTAATGGGTGAGCGTGCCTTCCCGTTCCTCCGGCAGGAGATCGCAGAGTGCTTCGGCAAGAACCATACCGAGGACGGCATCCCCGAGAAATTCCAGCCGCTGGTTATGCCGACCCTCCTTCGCGGAAGGGGCGTGCGAGGGATGGGTGAGTGCGAGGCGGAGCAGGCTCTCGTCCCGGAATTCATAGCCAAGCCGCTGTTGCAATGCCTCGTGGGCGGAGGCTTCGGATGCCATAGAAAACAATCGGTTGGCTATTTTTTGCTCAGGTCAAACCGTTTGGCCACTTCCCGCGCGAGCTGATTGTAGGCCTGCGCACTCGCCGAGTGCGGGTCGTACTCGAAAATGGTCTGTCCGTGACTGGGCGCTTCGCCAAGGCGGATCGACCGGGGAATCACCGAAGTAAAGATTTTCTCGGGAAAGTGCGTCTTCACCTCGTTCAGGACCTGCCGGCTGAGATTGGTACGGATGTCGAACATGGTCATGAGGATGCCTCCAACGGCAAGGTTCGGATTCACGGAGGCGTCCTGTAGTTGCTCGACCACTTTCAGGATGGAGCCGAGGCCCTCCAGCGCGAGGTATTCGCATTGCAGGGCAATAAGAAGGTAATCGGCGGCGGCGAGCGCATTCATCGAGATGAGGCCGAGGGCAGGAGGACAATCGAGGATAATGGCTCCGTAGCCCTCCTTTTTTTTGAGCGGTTTGAGTAGTTCGCGCAAGCGGATGAGGTAATTTTCCTGCTGGCTGAGCTCGATTTCGAGCGCGGCAAGGTCCACTTCCGAAGGCAGGAGGTAAAGGTGCTTCGTTCCGGTCTCAAGGACGCGCTCGGCCAGTTTGCCTTCCCCGTGCAGGGGCCCGTAGACGCTGCCGTCCGGTTGCTTCTCGAACCCCAGTCCCGAAGTGGCGTTGGCCTGCGGGTCGAGGTCGACGACAAGGGTGCGGATCTTTCGCGCCGCCAGCCCGGCAGCAAGGTTGATCGCAGTGGTCGTCTTGCCAACCCCGCCTTTTTGGTTGGCAATGGTAAAGATCTTCGCCGACATGCGCGGAAGTGTTTGCCGGCCCCGCTCGCAAGTAAATGGAAAAGTGATGACCGACCATCCCGTTCGGGCTCCGCAATTCCTTGAAGTGCCGTGTCCTGCGCCATCGTACCGGCGCCCCCGATAATTTCCCCTCCGCAGGATTGACAGCCCCTGTCCCCCTTCGCTCAATTAAATTTTCTTTTGGCGCGGTAGCCAAGTGGTAAGGCCGAGGTCTGCAAAACCTCTATCGCCGGTTCGATTCCGGCCCGCGCCTCCACGCCCGCTTCCTAAGTTCTGCGTGAAAGGCGTCTCTGCTTCGTTAGGATTGGGTCATGGCCTTTTTATTTTCGGGCCGTTGGCTCGCCCCCTAAAAATCATCCAAAGTCTTTGGGCGATTCCGACGGTCCCGGCGGATTCCAACGGCGGTAAGAGCAACGAGGGCGAGGAGGAGAGGCAGGTGTGCGGGCTCGGGAATAGGGGCGACGTCGCCAGTGAGGAGGACGGCTCCGGCCTCGCCCGCATCGGTGAAGGCGGGATCGTTGGCGAGGCCGAGTACGCCGTCTTCGTCGATCGCGCCATAGCCGTAGAGCCGAAGGGCGACGCTGCCGGTAAAGGTCTGGCCGATACCGGTCAGGTCAATCGTATTGGCATCGATGTCGGGAAAGACGGCGACCGAAGTATCCTGGAAAAGAACGGAGGCGAAGTTGTCGCCGGAATGGCGGAGTTCGAGCCGCTGGGCGGAGTCGCGGGAGCCGGCGTCGCTGTAGGCGAGACCGAGCGTATCCAGCTCGACCTGGAAGCCGGGGTCGATTGCAATTTCCACTTGGAGGTAGTTGCCGTCGGAGACGCCGGGAAACGCGCCGGCGGTGGACCAGCCGGAGGAATCGTAGAAGCCGGCGAAATCGTCGACGGCGATGAGCTCAGGTCCGCGGATGATGTCGGCGGAAGCTATATTGTCGCCGAGGCTTTCAGCAGAAAGGGAAGTGAGAATCGGCTCAGCGACAAAATGGGCGAGGAGTTCCCCGTCCAAATCTGCTTGAGCCGTTGAGCCCATTAAGATGGCAAGGGCAGACACAACGCCGGCAAATCGGCAGCGTCGATTACCGTAATGGAGAGATGGATTCGCTTTCACAGTGAGTGATAAGGTGTGCGGTTTTCGGTTTAATTGTTCTCGTCAAGCTCGACCTTGACGCGGAGAAAGCGCCTGTCGCCGGTTACATTGACCGGGATTTCGACTTTTTCGTATTCTGCGTTGATCTCCGTAACGGAAACAGTGGCCGGGTCAGGAGTGATTTCGCTGTAAGGTCCGGAAACTTCGGAGGCGGCGAGGACGCGATAGGTGACATTGGCGGAGTTGCGGATGCGGTGGAATTCGAGGGACAGGCTATTATCGACTTTCCGGCTGATTGTCGGCACAGCTTCCCCTATTTTGCCATAGCGAGGATCGGTGCCGAAGGCGAACTCAAGGAGGTTGCTGAGTCCGTCGGCGTCCGGGTCGGCTGACTTGCCGGAGATCTCGGGATTGCCGACGTCACGGAGAAACTTTGCCTGCGCCCAATTATCGTAACTTGCGGTGACGAGCCTTTGAAAGACGGCGGTGATAAGTTGGTCGGCGTCCGCGCGGACAGTAGTATTCGGGTTGGATCGGTTGGTCACCCCTTCGCCGATCCATCTTCGAAAGGTGTAGCCATCCGCAGGAGAGGCCGTGATGGCGGCGAAGGTGCCGTTGGGGAAGTCGCCGGAACCGGTCACGTTGCCTCCCTCGGAGGGGACGGCTTCCAAGAGAAGGGAGCGGAGAAGTTCGTCGACCTCGAAGGGGTTGCTTGCCCCGCTCTCAGCGGAGTCGGGGCTTTCGGCGGTGAGACGGTGGGTGCCGGTGTCGGCGACGGCGACTTGGTGGCCGCTGAGGACGCCGTCGGTAAAGGCGGCGGTTTCCCCGCCACCGGCGGAGAGGGCGGCGGTATCGCTGCCGACGATGACAGTGCCGTTGTAGCTGCTAAGGGGGTTGCCGTCGGCGTCGATGGCGCGGATGGTCACGGGGAAGGCGACATTACGTTGTTGGGTGGCAATGGCGTCGAAGACGAAGCCGGCGAGAGCGGCCCCATCGGGGTCGAGTTGGAGGGTTACGGCGTTTGCGACGACGAAGGTGCCGTCAAAGGTGATGGTTTCGTTTTGGGGTGCGGCACCTTCGCGAAGGAGATCCAGTTCCACCGTTTCCTCGCCGGAGAGGGCGGCGTTGGTGGTGCCG
>CAYFRH010000069.1:9213-14095 GCA_964345345.1 uncultured Puniceicoccaceae bacterium | reverse complement strand
ATGTGGAGTATTCTTCGCGGTCGTCAACGAGTATTCCGAGACTCCTCTTGGCAATTCGGTCCAACGAGGAACGGCTTCTAGAAGCTGTCATGAATGAGAAGGTTTCGGTTGGTGTCGCCAACATGATTGTTGAGGCCACAGAAATCCTGGAAGAACCCTTGCAGATCTCTTTGAGCTCCTGCAGCTGCTTTCCCAGCTTTCCACAACGGCAACAGACAACTCCGCATCCTCACGCTCGCGGGCGGTTTTCCCACCGTTTTGCTTCCACCGGCGACAGCACTCACTAATCCGCTGATTCTTCGGGTTATGCCGACAGAGTCACCAGAGCCTTTTGCGGGCGAAGGCCTTGCCGGATCCGGTTTTCAAATAGCGTTCGAAGGCATAGGCGCGGCTTTTGTTCTCGAAGGCAGCGTAGAAGAGCAGGAGAAGCGGTCGGTACTGACTTGTGGACTTCACCTGGCCGGAATTGGGATGGAAAAGACGTCCCTTTAAATCGCTGGTGCAGCCGGTGTACTCAAATGCGGGATGCGAATGGCTGCGCAGGCGGTAGACGTAGTACATGGGGGAAATGATCCTGGAGCTAATTCGCAATGCAATCACCGCAATCGACAAGATTTGGGTAGGTGTCTGAGCCCTACTTCGTCCCGCTTCGACGGGACTTCGAAGGGCCACCATCCTTCGCCCTGCGGGCTTCTGGCTGCGCCAGCGTTTCGCTGCGCTCACTTGGCTTGCCATCCGAAGCCCGCAGGGCGAAGGATGGTGGAGGTGAGGGGATTTGAACCCCTGTCCCGGTCGCTTCCGGGTGCCACATCTACAAGCTTAGCCGCTTTTTGGTTTCTCGCCGGTCACGCGCGAAACGGCGCGCCCGATCCCGGCCAGTCACCTGTGAGTTACGACGTCTTCCCGGTGACCCGAAAGACGCTATATCCGCTAATCGTCGGATTCCTCCTTAGCGGACGTCAGGAGTTCACCGTCGCGGCAAGATTAAGCCGCGAGAGCGTATTCTTCGTTGCCAGTTATTGGCGTGGTCGATTGTCAAGGAGCCTTCGACCAACTCCTGCCTGCAGTGACGCCCATTCACGACCGGTCGAATTCCAGAACACCCCCGTTTGTAAAGGGATTCCGGCGACCGGTATTGGTGGGTCACGGAATCAAAGAACAGCGTAGACAATAGATTACTGGGGAATCTCGATGTCAACGATTGGTCGTGGGCTTGACCTTTTTTCAAGCGCCCGCTTATTGCAAGGCTCTTTCAATGCAGAGCACAGAAGGCAGTTGGCTGAGCAGGGAAACAGTGGGACGGGCGGTGAAGGCGGCGTGGGCGGCGACACTGCTGTGGACGACTACAGTGGAAGGGCGGGCTTCTGCGGAGGAGGAAGTGGTAGAGTTGCGGGAATTGACAGTAAGGAGTGAGGAGGCAGGACTGGCCGCCGGCGGAGCTTCCATGGCGGGAGGGGATGTGGTAGAGCTTGGAAGGACAGGACGGCAAACGGAAGGGAGCCTTGGCGAGGCGCTTTCGTGGGAGCCGGGTCTAAGTTCAAGCTTTTACGGTGCGGGGGCGAGTCGTCCGATGGTGCGGGGCATGGGCGGGCATCGCGTGGGCGTGTACACGAATGGGCTTTCGAGCGGGGACCTGTCATCGCGAAGCCCGGATCACGCCGTGGCCATCGAGCCCGTGTTTGTGCGGGAAGTGGTTGTGCACCGAGGGGCTGCCGCCCTGATTCACGGAGGTGGAGCTATTGGCGGGGCCGTCGATACGCAAGCGGATTATCTCTCCCTTGGAAAGGTCCCCGTCCCGGGCTGGAGCGGGGAAGCGGGCGGTTCATTTTCCACGCAGGACGACGGTCGCATGGGTTATCTCAAAGCCGGTCACGGGAGCGGAAACTGGGAGTTGCGAGTGAACGCGCTGACGCGGGAGACGGAGGACTACACAATTCCGGGAAAGGCCCGGACGGAGGCGTACGACATCAATAACCGGCTGCGCCTTCCGCCGGAAGTACAGGGACAGGTGGCTCCGAATCCGGAAGGGACGGTCCCGAACACATGGACCCGCACGGGATTGATCGCAATCGGCGCGGGATGGAGGAGCGAAAATTTATCAACGCGGGCCGGATACCAGCATTTCACGGGCGAATACGGAGTTCCGCTGGACGGGCACACGCATGGCAATCCATTTGGAACCCCGGGCGTGAACGGGCCCGGGGTCGGCGACGGCATACGCGTCGAATTTTTACAGGACCGGGGGACCGGCGCGGTCACTCTCCTCCCGGAGGCCGAGTGGTTTGAATCCGTGGAGCTGCGCGGTGCCCTAACCCATTTTCGCCAGGAAGAATGGGAAGGCGCCTTTCTTTCCAATGATTTCCGGCAAGAGACCGCTGAGGCTCTCGCGGAAGCGCCCATGTTCTTCGGCGACTGGAGCCTTTTGCAGATAATGGGATTGCGACGAGAGCGCTATACCAACCGTAACATCAGCTACAGTGCGGGCCGTGCGGATGAGGATTTTCTCGAGACCATTGGTTCCACCATTTCCTGGGCTGGCATGGTGGAAAGGGATTGGGGGGGAACAAAGTTCCGCCTGGGAAGTCGTTTTGAATGGCATCACGCCGCGCGGGAGGACTTGTCCGCCGTCGACTCCACGGAGCATGCTTTCAGCACCGTGGCGGAAGTCCGTCGTCCGCTGCCGGGGAACTGGGAGGCGCGGTTGTCCCTTGGACGCCTCGTCCGAATTCCAACCCCCGAGGAGCGCTTCATCGAGGCCCCGCACGGGGCCACCGGGGTGTATCAGATTCCCAACACCGAACTGGCGACAGAGGTCGCGCGCAGCGTGGAGCTGGTCCTTGCCCGGGAAACGGCCGCCTGGGGATTTTCGGTCAACCTGTTCCGGCGTGAATTCGACGGATTCATTTTTCTTGAGAACCGCGGATTTGAAGTCGGAGGGCTGACCGCTTATGCCCATGTGCAACGGAAAGCCCGGTTTCAAGGTGGAGAATTACGATTGCGGGCCACCCTGCTGCAGACAGAGGCTGCCTCGCTCACGGCACGGGGCTTTTTTGACTGGGTCGAAGCGCGCGATACCGGGAACGACGAGCCGTTGCCCCGCATTCCCCCCAAACGGCTTGGCGGCAGCCTTGAAGCCCGTACGAACGGCTGGTTTCTTGCCGTGGATACGTTGCACTCCTTTGCGCAGGAGGACGTTCCCCGCAGGATATTCGGAACTCTTGCCTTTCAGAGCCCGACGGAGTCTTACACATTGGTAAATGCTCGTCTTCAGCACACCTTCGAGCTTTTCCGGGCAACGGCGCAGGCGGAAATCCGGGCAACTAATCTGCTTGATGCCGAGGCCCGCCAACATACCAGCTTTTTGAAAGATGTCGCTCCGCTCCCCGGCCGGGGTCTCGAAATCCGGGTGTCACTGGAATTTTGATACAAAAAGGCCCTTCGTCTTGAACCGGACGAAGGGCCTTTCTCGACAGAGACAGGGAATGGCGTCTCAGTCACCCCAGGTGCGGGTCATCCCAAGACGGAAGTCGAAATACTCCGGATACATCTCCTCGTTTGTCCAAATCCATGCGGAGTCGCTGGACCGATAGAAGAGCTGTGCGGGTCCTCCGCTGCCGTAAGCGTAGATCCAACCTTCAGCGGGATTCCATGCCCATGGCCATGCCGGCGTATACAAGAGACCGCCCACTTCGGCGGAGATCCAATTCGGAAACTCCCGGGAAATGTGCCCGAAAAAGCCCTCCAGACCGCCGGCTTGTACAGTGAGGACCGTCTCGGCCTCGGTGGTTCCGCCCGCCGCCAGCGGCAGAACCGCGTGCAGCTCCAGCTCGTAGATCCCGGGAACGGTCACGGCTAGATTGAGATGGCGATGCGTGCCGGCAGGAAGCGGGAATATATCCTCCTCCGCATCGGAACTGTCCCAAAGGACGAACGGAGCGCCTTGTTCATCGATTCCATAAAGAAAGACGTCTCCAGGTCCTTCCGCATGGTGAAGCTCGATCTCGATCTCGCCGGAAAGCAGGGTCGATTCCACTTCGTCCGTATCCCAGCCGATAAAGGGAACCCCTTCCTTTTCCTGTTGCGGAGAGAGGTAGAGCATGTCTCCCGGTTCCCCGAGAAAAGCAAAGGCCGGATTTCCGGGAACAAGGGAAGTGGCGTGCCCGCCGAGCAGGACAACCACTTCCGAAGGATGCCGCTCCCCGGCATGCTCGTGTTCTTCTTCTTCCCGGATCAGGCTTGCCGGCTGCAATTCGTGTTCGTGCCCTTCTTCTTCCCCGGCCACAAAAAAGGAAGCGCCGTGTTCGGAATCATAGGCAAGGCCGATGTCGGCATGTCCCTCATGAAGGAACTCCGCTTGGCCAGTGACATGAAATTTCACTACTTGCGGCGAACTGGTGACAGGCGTGTCCCCGGTGAGAGTAGCCGCCAGTTCGAAGCTGACTTCATATTCGCCGGGCTCGCTGAAAGCCCAGTTCATGTGAACATGAGTGCCGATAGGGGGCGCATAGGTGTCCGGCGCCGGATCGGCACTGTCCATGTGAACGGTAGGAACACCAAAGGCGTCCACTTCGTACAGGAAGAAGTCGCCAGGACCGTCCACGCCAAGGAGGCGAACCTCGGGCGCCGTCGCAAAGTCAGCCGGATCCAGCTCCTCCGTGTTCAGACCGAGAAAAGGAAGCCCGTGCTTTTCACTTTGCGGAAGCACGTAGAAAAAGCGCCCTTCCCCTCCTTGAAAGCTCCACGCCTCCCCGGACCGGGTGGTGGAGACCGCCTGCGGTCCGGCGATGATTTCGGTTTCATCCAATTCCTGGTGGCCCTCGCCGTGATCGTGATCATCGCCGTGATCATGATCATCGCCGTCGTCGTGGTCGTCGCCGTCGTC
>CAYFRH010000069.1:3486-9113 GCA_964345345.1 uncultured Puniceicoccaceae bacterium | reverse complement strand
TCGCCGTCGTCGTGATCATCGCCGTGCTCGTGACCATCGCCATGCGTATGCTCTTCCGCCGAGATGGCCATGTGGAGACCTTCTGTCTCTTCGTAGAGAATAAGCAGGTCCGCGTGGCCCTCCCGCAGTTTTTCCGCCGCTTCATGGTCATGCTCATCTTGCCCGTGGGCCGGGATTGAGGCGGTCACGAGAAACGCCCCCACCGCAAAAGCGGGGAATCGACGTCTTGGTATGGTTATTTTCTGTTTCGGTATCATAAGTTTTATCGTTAAAATTCGTTATGTTTCGAGGTAATGCCATGCGGCGGCGGCCGGATTCCAGACCCACGGGAAAAAGTCCTGTCCACTCCATCCCCAACCGGACCGCGGCTCATAGAGCCAGAAGGAGTCCGGGCGGCCCGTCGGCAGGTACAACCAGCCGTAAACGGCGGTGTAAATCCATCCGGCCCTGTCACCGAAAAAGGTTCCCAACCACGAGGACCAGAACGCCGCCTCCTCCAGTTTCCACGCATAGCGAAGCGGGCCCGGATCACCCGCGTCGATGACCTCAAAGTTGTAAACAGCCTCGGTTTTTGTTCGTCCTCCCCCAAGCTCCGGTACCAGTTTAGCACTGAATTCAAAACGGACGCGGTAGAGACCGGGCTTGGTGAAGCCCCAATTGTAGTGGGCATGAAAATTGGCCGTGATTTCCTCGAGCGTATCCTCCGGGCCGATTCCATCCGCGGAGGAAAAATGGACCCGCGGAGGGAATGCGGCCTGCCACATGACCAATTCTCCCCCTTGCTCCGGGCCGCTCCCGTCCACCGAAAGCAGGCGCATGGTGATTCGTCCCCGATTACTCAGGCCTCCGGTAAAAATGTTTCTTTGCAGCTGACGGGCTCCGATCCCAAGGTACAGACGCTCCGGATCGTAGATTTCCGGAAGCATCCAGAAGGATTCCCCCGCCTGGCCAAGAAAGGCGAAGTCCGGGTCGGGCGGCACCGTCTCCCGGCTCGATTCGCTTATGAAGATAATCGCGTCCCGGGCCGAAAGCCGCTCCTGCGCGCTGAAATCCCAGACATAGGATGTCCATCCCTCCTCCGGTACGTAATCGATTCCAAGGTCATAATGTCCGCTCCTGAGAACGCTATCGGCCTGCAAAGCGGTCGCGGCGCTTATCAGCAGTAAGGCCAACCAATAGCATTTCCCGCCTGTGCCGCTCTTTCGTTTTGCAAGGGAACCTCCTTTCATGCCACTTAATGAAATAGGATTTCATTAAGGAGCAAGACGAAAACTGGTTCACTCGGGCGGGGAAAAACGTGGAAAAAAGTATCGGAAAAGAAAAAAACCGGCAAGTCCGGTAAAATAGAACAGAAGGCTTAAGCCGACGAGGGGGAAAATGACGGCCATGCTGGTGATAAGGAGCAAAAAAGGAAGCGACAATTTGGGAGATGACTTTCGCGGAAAGCCGGTGTTTCCTCTCGGACGACGAATCCACCACATAACGAGGCCGCTGATGACAAGAAAGACGAGGAGCAGGCACAGCAACGTCGCGAGAACTTTTGTCCAGAGACCACCAATCCAGCCCACATGCACCGAATAAGCGCCGATATGGGCTTTGGCGTAAGGATGCATGGCGGCCCATGAGGTTTCGGAAATGATAGCTCCGGTCTGCGGTTCCAACCAGCGTGCCTGAAGTTTCCATGGTTCTGTCTGGTAATTGCCACGGAGAACGAGCGGGACCCGGGAAGCCTCTCCATAAGCGATCAAAGAGAGGTGCTCCGGATCGCCGGGCTTTTCGGAACCACGAATCAGCTCCTCAAAAGAGACCCATGGGATGGCGGTTTCGGTTTCGGGATGGTTGATGTAGCTCTCCGGAAAACTGTTCGTAGCAACTCCCGCTCCCTTCCAGAGGGTTCCCGCACCTTTGGAAAAGACGAGCCCGGAGATGAGGATCAAGACTAGAAAGCCGCTCATCCAGACGGCGGGAACGCTGTGCCAGTTGCGCCAGAGGATATAAGGCCGATTCCGCTGCAGAAGACGCCACTGCCGGGGACGCTTGCGGGAACCGTTCCACCAAAGCGCGAGACCGCTGAAAGTAAGCAGTACGGCCCAGCTTGTTGCGGCCTCGACGAGCAGGCGGCCCGGAAGCACGTTGTTGAGAAGGCGTCCGCTCCAGATCCAACGGTGCAAGTCGCGAACGAGGGTGAAAAGCATTTCATCCCTGTATCGCCAACCTGTTACAACACTCGTGTGCGGATTGACCCAGAGGAGGACGGTCCGACCGGTGGCTTCTTCCCGAACATAGACCTCGGCGGCATCTCCGGCTTCGCCGGACCAGTCGAGGCTGAAAAGATCCCCGGGAACCTCTTCTTTCGCGGACCCGATCATCCGGTCAAAGGTCACCCGCCCGGAAGCGGGAGGGACCGAAGTGAAACGGTCGTACAGAAGCGATTCCCCTTCCTGTTTCCAGACATAGAGCGCTCCTGTAAGGGAAGCGAGCAGGATGACCGGTGCCAGCAGGATTCCCGGCCAAAAATGCCACCACCAGAGCCAGCGGTGAAGGCGCCGAAGACCATCGGTCATCCGTCCGGGGGTCCTACTCGACTTCTTTCCCACAGCCATCAGAAGCGATACCGGATATCAAGACGTGCGAAAAGCGGATTACCGGGAAGAACGCTTACAGGTTGATTTGCAGTCACGTGGTAGGATTCATCGAGCAAGTTCCGTATGCTCAACCGCAATCGCCAGTTCCCGCGTTCGTACTGTAGATGGGCATCGATCCGGGTGTAAGCGTCGAGGGAAAAGGTGCTGTTTAAGTCCCCGGCCCGGGAGCCTCGATATTGCAGGGCCCCTCCCGCCGTCCATCCCGCCAAGGCGGAATCAGAGGAAAAGCGGTAGTCGGTGTACAACCCGGCCGACCATTCCGGAGTGTTTGGAAGCGGATTACCGGATACGTCTTCATTGGCACCGCTGGCCGGATTGGAAAAAAACCCTTCCCGGACTTCGGTATCAAGGTAGCTGCCACTGAGCAGGACCCTCCATTCTGAAGTCACCTGCCCCTGAAGGGAAAGTTCCACTCCCCGGCTGCGCTGTTCCCCGATTTGAATGCTTTGCGGCGGCACTTCGTTGGTGGTGACGACGACATCCTCTTTGATAAGCTCAAATACTGCGGCGGTCGCCTGCAGGTTTTCGGAAACCGTCCAGCGAATGCCGGCTTCAGCCTGGGAAGCGGTCTCCGGTTCCGGAGCCTCACCGTTGCTCAAGGCACCTCCGGCCGGATCCGGAGCTTTGAAGGACTCGACGTAACTGCCGTACGCATCGAGGGAAGGCGAAAGGGCATAGACGATGCCAAACTGGGGAGTGACCGCTTCTTTCTCAAAGGCGAAGCTATTCTCGGGCGTACGAGTGGTCGCTTCGAAGGCTTCGTAGCGAAGAGCTCCCAGCAACAACCATCGTCCATCCGGGCTGGAAAACCGGTTCTGCACAAAAGCCCCGATGGATTCCACTTCCCGGTACCGGTCGTCCGGAATCTGAATCGGTGCCGGCGGATCTCCTCCATAAACCGGATTGAAGACATTGATCGGGGGAGCGAGACCAACAATCCCCACTCGGTCCTCTTCTTCCTTGCGTACATCCAGACCGAGACGCCACCGGTGCGTCGAACCTTCAAACCCGAATTCCCCGGACACATCGGTTTGTATCCCCACCAGGTCATTTTCGGAAAATTGATCGGTGGTAAAGCGGCCTACCGTGTTGGCGGGCAGCGGCCCCAACAAGGAGGCAAAAGTCGAGCGCGCGAAAAAGTCTGTCGAATCCCGCTCTTCTTCAAAGAACTCTCCGTAGGCCCGGAACTCCAGCAACAAGTCGCCGGGCAAGCCTTGCGTAAGATGGAAACGCAAAGAAGAGTTCCGGTTTTCATATTTGTTTCCCGGCGATTGCAGGTTGACCGTTCCAGGGATGGCGAGGAGTCCTTCCTCGGTGAGGTCGCTCCCCTCGCCGACGGCGCCGATCGTCGGCTGGCCGCGATCCAGAAAGCTGCTTTCCTCCTCCCAGACCGCTTCGACGAGAACCCGGGTTTTCGCAAAGGGACGGAAACTTACAGAGGGAGCCACCAGCGTCTCTTCGCTGTCGACAAAATCACGGAAACTGTCCCGGTTCCGCCCAAGAAGAATTAGCCGACCGTTGACATCATACTCCGCCAACAGAGGTCCGGTCACATCCACTCTTCCTTCCCATAGTTCCTGCCCGTCCAGTCCGAAGCCGTATCCCAGCCCGATTTCCGCGGCTGCCTTCGCGAGGGGCTTTTTCGTCACTTTGTTCAGAACACCACCCGGCTCGACATTGCCGAACTGGATGCTGGCCGGTCCTTTCAGGATTTCCACACGTTCAACCGTCGCCGCTTCGTTGAAAAAGGTGTTGTTCGCATATTCGCCCTGCGAAACTCCGTTTGTCGCCAACGTTGCCGTAAATCCGCGCAATCGGTACGGAGAAAGATAGTTGTCCCCCGGTTGTGCGCTAGCTTCGAGACCAATGCTGTCCGCCAAATCCACCGTGGCCATCTGATCCAGGACTTCTCCCGGCAGTAATCGAACCCCCCTCGGTATTTCCCGGATATCCGGGCCAAGGCGCGGGTTGGTCAGTTCCGTCAACTGTTCCGATCGCGTCTCCACTTCAAATTCCGCGAGCTCGAAGACTTCCTTCCCGATTTCCTCAGCATGGATCGGTAAAATAAGACTTCCCGTTCCCGCCAAGACCCCGAATAGCTTCACTCCCGTTCCTAAAATCCAGGCTCCCCCATTCGCGGACGGCCGTCTCCTGCAACTTCCTGTTTGTTTATCCATGAGTCTCAGTATCGATACCCGTATTTTCTTTCGTCAAGTTGCAAATGATACTCAATTGCATAAGAATTTTCCTGGTGTACGGATTCATAGGAGGAAAAAAACAATCCTTGTCCTGAATCGTAGGAGAATCTGAGGTCCGCTGAATGTCGGAAGAGAGGAGCGGGAAGGGACCCCTTGGAGGGAGATTGTGGGTGGAGGCGTCGCAGCGACTGGGGGGACCGCGGACGGTGCCGCCGGCGGTGTGGCTGCGACGGGGATTTGACCTTGGTAATTCCGTTCCTTCGGCGGCGGAGCTGTACGTGGCGGTGCTGGGCGTGGCGGAACTGAAGCTGAACGGTCAGGCGGTGACGGAGGACGTGTTCCTTGGCAGTTGGACGGATTACCTTAGCCGGGTGCTGTGGCGTTGCTATCCCGTGGAGCATTTGCTTCGGCGGGGAAAGAACGTCCTTGGATTGATCCTTGGGGACGGCTGGTACAGCGGACCTATGGCGACCCATGACCGTCAGTGGTATGGAGAGCAGCCGAGGGTATGCCTGCGACTCCTTGCGGACGGCAAGGAGCTGTTGGCGACGGATCCGGATTGGCACTGGCGGACCGGCTCAATACTCGAAAATGATCTGCTGATGGGGGAAGTCGTCGACGCCCGGCTGGATCCCGGCAACTGGACGGATCCCGACAGGGAAGAGACCGCCAAGGATGCGGACAGGGACTGGTTTCCGGTGCGCTGCTTTTGCTTTCCTGATGCAAGGCTGGAGGAAGCCGAACTTCCCTCCGTCCGCCGCCAGGAAATCCTTTCCGGGAAGCC
>CAYFRH010000069.1:0-3386 GCA_964345345.1 uncultured Puniceicoccaceae bacterium | reverse complement strand
CTGCGGCACGCGGAGGTACTGAATCCCGATGGCAGCCTTTACACGGAAAACCTCCGCTCAGCGCGGGCCACCGACCAATATATTCTCGCCGGCGGGGATGGGGAGATCTTCGAGCCGCGCTTCACCTTTCATAGATTCCGGTACGCGGAGGTCGAAACGACCCCGGCGCAGGATGAGGTTGAAATCGAACAGATCGAGGGCGTGGTCCTGCACAACCCCATGGAACGGATTGGTTGGTTCCAATGCTCGAATCTACTCCTGAACAAATTGACGGACAACTTCGTCTGGGGACAGAAGGGAAATTTCCTGGAAGTGCCGACCGATTGCCCGCAACGGGACGAACGGCTTGGCTGGACGGGTGACGCGCAGGTGTTCGTGGGCACGGCGGCCTTTTTCATGGATGTGCGAACCTTTTTCCGCAAGTGGCTGCAGGACCTGTTCGATGCGCAGGAATCAACGGGCGGCGCGGTTCCGCCGACGGCGCCTTTCCTCGGTTCCTTTGGCCTCGACGCGGTGGCCGGGCTGGGCTGTCGTGAAAAATTCGCTACAAGCCACCCTTGAGCCCGGGAAACACGAAATCCGGCTTCAGGCAAAGCCGGGCAGGTAGTCTTTTTCCGCTTCGAAAAGCTCCATCGCCATAGACTTGATCTCGCGGGGAGAACAGACTGCGGCGGTGAGCGGATCAAGCAGGAGGGCGTGGACGGCGGCCTCCTTGCTCTTGCGGAGGATGGCCTCGGCCATGCGATCGAAAACGGCCATGTTGCTCGCGCAGACCGCCGCCATTTGCGGCGGCAGCTCCCCGAACCGACAGGGATTCAGCCCGTTGCCATCGATAAGAACCGGAACCTCGACGCAACCATCGGCGGGTAAATTCGGGATGAGGCGCCCTCCCCCTCCGTTCCCGGTGTTGTAGACATTTCCGTGAATCCGGTAAGGGGTCCGCTTTTCCCGGGCTTCGATAATGAAAGCGGCGTATTCCCAGCTGCGCTTCAGGTTCAGCTCCTTTTCTCCGGAAATCATCTTCTCCCGTTCCAGATCCGCGTTCTTCCGCCATGTCGGCCAGTTGTTCGCGTAGAAACTGCTTTCGCCATCGTATTTAGGCTGCGTATAAGCCTCGAGGAGGTCCTTGCGCTTGCGGTAATACGGCAGGTATTCGGACAGGTGGCCGCTCGATTCGGTGATGAAAGCGTCGAAGTGCAGGGCCATGTCCTTGCGGACAATGTCCTTGGCCCCCGTTTTTCCTTGAAGGTGATCCGCGACCTCCTTTTCCCACTTTTTCATCAATTGCGGATACAGGTTTTCTCCCTTGTGCTCGAGTTTGGTGAACCACGCGAGGTGATTGATGCCGCCGCATTCCCATGTCATTTCCGCGTAGGGAATTTCCGCTTCCTTTGCCATGAGGTCGCTCGTTCCCTGGACGCTGTGGCATAGGCCAATGAGGGAAACTTCCGGAACTGCGCGGAAGCCAGCGAGGCAGAGCGCAGCCATGGGATTGGTGTAGTTGAGAAACAGGGCTTTCGGGGTCAATTCGCGGACATCCCGGAGGATATCGAGAAGGACCGGTCCCGTGCGCAGCGCTTTGAAGAGGCCGCCCGGTCCGATGGTGTCGCCGATGCACTGGTCGATCCCGTACTTTGCCGGGATGTCGTTGTCATGGCGGACGCAGGCAAGCCCGCTGACCTCAATGGAATTGATCACATAGTCGCTCCCGGGGAGAGCCTTTGTCCGGTCGGTTTCCGCAACCACCTCCCATTTCTCCGCGCCGAGGGCTTCCTTTGTTTTCCTGATCAGTTTCTTCATCCGCCAGAGGCGATCCTCGTCAATATCAACAAGTGTGAAGGTGCCCCCGGCATTTCCTGGGATGCCCATCAGGTCCTTGCCGATCTGAGCGGCGAAAAAACTTCCCGCACCGATGAAAGTGACCTTGATGGGACGCTCCATTTGTCCGGGCAGGCCAACAGTCGCCGAGGCCTTGGAATGTTCGGCGTGGCCGAGATTCTTTGCAGAAGATGATTTTTTAGCGGATTTCTTCTTTGGCATGGTGGTTTTTTCGAAATGGCAAAAATAACTTTGGCCATTCAAATCGGACAATACTCAATTACTGGCTTTTCAGGATTGTGTCCGCAAGGGAAGCCGCAACATGAAGCGCGTTCCCTCGCCTACCTTGCTCTCAACGTCCAGTTGCCCGTTCAATAACTTGGTCAGTTTTTGACAGATGGCCAAGCCCATCCCAAGACCATGAGCACGCCGCGTCCGCGAACTGTCGAGTTGATGGAACGGCTCGAAGATCTCTTGCAGCCTGTCGCCCGGTATTCCAACCCCGGAATCTTCGACAATAAAGGTAAACCAGCGACGTGCTTCGTCATCGGGCTCTTCGTCCGGAAAAACCTGCAACCGGACAAATCCCCGCTCCGTAAATTTGCATGCGTTGGAAAGGAGATTGACGAGGATTCGGGTGAGCAAGCGGGCATCGCCACACCAGATATACCTTGCTTCCATGGCGGCGGTTGCTCCCTCCGGATCGAGAAGTTCGAGGGAAAGATGTCCGGCCGTGGGGCTGATTTCCTGCACTGCCTGCCGACAAGTCCGGAGAGGAGAGAAAGGTTCTTCGTGGGTCCGCAGGGATTCGCGGTCGAGTTGGATGTAGTCGAGGATCTCCTCTACCATGGCCAGCATCCGCTTACCCGAAGAATGAATGGTGTCGAGGTAGTCCAGGTGCTCTTTGCGGGTAAGTTCATGCTGCAGCACACTGGTAAAACCGAGAATAGGATTGAGCGGAGTGCGTAATTCGTGGCTGACAACGGCAAGAAACTCGCTTTTCGCGCGATCACTGCTTTCCGCTCTCTCCTTGGCGAGCCGAAGCTCTTCATTCACCGCAAGCAATTTTTTCCGCGCCTTTTCCCTTTGCGATAAATCTTTGGCAAAAGAAAATGAGAATCGCTCTCCCTCGAATTCGAGGTAGTTGACCTGCACTTCCACAGGAAAAGTGCTCCCGTCTTTGCGCTTGTGAAGGCTTTGAATTGTTCGGGAACCGCCTTCGCGAAGAGTTTCTCGGCGGTGTTTCTTCCAGCTTTCAAGGGTAAATTTGGGATCGATATCGGTGATCAATCGTCCCGCCAGTTCTCCCTCTTTGTAACCAAGGCTATTTGTCGCGGCAGGGTTCGTGTACAGGATGTGTCCGTCTTCCCCGATTTGAAAAATACCGAGGGAAGCCTTTTCGATGGCGAACCGCATGCGGCGCAGCTCCGCCTGAAGCGCATAGTCATCGGTGACATCGCGGAAAACGAGGATGATGCCGTTCACCTTCCCGGATTCATCGAAGATCGGCGCCCCGCTGTCCGCGATCTGGAATTCAGCCCCATCCTTGCGCAACAGGATGGTGTGAT